>MEGM01000223.1 GCA_001725505.1 Rubrivivax sp. SCN 70-15 | reverse complement strand
AAAACGAGGAATTTTGCAGGCTTTGATTTACTGGCATTCCGGCTAACGACGTGAATATCGTTGGGGTTTTCATAAAAGCTTTGACCGGGACTGAGCGTCAGTTCTTTTCCGCCTTTGACCTGCATTACGACAGAACCCTCCAGCACATAAACAGACACCTGCGCGTCGTGGCGGTGAATGGAACTCGAAAAACCTGGAGGAAAGTCGACGGTGTACATCAGAGCTTCACTGCCGGGGGCGGCCGCCATCCGGTCGACGACTTCCTTCTGCAGCATGAAATGCTGGTCGGCGACGACGTCCACCGCGTCGAGCAGCCGGAACAGGATCGGCGTCGAGATGTTGTAGGGCAGGTTGCCGACGACGCGCAGCGGCTGCCCGAGGCGGGCCGCCAGCGCCGCGAAGTCGACCTTCAGCACGTCGGCCTCGATCACGTCCAGCCCGCGCTGCTGGCGCAGCCGGGCCGCGAGGTCGCGGTCGAGCTCGACCACGGTCAGTGCGCCGCAGCGCGCGAGCAGCGGATGCGTCAGCGCACCGAGGCCGGGGCCGATCTCGACCAGCGCCTGGCCGGGCTTCGGGTCGATCGCGTCGACGATCGCGTCGAGGACCGCCGGGTCGGTGAGGAAATGCTGGCCGAAGCGCTTGCGCGGCGCGTGCCTCACTGCGGCGGCTCGCGCATCTCGATGTAGGCCTGCGCGCGCAGGTCCTTCAGCCACTTCTCGTAGGCGGGCTGGAACTTCTGCTCGCGCAGCGCGTTGCGCGCCTGTTCGCGCAGTTCCTTCTTGTCGAGCGCGACCTCGCGCCGCGCGACGACCTGGATCAGGTGCACGCCGAAGCGCGACACCACCGGCGGCGAGATGCCGCCGACCGGCGTCTGGTCCATCGCCTGCTCGAACTCGGGCACCATCGTCCCGGGCGAGGCCCAGCCGAGGTCGCCGCCGGCTGCGGCCGAGCCGTCCTCCGAGTACTTGCGCGCGAGGTCGCCGAAGGTCTGCTTGCCGCTTTCGATCTCGCGCCGCATCTCGGCCAGGCGCTGGATCGCGACCTCGGTGCTCAGCTCGGGCGAGGTGCGCAGCAGGATGTGGCGCACGTGGGTCTGCGTGACCATCATCGACGCGTTGTCCTTGCGCTGGACGAGCTTGAGGATGTGGAAGCCCGCGCTCGAGCGCACCAGCCCGGGTGTGATCTGGCCCGGCTTGAGGTCGCGCACCGCGGCGACGAAGAGATCGGGCAGGCGCGACGCCGGCCGCAGGCCGATGTCGCCGCCGCGCGCGCGGTTGCCGTCCTCGGACACCGCCTTCGCGACGCTGGCGAAGTCCTCGCCGGCACGCACGCGCGCGAGCGCCGCCTCGGCCACCGCCTTGCGCGCGGCCACCGTCGCCGCGTCGGCGCCGTCGGGCACCGTGACGAGGATCTGCGCGATGTCGAGTTCGGGGTCGGCCTGTTCGGTGGCGCGCTGCTTGGCCAGGTAGGCGTCGATCTCGGCGTCGTCGACCTTGATGCTCTGGTAGACCTCGCGCTCGCGCACGCGCTCGACGAGCAGCTGGTCGCGCAGCTGCTCGCGGAAGCGCCTGTAGTCCATGCCTTCGTCGCGCAGGCGCTGGCGCAGCTGGTCCGTCGTGAGCTGGTTCTGCGCCGCGACGCTCTGCACCGCGCGGTCGACGTCGGCATCGTCGACGCGGATGCCGCTCTCGCGCGCATGGGTGACGATCACGCGCTCGTTGATCAGCGAATCGAGCACCTGCTTGCGCAGCTGGTCCAGCGGCGGCAGCTGCGCGCCGCTGCGCAGCGCTTCGGCCTCGGCGCGCTGCACGCGGCGGTCGACCTCGCCTGCGGTGACGAGGTCGGAGTTGACGATCGCGACGATGTAGTCGCCGTTGCGCACCGCGGCCCGGCCCGGGGCGGCGGCGCCGATCGCACCGACGAGGGCGAGGGCCACGACCAGTCGGCGCCAGAGGGTCTTCGGTTCGGTCATGGGGCTCGGGAGATCGGGCTAGGGAGCGTCCGGCGCGGACGGTACGGGGCGGCGGCCACTCAGCAACTGGTAGCCGGGGATATTGTCCTTCAAGACCTGGAGCGGGTTCGAGCCCAGCCGCGACAGCCCGACCAGTTCGAGCTGGAACAGCACCCGCGTCGTCGCCTCGCTCAGCCCGGTCGACAGGCGCTCGGCGACGAAGCGGCCGATCCAGCAGCCGGCGTCGTACTCGGCGCCGACGATCGAGTCGGTGATGCGTCGATCCATCATGCTGTAGTTGACCCGCCCCACCGCGTACCAGCTGCCGGTGCAGCTGTTGCTGCCGGCCCTGGGCTTGCCGGTGTAGACCGGCCATTGCCAGCCGAGTTCAAGTTGCTCGCTCAGCCCGCGCGTGAGCCGGTAGGTCGCGCTCAGCGTGCGGTAGGGCCCGGGCGAATAGCGCATGCCGAGGATCGAGCGCGACAGCCTTGAGGTGTCCGGGCTGTACTGCAGCGTGCCGTCCAGCGTCCAGTGCGGCAGCAGGCTCGTCGAGCCGAGGAGCAAGAGGTCCGACAGGCGCTGGGTCAGCGCCGGGCCGTCGGGGCTGCCGTCGGGCTGCGGCGCGACGCGCTGGGCGCTGAACAGGTAGCGCTGCACGATCCCCAGGCGCAAGGCCTCGGCGCCGGTGACGGCGTCGACGAGCCGGCTCGTCACGCCGGCGGTGAGCTGGTGCGCATCCGAGACGCGGTCGACGCCCGAGAACGCGTTCTCCGAGTAGATCGACGAAAAGTTGAAATCCTTCGCCGCCGAGTCGAAGTTCGGCAGCTGGCTCTGCTCGCGGTAGGGCGTGTCGACGTAGAGCAGCCGCGGCTCGAGCGTCTGGCGCAGCGCGCGGCCGAAGCCCTGCGTCCGGCGCTCGAACGACAGCCCGGCGTCCAGGCTCAGCGTCGGGATCACGCGCGACGCGCTGCGCCGGCCGTCGGCCATCGGCTGGTCGGTGCGGTAGGCAGCGGCGTTGAACGAGACCTTCGGCACCAGCCAGCCACCCGGCTCGCGCCAGGGCCGGCTGATCGATCCCAGCGCGTGCCAGCGCAGGCCGGTCAGACGCGTCGGGTCGGGGTTGTTGTCGGGCAGGATGAATTGGTTGACCTCGGTCTCGAAGCCGATGTCCAGGCCGTCGTCGCGCTGGCTGCGCAGCTGCAGCCCGATCTGCGGATTGCGCTCGTAGGGCGCGGTGACGAGCGCATCGCTGCCCTGCAGCACCTGCCAGCGCTGCGTGCGCACGTAGGCGAGCCCGCTGCCGCTGCCGGCGAACGTGAACGGCCGCTCGAGCGACGCGCGCGACGCGAGCAGGCGCGGCGTCAGGCTGTGCGTCGCGTCGGGAAAGTCCTTCCACCAGCCATCGTCGGAGACACGCACGATCGCCGCCGAGAAGCGCAGCCCCCGTGCCAGCTCGCTGTCGTGCGACCAGAGCATCGCCTCGCGCGATCGGTTCGCGATCTGGTCGTGCGGCAGCAGGCTCAGGTTGAGCGAGCCGCCGTAGCTCGGCTCGAGGTAGCGGAACTCGGTGTCGACGCCGAGGCCGCGGCGCGTGATCACGCGCGGCGCGATCGTCGCGTCGCGGTTCGGCGCGATGTTCCAGTAATACGGCACCGAGACTTCCAGGCCGCTGCGGCTGTCCAGGTTGACCGTCGGCGGCAGCCAGCCGGACTTGCGCGCGTCGGTGAGCGGAAAGCTCATCGCCGGCAGCGCGAGGATCGGCACGCCCAGGAAACGCAGCTTCGCGCCCTGCGCGATGCCCTCGTTGGCGTCGAGGTCGAGCTTGACGCTGCGCGCCTCGAGCACCCAGTCCGGGTCGCCCGAGCCGTCGCGCGGGCAGCTCGTGTAGGTGGCGTTCGTCGCGACCGCGCGCGCGCTGTCGAGGAAGTCGACGCGGTCGGCGCGGCCGCCGGCGCCGATCTGCGTGAACTCGAACTTCGGGTCGAGGAAGTAGCCCTTGAAGCGCTGCACCTGAAGCTGCAACTCGGGCCCGGTGTAGATCGCCCCGCCGCGCTGGATGCGCACATGCCCGGTCGCGGTGGCGAGGTCATCGGCCTGCTGGTAGCTCAGCCGGTCGGCACCGATCGTCACGTCGCCGCGCCTGAACTCGACCCCGCCTTCGGCCACCGCGTCGAGGTCGGGGCGGCCGCTGATGGACTGCGCGCGCAGCACGATCGGCGGCGCCGGATCTGCGCCACCGAGGTCCGGCACGGACTGCGCGAGCGAAGGGCCGGCACCACAGAGCAGCCCCGCCGCGATGGCCAGCGTCACGATGCGCGGGCAGACAGGGGCGGCGCGTGCTCGCTGGGTTCGGCGGTCCCGGTGCATGGGCTTGGTCGCGCGGATTATCCATGAGGGTCGGCCGCCGGCCCGGCCCCGCCGCCCGGACGGCGGCGCGCTCAGGCCGGCTTCGCCGTCGTCGGCAGCGTCACGCAGCCGGCCGCAGCGAGCCAGGGATCGCGGTCTTCGCCGCCGAAGATCTCGACCAGGAAGTCGAGGAAGGCGCGCGTGCGCGCGGGCAGGTGCTTGCGGCTGGGCATCGCCGCCCACAGCGTCAGGCTGAACAGCCGCCAGCCGGGCAGCACGCGCTCGAGCGCGCTCTCGATGAGCGCGTCCTCGACGACGAAGCTGGGCAGCCCGGCGATGCCCAGGCCCGCGAGCGCGGCTGCATAGTTGGTGTCAATGTGGGTCGTTTGCAGCGCCGCGCCGCGCGCCGGCACGACGGTGGTCGACTCGCCGTCGCCGGCCTTGCCGCCGATCGGGCCGCTGAAGAACGTGAGCCCGCGCTGCAGCGCCGAGATCGGCGGCACCAGGGTCTCGTGGTGGGCCAGGTCGCGCGGATGCACGGGGCGGCCGCGCCGGTCCAGGTACTCGGGCGACGCGCACATCACGACTTCCGAGGTCGCGAGCCGGCGCGCGACGAAGTCGCCGTCGATCGGATTGCGCAGCGCGAGCAGCGTGATGTCGAAGTCCTCGTCCACCGTCTCGACGCTGCCCGGCGCGACGATCTCGACCGAGAGCTGCGGGTACGCGGCGCGGAAGCGCGGCAGATGCTTGGCGAGCTGATGCACCGAGACCGCCGGCGGTGCGAGCACGCGCAGGTGGCCGCGCGGGTCCTTCGTCGATTCGCTCGCCAGCGCTTGCGCCTCCTCGACGTCGATCAGGATCGCGCGCGCACGCTCGAGGTAGGACTCGCCGATGTCGGTGAGTGCGATGCGCCGCGTCGTGCGGTTGAGCAAGCGCGCGCCGAGGTGGCTCTCGAGCTCGGCCACGACCCGCGTCACGACCGGCGGCGCCATGTCCAGAGCGCGCGCGGCCTTCGCGAAGCCGCCCTCGTCGATGACCCGGACGAAGACGCGCATGGCTCGAAGCTGGTCCAATGTTCTTCCCTTGAATGCAAGGATGAATTCTCGATCAAAGGCTTTGTTGCCGCAGCGCGAATCGCCAAGACCATCCCGATCGCCGCCCGGCCGCGCCAGGGCACCGCCGAAGCCGGGCCATCGGCGACAATGGGCGACCGCAGCAATCCGATGCCGCTCGGTGCCCACGAGGCGCCGAGCGGCTTTTGCCTTTGATGTTCGCCTTCTTCGAAAACCGGATCCGCCCCACCGCGCACCCGGGCAGCGCCCCGCCCGCCGGGCTGCTCGCCTTCTACTGGCATTACGTGCGCCAGACCAAGGGCCTGTTCCTCGCGATGTTCGCCACCGGGCTGGGCGTGGCGCTGATCGACACCGTGATCCCGGTCTTCATCGGCCACCTGGTGCGGCTGATGGAAGCCACCGAGCGCGAGGCCGCGCTGCGCGCGCCGCGCTGCGCGCGAACCTGCCGCTGCTGCTCGGCATGGGCGCGCTGGTGCTGGTGGGCCGGCCACTGGCGCTGTTCGTCGACAGCCTCGTGCGCAGCAACGCGGTCGTGCCCGGCGTCACGAGCCTGATCCGCTGGCAGAGCCACTGGCACGTCGTGCGGCAGAGCTGGCCGTTCTTCCAGAACGACTTCGCCGGCCGCATCGCGAACCGCGTGATGCAGACCAGCAACGCGGTGCGCGAATGCGTGGTCTCGAGCATCCGCGCGGTCTGGTACATCGTCGCCTACGGCATCAGCGCGCTCGTGCTGATGAGCCGTGCCGACTGGCGCCTCGCGGTCCCGACCGTGCTCTGGTTCGCCGGCTACGTGGTCTTCCTGCGCCGCTTCGTGCCGCGGCTGCGCGACCTGTCCAAGGCGAGCAGCGAGCTGCGCTCGATGGTGATGGGCCGCGTCGTCGACAGCTACACGAACATCCTGACCGTCAAGCTCTTCGCCCGCGCGCGCGACGAGGACGCCTACGTGCGCGAGGTCATCGACGAGCACACCGCCGCGATCGCCGCGCACATGCGCGCGATCACGACCTTCATGACGACGCTGTCGGCGCTGAACGCGCTGCTGCTCGTCAGCACTGCGGCGATCGGCATCGTGCTCTGGGGCCATGGCCGCATCGACGCCGGCACGGTGGCGACCGCGCTGCCGCTGGCGTGGACGATCGCCAACGTCGCGGGTTGGGTGAGCTGGGAAGTCACCGGCATCTTCGAGAACATCGGCGTCGTCCAGGAAGGCATGCAGACGATCGCCGTGCCGCACACGCTGGTCGACAGGCCGGGCGCGCGCGAGCTCGAGGTCCACGCCGGCGAGATCCGCTTCGAGCACGTCGGCTTCAGCTACGGGCGCGAGGACGGGCGCAAGGTGCTCGACGACTTCGACCTCGTCGTGCGCCCGGGCGAGCGCGTCGGCGTCGTCGGCCGCTCGGGCGCAGGCAAGAGCACGCTGGTGAACCTGCTGCTGCGCTTCCACGAACTCGAGCAGGGCAGCATCCGCATCGACGGCCACGACCTGCGCGAGCTCACGCAGGAGAGCCTGCGCGCGGCGATCGGCCTGGTGACGCAGGACACCTCGCTGCTGCACCGCTCGATCGCGGCCAACATCGGCTACGGGCGGCCCGGCGCGACGCAGGCCGAGATCGAGGCCGCGGCGCGGCGCGCGCAGGCGCACGACTTCATCGTCGGCCTGCAGGACTGGAAGGGCTGCACCGGCTACGAGGCGCACGTCGGCGAGCGCGGCGTCAAGCTCAGCGGCGGCCAGCGCCAGCGCATCGCGATCGCGCGCGTGATCCTCAAGGACGCGCCCATCCTCGTGCTCGACGAAGCCACGAGCGCGCTCGACAGCGAGGTCGAGCTCGCGATCCAGCACCAGCTGCTCGACCTGATGCAGGGCAAGACCGTGATCGCAATCGCGCACCGGCTCAGCACGATCGCGCGCATGGACCGTCTCATCGTGCTCGAGCAGGGGCGCATCGTCGAGCAGGGCACGCATGCCGAGCTGCTCGCGCTCGACGGCCATTACGCCAAGCTCTGGTCACACCAGTCGGGCGGCTTCCTCGCCGAGGCTCTGCCCGAGGCCGACGACGAGCCGGCGCTCGAGGATGGCCCGATCGACGAGATGCGGGCCGACGAACGCGCCGAGCCGGACGTCGACCCGGCGCCGCCTTTGCAGACGGTCTGATTCCGACCTGCGATCGATCGACCAGTTGAATCCGCCGCCCGGAGCGGACCTTCGGTGATCATGGACGGGCGTGCGGGTATCGGCGCGGGATCGGACCGCCGGGGCGCGCTGCTCCGCTCATGTCCCCCGGAACGGGCTGCGCCCGTTCCTCCTCCTTTACTTCACTCCACAGCGCTCCCCACCGGCCCGATCTTCGGGCGGCGGCTGTTCTCGCCCTTCGAACGCCGCCGATGCCGGCGGCCGTGGGCGTGGGGTGGCCGCTGTAGCGAAGTAAAGGAGGAGACGACGGTCG
>MEGM01000222.1 GCA_001725505.1 Rubrivivax sp. SCN 70-15 | reverse complement strand
CGTCGGCGAGCCGGCGCAGCGCAGCCTGGTAGACGCGAAACCGCGCCTGGTCGTCCGGCGGCACCAGCGCGGCGAGCATCCGGCGCGCGCTGCCGGCGTCGAGCTCGTAGCGCGCCTGCAGTTCGCCCTCGCCGAAGCGCACCTCGCGCAGTGCCTGCAGGGCCTGCCGAAGCTGGCCCTGCAGGCCGTGGCGCGCCGCGGCCCGTGCCAGCAGCGCGTCGAACAGCGCGCCGGGCAGCGGCAGCCGGCCGACGCGCCAGCGCGCCAGTTCCGGCAGCGATGCGGTCTGCCGCCATTGCAGCTCCAGGTTCAGCCAGCGATGCAGGAGCGGCAGCTCGACGCTGGCGCGGACCTCGGCCCGGCCCGGGTGCAGCGTGACCCGGGTCCGCGCGTCCAGCCAGTGCTGGGCGCCGTGGTACAGCAGCAGGTCGGCGTCGCGCTCGCTCAGGCGCAATTCGCGCAGCGCGCCGGGCGCGGCCAGGCGCGGATCGTTGCGGCGCGCGATCGCGAGCGCGCGGTCCACGTCTGCCGGCGCGATGTCCGATCGCGCCGCGACGCCGGGCTCGTCCTGCAAGGCCAGCAGCGCGGCGGCCAGCGGCAGGACCAGCAGCAGGGCCGGCAGCAGGATCGCTGCGACCCACCATCGCCTCGGGCTGCGCATGCGCTGCAGTCTGCCATGGGCGCATGGGCCGGGCCGCGTGACGGCCCGATGCGACAATCGCTGCCGGTCGCCGCGCCCGCCGCGCCGGCCCGTTCCACTCCCTTTCCAGCGCCCGACCGACCGGCATGCTCAACGTCTTCTCGCTGGCCCAGGGCCGGCTCGTGCAGGAGGAAATCGACGACCCGCAGGCGCTGGCCCGGGCGCGGCCGGTGTGGGTCGACCTCGAATCGCCGAGCGCCGACGAGAAGGGCTGGATCGCGGAGCGCTTCGGGCTCACGATTCCCGCCGACGTCGTCGACGACGACCTCGAGGAGTCGGCGCGCTTCTACGAGGAGGACAACGGCGAGCTGCACATCCGCTCGGACTTCCTGATCGACGGCGACAGCAGCGGCGGCAAGCCTTCGCGCAACGTGCGCGTGGCCTTCATCCTGCGCGACAACGTGCTGTTCTCGATCCACGCCGAGGACCTGCCCGTGTTCCGGCTGCTGCGGCTGCGCGCGCGCCGCACGCCGGCGCTGATCGAGGACGCGAAGGACGTGCTGCTCAAGCTCTACGACGCCGACGCCGAGTACTCGGCCGACTCGCTCGAGGGCATCTACGACAACCTCGAGCGCGTCAGCGCACGCGTGCTCAGGCACGAGGTCGACGACCGCGCCGCGGGCGAGGCGCTGTCGGCGATCGCGAAGGAAGAAGACCTGAACGGCCGCATCCGGCGCAACGTGATGGACACGCGGCGCGCGCTGAGCTTCCTGATGCGCAGCCGGATGCTCAACGCCGAGCAGTTCGAGGAGGCGCGCCAGATCCTGCGCGACATCGACTCGCTCGACTCGCACACCGCGTTCCTGTTCGACAAGATCAACTTCCTGATGGACGCGACGGTCGGCTTCATCAACATCAACCAGAACAAGATCATCAAGATCTTCTCGGTCGCCAGCGTCGCGCTGCTGCCGCCGACGCTGATCGCCAGCGTCTACGGCATGAACTTCCGCAGCATCCCCGAGCTGGAGTGGCGCTACGGCTACGTGTTCGCGATCGCGCTGATGGTCGCGTCGGTGGCGGCGCCGTTCATCTTCTTCCGTCGCAAGGGCTGGCTGCGCTAGGCGCGCCGCGCGCTCACTGGCGCGCGCGCGCCTTCAGCCAGCGCATCAGCGCGCCGACCCCGGGCAGCTTCTCGTACAGCTCCTCGGCCGCGTCCCAGTAGTCGCGGTGCTCGGCGATGCGGCCGTCGGCCGCCAGGCGCAGGTGGGTCGCGCCGTGGATGCATTGCTCGTCGTGCCGCCAGCGCCGCATCCGGAAGCGGAAGTCCCAGCTCAGGAAGCACTGGTCGCCCTGGACCAGCACGTCGCGGATCACGAAGCGCGGCGCGTCCAGCGCAACGAACATGTGCGCGAAGATGCGTTCGATCCCGGCCCGGCCCCGGACCTCGTTGAACGGGTCCTTGAAGCGCGCGTCGGGCGTGTAGATCTCGCCCAGCCGCGCCACGTCGGCGGCCGTGAGGCTCTCGAAGCGCGCGACGATGCGCTGAACGCGGGCGTCCGTGCTCACAGTCCGGTCGATTGCCGCACCACCGGGAAGTAGGCGCCGTAGGGCAGGTGGCGCAAGCCCTTGAGCCAGCGCGTGAAGCGCTTCGGGAAGTGGATCTCGAAATCGCCCCGGTCCCAGCCGCGCAGGATCTCGGCGGCGGCGGTCTCGGGGCTGATCAGCGCAGGCATGCGAAAGGCATTCTGCGCCGTCAGCGGCGTCTCGACGAAGCCCGGGCTCACGAGCGAGACGCCGATTTCCAGCGGACGCAGGTCCAGGTACAGCGTCTCGGCCAGGTTGATCAGCGCCGCCTTCGTCGGGCCGTAGGCCAGCGACTGCGGCAGCCCGCGGTAGCCGGCGACGCTGCCGACCAGGCTCAGGTGGCCGCTGCGTTGCGCGAGTAGCAGCGGCAGCACCGCGTCGAGCAGGTGCAGCGCGCCGAGATAGTTGATCTCCAGGTGCTGGCGCGCGAGCGCGAGGTCGAACTGGGCGGCGCGCATCGCGCGGTAGGTGCCGGCGCTGTACAGCGCGAGGTCGATCCGGCCGTGGCGCGCGGCGATGCCCGTCGCAGCGGTGTGCACCGCGGCGAGGTCGGTCACGTCGAGCGCGACCGCCTCGCTGCCCGGATGCGCGGCGACGAAGGCGTCCAGCGCGTCGGCGCTGCGCGCCGAGACGACGACGCGCGCGCCCGCGGCGTGCAACCGCGCGGCGGTCGCGCGGCCGATGCCGCTCGATGCGCCGACGATCCAGGCGCTGCGTCCGGCCCAGTCCGTGAGGCGCGGGTTCAGCGGCATGTGCCGCCCGGGAGCGTCTTGTCGAACGCGAGCGTGACCTCGCCGACGCGAAAGCCGAACTTGCTCATCACGGTCTTGTTCAGCATCACGCGGTCGCTCATCAGGTACATCCAGTCGTCCATCTGCACGTCGTAGACCTTGCCGTCGACCGGCAGGCGCAGCGTGTAGCGCCAGTTCAGCGCGTTGCCGGCCGCGGTGCCGACGGCGTCGCCGACGATGTCGTCGGCGCGGCCGACGTAGTGGCCGCCGCCCTGGTCGGTAAGATGCCAGACGCGGCGCTGGGTCTGGCCGTCGCTGTAGGTGAAATGCTCGTCGAGCGTGCCCTGGTTCCCCTGCCAGCGGCCGGTCATCGCGACGGTGAAGCGGCGCACGACCTTGCCCGAGCGGTCGCTGAACATCCCGTGCGCGGTGAGCGGGCCGTCGAAATAGGTCTTCAGGTCCAGCGTCGGCTTCTCGCCCGCGTAGTCGGACGGGACCGGTGCGGCGCAGCCGGCCGCCAGCGCGGCCGCGGCAAGGATCAGGAGTCTTCGGTGCATCATGGTCTTCATCCTTCGGAGGTTCGGATCCAGCGCGTGTAGAGCAGCGCCGCGGCGACGAGCTTGAGCGCGCAGGGGAGCAGGCAGTAGGCGGCGGTCAGCGCCTGCAGCGCGCCGGCGCTGCGGCTGCCCGGCACGTAGCCGAAGAGCGCGAGCAGCGGCAGCGCGATGCCCGCGGCGAGGGCGAGGTTGAGCTTGGTCGCGAAGCTCCACCAGCCGAGGTAGCTGCCTTCGAGCCGGCCGGCGTGGCCGGCGCGCTGGATCACGCCGGTGAGCAGCGCGCCCGGCAGCGCGAGGTCGGCGCCGAGCGCGCTGCCGCTGGCGATGCAGACGACGAGGAAGCCGGCCACGTCGCCGTCGCCGAGCCGCGCCGCCCAGGCGAAGGTGACGATCGCCAGCGCCATGCCGGCGAGCCAGGCGCGGGCCAGGCCGAAGCGCGCCACCGCGCGCACCCACAAAGGCATCGACAGCGCGCCGGCGGCGAAGTAGCTGGCCAGGAACAGCGGCTCGTAGGGCTGGGCCTGGAGGCGGTCGCGGATGAAGAACAGCACCAGCGTCGCCGGCACTGCGCTGGCGACGCCGTTGACGAGGTAGATGCCGAGCAGCCGGCGGAAGGCCGGCGTGCGCAGCGGCGCGACGCGCGGGCCGGCGTCGGGCCGGCGCGGCAGCGGCCGCGGTGCACGCGCGAGCAGCGCGACGCCCAGCGCCAGCATCGCGCCGAACGCGGCGCCGGTGACGCCGTAGCCGGCGAGCGCGGGCAGCACGCTGGCGACGAGCACGCCGACCAGCGCCAGGCTCTCGCGCCACGCGACGATGCGCGCGCGCTGGCTCTCGTCGCCGCCGAGCCGCGTCCCCCAGGTCTGGTGCAGCACGCCGAGCACGCTGTAGCCGAGGTAGGTGACCGCGAGCACGGCAGCGCACCAGGCGAGCAGCGGCGCGAGCTCGTGCACCGGCGGGAAGAACAGGCCGTGGAAGCCGGCAGCGAGCACGAGTGCGGCCAGCGCGGCGGCCCAGAGCACGCGCGCTGTCGAATGCGCGAACCAGCGGTCGACGGCGCGGCCGATGAGCGGGTCGGCGAAGGCGTCGAGCAGCCGCGCGCCGAGCAGCAGCGCGCCCAGCGTCGCGAGCGGCACGCCGAAGCGCGTCGCATAGTGGCTGGGCAGCAGCACGTAAAGCGGCAGCGCGACGAAGGCCAGCGGCAGGCCGAGCGCGCCGTAGCGCAGCCCCGGCCCGGCGCCGCGTTGCCAGCCGGTCGCGCTCATCGCGCGCGCGGCGCCGGGCCGAGCAAGGCTTCGCGCAGCGCCGGCTCGGAGGTGCGCCGCGACAGCCAGATGCCGAAGAACAGGCGCGCGAATTCGGCGTCGCGGACCTCGCCGCGCGGCCGCTCGTTGAAGAAGAAGCTCGCGCCTTCGCCGGGGTGCTGGACGCCCGCGAGGCGGTCGCCGGCGTGCACGTCGGGGAACAGCGTGCTCATCTCGGCGAGCCAGCGCTCGCCGGTCGCGGCGTCGATCTCCGCCTGGCGGCGCATCTCGGCGAGCGAGCGCTCGGCGATCTTGCGGCCGTCGAGCGCGCGTGCGTACTCGATCTCCAGTGCCAACGGCACGCGCGCCCAGTCCGTGGCGGTGACCTCGGTCGCGCCGGCCCAGAGCCGGATGTCGTAGACCTGCAGCCCGAAAACGCGCATCCGGCCACTGCCCTGCAGCCGCGCCCCGGGCAGTGCGGCGCTCAGCGCCGCCGGCGGCGCCAGCGACCAGACCGCCGGACAGGCCGCGGCGGCCAGCAGCGCGATCGCGGCGCGACGGATCATCGGGGGCGCCGCAGCGTGAACTGCACGACGTCGGTGTTGCCGGTGGCGAAGGCGGCCTGGCAGTAGGCCAGGTAGAACTCCCAGATGCGCACGAATCGGGTGTCGAAGCCGAGCCCGCGCACCTCGGCCTCGCGGGCCAGGAAGCGCGTGCGCCAGCGGCGCAGCGTCTCGGCGTAGTCGGCGCCGAAGGCGCGCTCGCCGACGATCTCGAGCCCGGCCTCGCGCGCCTCGGCGCGGAAGGCGGACCGGCTGGGCAGCAGCCCGCCGGGGAAGATGTACTGCTGGATGAAGTCGGTCGAGCGGACGTAGCGCTCGAACAGGTCGTCGCGGATCGTGATCGACTGGATGCACGCGCGCCCGCCGGGCGCGAGCTTGTGGCGCAGCATCGCGAAGAAGCGGCCCCAATATTCGCGGCCGACGGCCTCGAACATCTCGATCGAGACGATCGCGCGTCGAACGGGCCGTCGGCGCAGTCGCGCCAGTCCTGCAGCCGCAGCTCGGCCTGCGCCGCGAGGCCCGCGCGCGCCAGCCGTTCGTTGGCGAAGCCGAGCTGCTCGTCGGACAGGGTCAGGCCGGTGACGCGGGCGCCGAAGTCGCGCGCCGCGGTTTCGGCCACCGCACCCCAGCCGCAGCCGATCTCGAGCAGGCGCTGGCCTGGCCGCAGCGCGCATTCGTCGAGCGCGCGCCGCATCTTGGCAGCCTGTGCATCGGCCGTCGGGCGCGCGAGGTCGCCGTCGAAGAGCGCGCTCGAGTAGTTCATCGTCTCGTCGAGCCAGAGCCGGTAGAACGGGTTGCCGATGTCGTAATGCGCGTGGATGTTCTTGCGGCTGCCCTGGCGCGAGTTGCGGTTCAGCAGGTGCCTGACCCGGTATGCGAGCGAGCCCCACCAGGTGCCGTAGATCACCGACTCGATCGCGTCGCGGTTGGCCAGCAGCAGCTGCAGCAGCGCGGGCAGGTCCGGCGTCGTCCAGTGGCCGGCGATGTAGCTCTCGGCGAAGCCGATGTCGCCGCTCTTCAGCGTGGCGCCGAAGACGTGCCAGTCGGCGAGCCGGATCGTCGCGCGTGGCTGGGCGTCGGCATCGCTGCCGAAGCGGGCTTGCGTGCCGTCGGGCAGCTGCAGCGACAGATGCCCGATGCGCAGCGCGCCGAGCTGGCGCAGGACGGCGCGCGCGGCGGCCGGTGCGGTGGCGGGCAGCGCGAGCGCGGAAGCGGTGGTCGTTGTCATGGCCGGCATCGGAAGAGGGAGGTCAGCGGGTGGTGAAGGCGCGCGGCGCTTCGGGCTTGCCGAAGAAGGGCACGTGCTTGAGCCACAGGCGCAGCGCCTGCCAGTGGATGCGCGCGATCACGCCCAGCGTCATCAGCGGCATGCCGAAGAAGGCGGCACGCCGGCTCGCCGCGGTGAGCGGCTGCAGCCGGCCGCTGACGCTGGTCTGCAGCAGCGGGCCGGCGTCGTCGTCGTGGTCGATGCGCGCGACGATGCGCTCGCCGGTGCGCATGAAGCGGAAGCGGTAGCCGCCCTGCACGGCGCAGAACGGCGAGACGTGGAAGACCTTGCGCGCGGTCAGCTCGCGCCCGAACGCGAGGCCGGGGCCCGCGAGCAGGTAGCAGTGGCGTTCGCCGAAGGTGTTGTTGACCTCGACGACGACGGCCGCGAGCGAGCCGTCGCGGCGTTCGCAGTACCAGAAGCTGACCGGCTTGAAGACGTAGCCGAGCACGCGCGGGTAGGTCTGCAGCCAGACCTCGCCGTCGGCGTCGGTCACGCCTTGCTCGCGCAGCAGGGCGTCGAGCCAGGCGAGCGCATCGGCGCCGCCGTCGCCATGGTCGCGGTCGTGGAACGACAGCAGGCCCCAGCGGTTGCGTCGCAGCCCGGGCTGCGGCTCGCGGCGCAGCGCGCGCATCGGCAGGAGCAGGAAGTACGTCGGGTAGGCGAAGGCGTGCGCGGCCGGGCGCAGGCGCTGGTGGCGCACGACGCCGGTGGCCAGCAGCGGTGCCGCGGCGGAACTCATGCGGCCTCGCGCACCGGGGCGGCGGCCCAGCGCTGGCGCATCCGTTCGACGACGTCCAGCGCCGAGCTCAGCCCGTCTTCGTGGAAGCCGTAGCGCGTCCACGCGCCGCAGAACCACAGGTGCGAGCGGCCCTGGAGCTCGGGCAGGCCGCGCTGGGCCTGGATCGCGGCGAGGTCGAACACCGGGTGGCTGTAGTCGAAGCGGCCGATGACGCGCTGCGGATCGATCGCCCGCGCCGGGTTCAGCGACACCAGCACCGGCTGCTGCCAGGGCAGCGGCTGGAGCCGGTTGATCAGGTAATGCAGGCAGACCGCGGCCTGCTCGTCGTGGCCGATGGCCGGGCGCTCGTAGTTCCACGCCGCCCAGGCGCGCCGTCGCCTGGGCAGCACCGAGGCGTCGGTGTGCAGCACCGCCTGGTTCGGCTGGTAGCGGATCGCGCCGAGCAGCGCGCGCTCGTCGGCGCGGGCGTCGGTCAGCAGCGCCAGCGTCTGGTCGCTGTGGCAGGCGAGAACGACTTCGTCGAAGCGTTCCTCGCCCTGCGCGGTGGCGACGCGCACGCCGGCCGTGCCCTGCCCCGGCGGCAGGCGCGAGACGGCGAGCACCGGCGTGCGCAGCCTCGCGTCCTCGATGCCTTCCAGCATCTTCGCGACGTAGTTGCGCGAGCCGCCGCGCACGGTGTGCCACTGCGGCCGGTCGGTCACCTGGATCAGCCCGTGGTTGTGGCAGAAGCGGATCATCGTGCCGATCGGGAAGCGCAGCATCTGCTCGGTCGGGCAGGACCAGATGCAGCCCACCATCGGCAGGAAGTACCAGGCGCGGAAGGTGGCGCCGAAGCCGTGCCGGTCGAGGAAGTCGCCGATCGACTCGTTCAGCGCCGCGTCGCTGCCCGATTCGGCCAGCGCCGTGGCCAGGCGGTTGAAGCGCAGGATGTCGGCCAGCATGCGCAGGAAGCGCGGGCGCAGCAGGTTGCGGCGCTGGGCGAAGACGCTGTTCAGGTCCGAGCCGCTCCACTCGATTCCGCGGCCGGGCAGCTGGACCGAGAACGACATCTCCGCCGGCGCGGTGTCGACCTGCAGCGTGTCGAACAGCCGCACCAGGTTCGGGTAGGTGCGGTGGTTGAAGACGAGGAAGCCGGTGTCGACGCCGTGCCGGACACCGTCCAGCGTGACGTCGACCGTGTTCGCGTGGCCGCCGAAATGGCTGCCGGCCTCGAACAGCGTGACCCGGGCCTCGCCCGACAGCGCATGGGCGGCGGCGAGCCCGGAAATCCCCGCACCGATGACGGCGACGCGACGCATCGCCTCAGCCCCGGGCGCCCGCTCGCGCGGCGCTCAGGCCGGGCGCACCACCTGGGGCGGTGCGCCCGCTTGTAAAGACTGCTGTGCGGCGCCTCTGAGCGAACGAGGGAGGGAGGGAGGAGGAGGAGAGACGCTCAGAGATTGCGGGCAGCGGAGCTGCCGGCCGGCACAGCAGAAAAACCGTCGTGCGACGCTCGCGTGGATCGAGGGGTCGGGCATCGGCACATGCTTCTGTGAGCGCGCCCTGCGGCCGAAGTTCCATGCCCGAGGCGAAAAACGGCGCAGGCGAGGTGCGTGAGGGCTGGCTGGGCTGAGGCATGGGGCTGGGCGGGAGGAGTGGGCGACGCTCGAATGAAAACTGAATAGTCACAAAACGAACTCAATGGTAATCCGACGCCGTGGCGCGCGAGCCGATGGCCTTCAAGGCGTGAGGGTCTTGGCCTCGGCAGGGGCTTCGCGGCGCGTCTGCGTCGACGCCAAAGACCGCGCTGCCCGTCATCCGGCGCCGCGCAGGGGCCCGCGTCCCTAGAATTGGTGCCAACGAGGGGGACCCTATGCTTTATCCCGAACTGTTCAAGCAACTCGAAGCCGTGCGCTGGAGCATGGACACCGACATCCCGTGGGACCGCTTCGACGCCACCCAGCTCAGCGAAGAGCAGGCGCAGACGGTGAAGATGAACGCCATCACCGAATGGGCCGCGCTGCCGGCGACCGAGATGTTCCTGCGCGACAACCGCGAGGACAGCGACTTCTCGGCCTTCATGAGCGTCTGGTTCTTCGAGGAGCAGAAGCACTCGCTGGTGCTGATGGAATACCTGCGCCGCTTCCGCCCGGACCTCGTGCCCACCGAAGAAGAGCTGCACGCGGTGCGCTTCGAGTTCGACCCTGCGCCGCCGCTCGAGACGCTGATGCTGCATTTCTGCGGCGAGGTGCGGCTGAACCACTGGTACCGGCGCGCCGCCGAATGGCACACCGAGCCGGTGATCAAGGCGATCTACGAGACGCTGGCGCGCGACGAGGCGCGCCACGGCGGCGCCTACCTGCGCTACATGAAGCGCGCGCTCGCCAGGTTCGGCGACGAGGCCCGTGCCGCGTTCGCCAAGGTCGGCGTGCTGATGGCGAGCGCGCGCCGCACTGCGCAGGCGCTGCACCCGACCAACCTGCACGTCAACGTCAAGCTGTTCCCGCGCGACACGATCCAGAGCCGGCTGCCCAACCCCGAGTGGCTGGAGGCGTGGCTGGACACGCAGATCCAGTTCGACAGCGTCTGGGAGAACAAGGTCGTCGAGCGCATCCTGCACAACCTGAGCCTGCTCATGGAGCGCAGCTTCGCCAGCGTGCAGGAGCTGAACCGCTACCGCAAGGAGATCACTGTCGCGCTGGCCCGCGCCGCGCCGCGGCCGCAGGCCGGATGACGCGGCGTCAGGCCTTCTTCGCCGCGCGCGCGTCCTGCTCGCGCTGGCGGTCGGCGGCCACGCGCGCCGCGGTCGGGCGCTCGCCGACGAGACGCGCGTAGCCCTTCCAGTCCACGCCGGCGGCAGCGAGCAGGTCCTCGCCGAGCACGATCTTCGTCGCCAGCCCGACGAGCGGCAGGCTCGGCCAGGCGGCGCAGTCGGCCATCCCGAACTCGGCGCCGGCGACGTAGGGCGCGAACGCCGCGAGGCGCTTGAAGGCGGCGATGTTCTTCGTCAGCAGCTTGCGCACCCGGGCCTGAGCGGCCTCGCTGACGCTGCCGCCGAAGAAGGCCTGGCCGTAGAGCTCGCGCGCGACCAGTTCGAGGTGCACGTCGATGAACTGGATCAGCTCGCGCACCTTGGCCGCCCGGTACGGGTCGGCCGGCAGCAGCGGCCGTGCCGGGTACGCGGCCTCGAGGTAGTCGAGGATCACCTGGCTCTCGCACAGCGGGCCGTGCTCGGTGCGGATGAACGGGATCTTCGCCAGCGGCGACGCCGACAGCACCGCCTCGTCCGTCGAGCCGGTCAGCACGCGCTCCTCGGTGAACGGGATCTCCTTCTCGAGCAGGGCCAGCTTGACCTTGTTGTAGTAGTTGGACAGCGCGAAGCCGCACAGCGTGATCATGGGTCTGCTCCTTCGGGGGGGGTCGGGTTCGGCGCCGCAGTCTACGAGCGATTGACGAGGAGGATGCCGCAGGCCACCGCGGCCAGCGCGACGAGCAGCCGCGGCGTCGCGGGCTCGCCGAGCAGCAGCACGCCGGCCAGCAGGCCGAAGATCGGCGTCAGCAGCGTGAAGGCCGAGATCCGCGTTGCCGGGTAATGGCGCACGAGCCAGAACCAGGCCAGGTAGCTCGCGAAGCTGACGATCACGGTCTGGAACGCCAGCGGCACGAGCGAGGCCGAGCTCAGCCGCAACGGCAGCGGTTCGCCGGCGAGCAGCGCCGCGGCGCCGAGCGCGATGCCCGAGACCAGCAGCTGGTAGAGCAGCGTCTTCTCCGGCGTCGCGGTCGACAAGCGGCTGCCGCGCAGCGTCAGCGTCGTCATCGCCCAGAGCAGCGCGGCGGCGATGCCGAGCGCGTCGCCCACCCATTGGTGCGGCCCGGCGGCCGGCTTCGCGAAGCCCTCGACGAAGGCCCAGACGACACCGGCGAAGGCGAGCGCGCATCCGCGACGCCGCGGTGTACTGCAGCCCGATGAAGATGCAGGCGAACTCGGCGGCGAAGAACCCGCCGGCGAGCAGCCCGGCGAGCAGCGTGCCGTCGCGCTGCCACAGCGGGATGCCGCGCCAGCGCGCCCAAAGCGAGAGCAGCGCGGCCGCGCCGAGCGAGCGCAGCCCGGCCGGCCACAGCGGCGCGATCTCGACGAGCGCGACCTTGGCCGCGACCTGGTTCAGGCCCCAGAGCGCGCTGCAGGTCACGAGCAGCGCCACCGCCCGCGCGTCCAGGCGCTCCTTGCGATCGTCGGTCATCGGCCCGATTGTCGCGGCCCGCGCCGCGGCAGGGCTGTCGCCGCGGCGACGGCCAGCAGCGCGCCGGCCGCCGCGCCGGTCGCGTGCGCGAGCGGCGCGATCGCGATGTCCCAGTCGGCCGGGTGGCGCAGCGCCGGCCCCCAGGGCTGCTCGAGCCCGATCTTGAGCAGCAGGCCGGCCGCGATCGCCGCGCCGATCCAGCGCGACCGCCCGCGCGCGCCGAGCAGCAGCTCGACCGCCGCGACGGCGACGCCGGCATGGAGCACGCCCGACAGCCCGCCGTAATGCGCCAGCGCCGGCTGCGCGAGCAGGCCGAGCTGGGTCAGCGGCCAGGCCAGGAACCAGGCGAGCGCGGCGCGCGCCGGCAGCGCCGCAGTGCGGCCGAGCGCGGCCAGCACCGCGGTGCCGAGCAGGTTCGCGAGCAGGTGCAAAGGGCTCCAGTGGACGAAGGCCGCGCTCCAGCAGCGCCAGGGCTGGCTCGCGGCCAGCGCCGGCTGCCAGTCCCAGCGCGCCGACGGCGCCCACCAGGCGGCGAGCGCACCCGCTGCGAGCAGCGCCGCCAGCGCCTGCCACG
>MEGM01000221.1 GCA_001725505.1 Rubrivivax sp. SCN 70-15 | reverse complement strand
TCGCGCGTGCTGCGCGCCGACACCGCGCCGCTCGCGCTGCTCGCCTGGCTGGGCTTGCGGGGCTGAGGACGGCACCACAGAATCACCCGATTCCCAACCTCGGAGCTTCGTCATGGGACTTTTCGATTCGGTCGTCGGCGCACTCGGCCAGGCACAGGGCGGTTCTCAAGCCGGTGCCCAGCCAGAGCTGCTGAATGCGGTGGCGGGCCTGCTCGGCAATGGCGGCCTGCAGGATCTGGTGGCGAAGTTCGAGCAAGGCGGGCTCGGCCACCTGATCGGCTCGTGGATCGGCAGCGGGCAGAACCTGCCGATCTCGGCCGACCAGCTGCACCAGGTGCTCGGCAGCGAGACGATCGCCGGGCTCGCGCAGCAGCTCGGGCTGTCGCACGGCGACGTCGCCGCACAGCTGTCGCAGCTGCTGCCGCAGGTGGTCGACAAGCTCACGCCGCAGGGCGCGGTGCCGCAGGGCGGGCTGGGCGAGATCGGCAGCCTGCTCGGCGCACTGGGCCGCTGACTGGGCCGCTGATTGCGCCACGCCGAGTACCTGCGCCACGACGCGAGCTCGCTCGCCGCCTGCGTCGCGCGCGGCGAGGTCTCGGCGCGCGAGCTGCTGGCACTGGCGCGCGCGCAGATGGCGCGCGTGCAGCCGCGCATCAACGCGCTGCTGCGTCCGCTCGACGAGCTCGCCGAAGCCCAGCTCGAGCGCCTGTCGAGCGGGACCTCGGCCGGGCCGCTGGCCGGCGTGCCCTTGCTCGTCAAGGACAGCGTGCTCGACGTCGCCGGCGTGCCCACCAGCTACGGCAGCCGCTCGATGCGCGGCGTCGTCCCGACCGAGCACGCGGCGCCGCTGCGCCGGCTGCTCGACGCCGGGTTCGTGGTCTTCGGCAAGACCAACCTGCCCGAGTTCGGGCTCAAGGGGGTCAGCGACTCGCGTGAATTCGGGTCCGTGGCCAACCCCTGGAACCCCGCGCATGTCGCGGGCGGCTCGAGCGGCGGGTCGGCCGCGGCGGTCGCGGCCGGCGTCGTGCCGATGGCCGGCGGCGACGATGGCGGCGGCTCGCTGCGCATCCCGGCGGCCTGCTGCGGCCTGTTCGCGCTCAAGGCCTCGCGCGGCCGCGTCTCCAACGGCCCCGGCTTCGGCGAGGTCTGGTACGGGGCGAGCACCGAAGGCGTGATCTCGCGCAGCGTGCGCGACAGCGCACTCGCGCTGGACCTGCTGACCGGCCCCGAGCCCGGTGACCCCGGCGTCGCCGCTGCGCCGCCCGAGCCCTTCGCCCGCGTGATGCTGCGCCCGCCGCGGCGCCTGCGCGTGGCGTTCAGCACCGCGTCGCCGATCGGCACGCCGGTGCACGCCGAGGCGGTGGCCGCGGTGCACGGCGCGGCGCGCCTGCTCGAGAGCCTGGGCCACGAGGTCGAGGAGGCGGCGCCGGCGATCGACGGGCAGGCGGTCGCGCAGGCCTACGTGCACCTGTACCTGGGCCAGGTGCCAGCCACGGTCGCGGCGGCGCGCGCCCAGGGCGCCCGGCGCGGTGACTTCGAGCTGCTCACGCGCGTGATGGCCACGTTGGGCCGCACCGTCAGCGCGCCGGTGCTGACCGCGCATCTGCTGCGCTGGAACGAGTTCGCGCGCGCTCTCGGCGCCTTCTACCGGCGCCACGACGTCTGGCTCACGCCGACGCTGGCGCGCCCGCCGCTGCGCCACGGCGCGGTCGACCCGCCGCGCTGGCAGCAGCTCGCGCTCGAGGGCCTGCTCGAGACCGGCCTGCTCGGGCTGCTCGGGCGCGCCGGGCTCTTGCGCGGCACCGTCGACGCCATTGCGCGCGAGAACCTCGCGCCCTACCCGTTCACGCAGCTCGCGAACCTGACCGGCACGCCGGCGATGAGCGTGCCGCTGCACTGGACCGCCGACGGCCTGCCGCTGGGCGTGCAGTTCGGCGCGGCGATGGGCGACGAGGCGACGCTGCTGCAGCTGGCAGCGCAGCTCGAGGCCGCGCAGCCCTGGTTCGAGCGCCTGGCGCCGATGGCGCGCGAGGCTTCCTGAAAGTCAGGCCGCAGCGAGCTGGCGCAGCGCGCGCTCGAACACCTCGGGCGGCTGCCCGCCTTCGATCAGGTGGCGGTCGTCGATGACGATCGCCGGCACCGAGTGGATGCCGAGCTCGAGCCAGCGCTGTTCCTCGGCGCGCACCTCGGCGGCGAACTCGTCGCCGGCGACGATCCGCGCCGCGCGCGCCGGGTCCAGTCCGGCGGCTTCGGCCGCGCCGACGAGCACCGCCGGGTCGCCCGGGTTGCGGCCCTCGCCGTGGTAGGCGCGCAGCAGCGCGAGCTTGAGCGCGTGCTGCCGTTCGGGCCCCTCGAGGCCGGCCCAGTGCAGCAGCCGGTGCGCGTCGAAGGTGTTCCAGATGCGCGAGCGCTGGCCGAAGGCGAAGCCGACCGCGGCGCCGCGCTCGCGGATCGCCGCGCGCGCGGCGTCGAACTGCGCCGGCGTGCCGCCGTACTTGCGCGTCAGGTGTTCATCGATGTCCTCGCCTTCGGGCCCCATCTTCGGGTTCAGCTCGAAGGGCTGGAAATGCAGCTCGACCGCGACCTCGCCGGCGAGGCGTTCGAGCGCCCGGTCCAGCGAGGCCAGGCCGACGGCGCACCAGGGGCAGGAGACGTCGGAGACGAAATCGATCTTCAGCGGCTTGGTCATCAGGCTTCCTTGTTCGACCCTGCGATCATCTCGAAACGGAAAAGCCGACATTCGATCGGGCCGTTCCACATCGGCACGCGCCGGTTTTCCTTCAGCCGCATCAGCGACGGCAGCTTCATGTCGGGGCTGAGCACCCAGGCGGTCCAGCCGGCGTAGTGGCGCTTCCAGTGCGAGGCCAGGCCGGCGAAGAACTCGGCCGACGAGCCGCCGCCCTCGAAGCCCTCGCGCGCGGTGTCGCTGCCCTTGCCCTTCGCGGCGATGCGCTCGCCGTAGGGCGGGTTCAGCATCAGCGTGCCGCGCGGCACCGGCGGCATGCGCTGCAGCGCGTCGGCGGTCTTGAACTCGATCGCACGCGCGACGCCGGCGCGCTCGGCGTTGCGTTTCGCGAAGTCGGTCATCCGGAAGCTCACGTCCCCGGCGAACACCTGCACGCGCGGCGCATGCACGCGCTCGCGTGCCGCCTGCTGCAGCTCGCGCCACGCCGCCTGGTGGGCGCGGAACGGCAGCAGCGTCTCGAACGCGAAGCGGCGCTGGCTGCCGGGCGCGATGCCGCAGGCGAGCTGCGCCGCCTCGATCGCGATCGTGCCCGCGCCGCAGACGGGGTCGAGCAGCGGCCCGTCCTGCTCGCGCCCCTGCCAGCCGGCGGCGGCGAGCATCGCGGCGGCAAGCGTCTCCTTCAGCGGCGCCTCGCCCTGGACCTCGCGCCAGCCGCGCTTGAACAGCGCCTCGCCCGAGGTGTCGACGTAGAGCGTCGCGTGCTCGGGGCCGACGAAGAGCGCGATCGCGAGGTCGGGCCGGTGCGTCGCGACGCTGGGGCGCTCGCCGGTGGCGTCGCGGATCACGTCGCAGACGGCGTCCTTGATGCGCAGCGTCGTGAAGTTCAGGCTCTTCAGCGGCGAACCGAACCTGCCGCGCCCGGCGGTGACGTCGACGCGCAGCGTCTGGCGCGGCGTGATCCAGTCGCCCCAGGCGACGCGGCGCGCGAGGTCGTACAGGTCGTGCTCGTCGCGGTAGCGGCCGTCGATCAGCGGCCAGAGCACGCGCTGCGCGAGCCGGCTCTCGAGGTTCAGCGCCATCGCGCTGCGCTCGTCGCCTTCGACCCAGACGCCGCCGCGGCCGGCCTCGGCGCGCTGCCCGGTGATGCGCAGCACCTCGTCGGCGAGCAGCGGTTCGACGCCGCCGGCGCAGGGCAGGAACAGGGTGGTCATCGGCTGCGTTCGCCCGCGCTCACATCGTCCGGCGCAGGCTGGCCGGCGCGATCTTCAGGGCTTCGCGGTACTTGGCGACCGTGCGCCGCGCAACCTGGATGCCCTGCTCCTCGAGCATCTGGCTGAGCTGGCTGTCCGAGAGCGGCTTGTTCGCGTCCTCGGCCGCGACCAGCTGCTGGATCAGCGCGCGCACCGCGGTGCTCGATGCGTTGCCGCCGGCCTCGGTGTTGAGCGAGCTGCCGAAGAAGTACTTCAGCTCGAAGGTGCCGTGCGGCGTGGCCATGTACTTGGCGGTCGTCACGCGCGAGATCGTGCTCTCGTGCAGGCCGAGCTCGTCGGCGATCTCGCGCAGCACGAGCGGCTTCATCGCGATCGCGCCGTGGCTGAAGAAGTTCTTCTGCCGCTCGACGATGGCCTTGCTGACGCGCAGGATCGTGTCGAAGCGCTGCTGGATGTTCTTCATGAACCAGCGCGCCTCCTGCAGTCGGCCCGACAGGCCGCCGGCCGATCCGTTGCG
This sequence comes from Rubrivivax sp. SCN 70-15, assembly GCA_001725505.1. GTDB lineage: Bacteria > Pseudomonadota > Gammaproteobacteria > Burkholderiales > Burkholderiaceae_C > Rubrivivax. Next base: position 6,448 of record MEGM01000221.1, on the reverse strand, counting down.
CTGGCCGCGGATCGCCTGCGCGTAGAGGTCGTTGATGCGCAGCTTGGGCATCACGTCGGGGTTGAGCAGCACCTTGAAGCCGCGCCCCGAGCGCTGCACGACGACGTCGGGCACGACGATGTTGGCCTCGGCGGCCGCGAACGGCCGGCCCGGCTTGGGCTCGCAGCCCTTGATCAGCGCCTGCGCCTCGCGCAGCAGCTCCTCGCTCGCGCCGGTGGCGGCGGTGAGCTTCTTCATGTCGCGCCGCGCGAGCAGCTCCAGGTGCTGCGCGCAGACCGCGAGCGCGACGCGGCGCGCCTCGCTCGGTGCCATCGCCTGCAGCTGCAGCTGCAGGCACTCGGACAGCGAGCGTGCGCCGACGCCGGTGGGCTCCAGGCTCTGCAGCCAGCGCAGCGCGCATTGCAGCCGGTCGGCGAGCGCCTCGCGCGCGTCGGCATCGTCCAGCTCCAGCATCTCGGCCAGCCGCTCGGCGATCTCGTCCAGCGGGTCGGCGAGGTAGCCGTCGGCGTCGAGCGACTCGATCAGAACGTTCAGCGCCGCGAGGTCCTCGCCCGACAGCCGCATGCCGGCGATCTGGCGCCGCAGGTGGTCCTGCAGCGTGCCGGTTTCGGCGCGGCGGGGATGCCGTCGAAGTCGTCGCGCTCGGTGCCGTTCTCCCAGTCGTCGCGCTCGGGCTTGCCGAAGTCGTCGGCGCTGACCTCGGGCAAGGCGTCGGCGGCGTCGGGCGCGTCGGACTCCTCGCGCTCGTTCGCGCGCTCGGCCGCGGCGTTGCGTTCGGCCGGCGCATCGTACGGCGTCCCGGCCTCTTCCTCGACCTCGAGAAAGGGGTTCTGCTCGAGCATCTGCTCGACTTCCTGGTGCAGCTCCAGCGTCGACAGCTGCAGCAGCCGGATCGACTGCTGCAGCTGCGGCGTCAACGCCAGGTGCTGCGACAGGCGGACCTGCAACGACGGCTTCATGGCCTGGGGTTCTCCCCCTGGGGGGCCGAGCCCGCACCGAGCGAGCGCCTGCGCGCCCGCGAGCGGCGGGCGAGGGACGGCCGGCCTGCAAGCGGGACGGCGGCGAAGGCGCGAAGCGACAAGCCTGGGGGCCTCATGTCACATGCGGAAATGTTCGCCGAGGTAGACCTTGCGCACCTCGGCGTTGGCGACGATCTCGTGCGGCGTGCCTTCGGCGAGCACGCTGCCCTCGCTGATGATGTAGGCGCGGTCGCAGATGCCCAGCGTCTCGCGCACGTTGTGGTCGGTGATCAGCACGCCGATGCCGCGCGCGCGCAGGAAGCTGATGATGCGCTGGATCTCGATCACCGCGATCGGGTCGACGCCGGCGAAGGGCTCGTCGAGCAGGATGAAGCGCGGCTGCGTCGCCAGCGCGCGCGCGATCTCGACGCGCCGGCGCTCGCCGCCCGACAGCGCCGGCGCCGGCGAGTCGCGCAGCTTGTCGATCGCCAGATCCTGCAGCAGGCCGTTGAGCAGTTCGTCGATGGCCGCCTTCTTCAGCGGCCGGCCGTCGGCGCCGAACTGGAGCTCGAGCACCGCGCGGATGTTCTCCTCGACGGTGAGCTTGCGGAAGATCGACGCTTCCTGCGGCAGGTAGGACAGGCCCAGGCGCGCGCGCTGGTGGATCGGCAGCCGCTCGACCTCGCGCCCGTCGATGCGGATCACGCCCTCGTCGGCGCGCACCAGGCCGACGACCATGTAGAAGGTCGTCGTCTTGCCCGCGCCGTTGGGGCCGAGCAGGCCGACCACCTCGCCCGCGCCGACGGCCAGGTGCACGTCCTTGACGACGCGGCGCGCGCCGTAGCTCTTGGCCAGGTGTTCGGCCTCGAGCCGGCTGTTCGCGGCGACGACCGGTTGCTCCGTCAACGCGGGACTCCGGACGCGCCGGGGGCCGGCGCCGAGGCGGCAGCGGCCGGCGGGTTCAGCACCACGCGGACGCGGCCGGCCGGGCTGCTGGCTGACGCGGCCGCGCCCTGCACGCTGAAGAGCTCGGCGTTCGCATCCCAGGTGATCTGCGCGCCGCTGATCTCGTCGGCAACGACCTTGCCGCGCAGCCGGCGCACCGCGGCGTCGCCGACCAGCCGCAGCGTGTCGGCGCGGCTGTCGTATTCGATGCGATCGGCCTGGCCCTCGACGGTCTCGTCGACGCCGTCGCGCTTCTGCCGGTAGGTGGCCGGGTGTCCGGGCGCGCCGAGCGCGACCGCCTCGCGGTAGCCGTCGGGCAGCTCGCGCACCTCGACGCGGTCGGCGTGGATCGCCAGCGTGCCCTGGGTGATCGTGACGTTGCCGTTGAAGACCAGCACCTGGCGCTGGAAGTCCAGCGTGCCCGGGCGGTCGGCCTCGACCACCATCTGCTGGCGGCGGTCGGCCTTCTCGGCCTGCGCCGGCGCGGCGAGCAGTGCAGCGGCCAGACCGATTGCGGGAATCAGCCGAAGCAGCGGGAACGGGCGCAGGAGCATGCGAGGGGCGGTGGTTTCGGCACGGAACTTGCAGTTCATTCTAGCCACAAGTCCGCATCCCGTTCCGCCCGGGGCCGGAAATCGCCGCCGGCGTGTGGCGCGCGCCACGGCGCGCGTGCACTCAGGCGCCGCTGCGCAGGCGCTGGATCAGGAAGTCGGCCACCTGGAGCGAGCGCCCGAAGCTGCCCGCCTGTGCGCCGGACGTCGTGTAGCGGCCCTGGAAGCCGAGCGTCGGCACGCCGTCGAGCTTGTAGGCGTCGGTCAGCTGCTGCGCCTGGCGTGCCTTGGTCGCGACCTGGAACGAGTCGTACATCTGCTTGAACTTGGCGCCGTCGACGCCGTTCGCGCTCACCCAGGCGACGATGTCGGGCTCGGTGAACATGCGCACGTGCTGGATGTGGATCGCGTTGAAGATCTTGCGGTGCATCTGCGGCTCGAGCCCCATGTCCTGCAACGCGTAGTAGAGCTTCTCGGTCATCTGGTGGCGCGCGGTGAAGCCCACCGGCACGCGGCGGAAGTAGACGTCGGCCGGCAGCTTCGCGACCCAGGCCTCGAGCAGCGGCTCGAAGTCGAAGCAGTGCGGGCATTCGTACCAGAAGAACTCGAGGACCTCGACCTTCTTGCCCGGCGGCAGGTCGAACGGCGCCGGCGGCGAGACGCGCAGGTAGTCCCGTCCTTCGACGAAGCCGCCCTGCGCGCGGACCGGGCCGGCCAGCGCCAGGCCGAGTCCGGCACCGGCGAGTTGGATCGAGAAATCGCGCCGCTTCATGAATGTCCTCTCAAGGGGGTTCGGGTCGAGGGTTGTGGACCCGGCCGGGCCGGGCGAGTTCCGGCGCGCGCGATTCACTGGCGGTCCACCCGCACCAGCCGCGCGTCGATGTTCGCATCCTGCAGCCGGGCCTGCGTGCTCTCGGCCTCGTCGCGCGTCTCGTACGGGCCCAGGCGGACGCGGTAGACGTCGCGACCGGACTGCGACTGGCGCGTGACCTTGGTCGAGTAGCCGATCATCGCCATCCGGGCGCGCTGCTGCTCGGCCTCTTCGGCGCGCGTGAAGGCGCCGACCTGGACGTAGTAGACGAAGGGCTGGGCCGCCGGCGCGCCCGAGAGGATCGCGGCCGGGTCCTGTGCCGGGCGTGCCGGCGCGGCGACCGGCGGCGCGACCGATGGCGCCGGTGCGACCGGTGCCGTTGTCGATGCCGATGCCGGCGCGGCCACCCCGGACGCAGCCGCCGCGGGGGCCGACGCCGCCGGCACCGGCATGATCTTCTCGGCCAGCGGTGCGTTCGGGTTCCAGTTCTTGTTCCGTTCGGCCTCGATGCTGTCCTGCTCGGCCGTGCGCTGCGGCACCTTGTCGATGAACGGCACCGGCGCCTTGGTGATGTAGAGCGCCACGCCGAGTGCGAGCGCCAGGCCGAGCAGCAGCCCGACGATCAGGCCGAGTACGAAGCCGCCGCGCTGCGCCTTCATGCGAGCGCCTCCGCCGGCGCGGCCGTGTCGCGGCCCATCGACTCGGGCGCGCCGACGCCGAGCAGCGCGAGCGCATTGCGCAGCACCTGGGCGGTGGCGGACAGCAGCGCCATGCGCGCGCGCGCCAGCGCCGCGTCGTCGACGAGGAAGCGCTCGCTCGCGTAGTAGCCGTGGAACGCGGCGGCGACGTCGCGCAGGTAGAAGCTCAGGTCGTGCGGCGCGAGGTCGGCCGCGGCGCGTTCGAGCATGTCCGGGAATTCGGCGAGTTTGAGCATCAGCGTGGTTTCGGTCGGGGCGACCAGCCTGGAAAGATCGGCATCGACGAAGTCGCGCTCGCCCTCGTATTGCGCGAGCACCGAGCAGATGCGCGCATGCGCGTACTGCACGTAGAAGACCGGATTCTCGTCGTTCGCCTTCAGCGCGAGGTCGACGTCGAACGTGAACTCGGTGTCGGCCTTGCGGCTGATGAGGAAGAAGCGCACCGCGTCGCGGCTGGTCCATTCGATCAGGTCGCGCAAGGTGACGTAGCTGCCGGCGCGCTTGGAGATCTTGACCTCCTGGCCGCCCTTCATCACCGTGATCATCTTGTAGAGCACGTAGTCGGGGTAGCCCGGCGGGATGCCGACGTTCGCCGCCTGCAGCCCGGCGCGCACGCGCGCCACGGTGCCGTGGTGGTCGCTGCCCTGGACGTTGATGACCTTCGTGTAGCCGCGCTCGAACTTGGCGATGTGGTACGCGACGTCGGGGACGAAGTAGGTGTACGCGCCGGCCTCGGACGCCGCAGCGCCGGCGGGCGCGGACTTGCGCATCACGCGGTCCTTGTCGTCGCCGTAGTCGGTGCTGCGCAGCCACAGCGCACCGTCCTTCTCGTAGGTCTTGCCGGACGCGATCAGCCGCTTGACGGCGTCCTCGACGCGGCCGTCGGTGTAGAGGCTGCTTTCCAGGTAGTAATGGTCGAACTGCACGCCGAAGGCGCGCAGGTCCAGGTCCTGCTCGTGGCGCAGGTAGGCGACCGCGAACTGCGCGATGCCGGCCAGGTCGTCCGGGTCGCCCGACGCGGTGAACTCGCGGTCGTCGGCGTGCACCGTCTTCTTCGCCGCGAAGTCGGCCGCGATGTCGGCGATGTAGTCGCCGTTGTAGGCCTGCTCGGGCCAGCCGGGGTCGCCCGGCTTCAGGCCCTTGAGCCGGCACTGCGTGGACAGCGCGAGCGTCTGGATCTGGACGCCCGCGTCGTTGTAATAGAACTCGCGCAGCACCTGCCAGCCCTGGCTCTGCAGCAGCTTGCAGATCGAGTCGCCGAGCGCCGCGTTGCGGCCGTGGCCGACGTGCAGCGGGCCGGTCGGGTTCGCGGATACGAACTCGACCATCACGCGCCGGCCATGCGCCGGCTTGTGGCCGTAGCGCGCGCCCGAGGCGAGCACCTCGGCGACGACGGCCTGGATCGCCTCGGGCTGCAGCCGCAGGTTGACGAAGCCCGGGCCGGCGATCTCGAGCGAATGGACCCAGCGCTGCACCGCGCCCTGGCGCCGCAGCGCCTCGACCAGCGCCGCGGCCACTTCGCGCGGGTTCTTCTTCAGCGGCCGGGCCAGCGTCATCGCGACGGTGATCGCGAGGTCGCCATGCGCGGCCTGCTTGGGCGATTCGAAGGCCGCGGGCGGCGGCGCCTCGGGGGCCAGCTCGTGCAGCGCCGCGGCCAGCGCCTGGAGCAGCTCCTGTTTGGCTTGGATCATGGAATCGATTCTACTTTTCGCCCCCGCGCGGACCCGCGACCCAGGAATGCGGCCGCTTTGCCGGCCAGTTCGGCGGATCGACGATTCCCGGCCACGGCAACATCGACGCCAGCCATGTCCGCCCAGCTGCTGCCGTCCACCGCGTCCGCGCCTTCCGAACTGCCGGCGCAGATCGGCAAGTACCGCGTGCTCGCCAAGCTCGGCGAGGGGGCGACGAGCGAGGTCTTCCTCGCCCGGGACGAGTTCCGCGACCAGGAGGTCGCGATCAAGCGCGTGCGCACCGGCCTCGTCGCCGACTCGCGCGAGAGCCACTACCAGCAGCGCTTCTTCGCCGCCGAGGCCGCGCTCGTGGGCCGGCTGCAGCACCCGAACGTGGTCCAGATCTTCGACGCCGTGTTCGACGACGCCGCGCCCTACCTGGTGATGGAGTACGTGCCGGGCTCGACGCTGCGCCGCTTCTGCCGTGCCGACGCGCTGCTGCCGCTGGAGCAGGTCGTCGAAATCGGATTCAAGTGCGCGATGGCGCTCGACTACATGTTCCGCCAGGGGCTGATCCACCGCGACGTGAAGCCGGCCAACCTGCTCGCGGTGCTCGACGGCGAGCAGATCACCGACATCAAGGTCACCGATTTCGGCAGCGTCTTCAATCTCGACGCCGACCGCACGCAGATCTACCGCGTCGGCTCGCTCGCCTACATGTCGCCCGAGCAGCTCGACGGCGACACGCTCGATTGCCGCGCCGATATCTATTCGCTCGCCGCGGTGCTGTACCACCTGATCGCCGGGCGGCCGC
>MEGM01000220.1:485-9190 GCA_001725505.1 Rubrivivax sp. SCN 70-15 | reverse complement strand
ATGATTTGTTAGTGACCGGTCACTCCGAATGCTGCGATCGGCCGATTCAAGCCTGGCGACGCTAGAATTGGCCGCCGAAGGAATCGCTTTACCAGTTCGATGCGGGCGAAGCCTGTCCATCGACAGGCTGCCCACAGCGCCGGCCCTTGTCTGTGCATAACCTGTGGATGAATTTCTCTGTTGGCAACCCGCAACGGCCGGAAAACTAGCATTGGCGCGGGTTCCAGCCCGGTCCTTTTGGCTACAATGAACGCCCAACAAGCAGTTGCCAAACGTTCTGTTGGAAGGCGCGTCACCACTTCGACGTGCCTTTTTTTTGCCTGCCGCGCGGGGCTCTTCGTGCCCCTTAACTTCGCTGCGCGAAGTTAGCGTCCGGCGCAGCAGCTCCGCTGCTGTGTCTCCGGCCTGACCGCTTGCGATCCTGATGAACCACATCCGAAACTTCTCGATCATTGCCCACATCGACCACGGCAAGAGCACGCTGGCCGATCGGATCATCCAGCGCTGCGGCGGCCTGAGCGACCGCGAGATGGAAGCGCAGGTTCTCGACTCGATGGACATCGAGCGCGAGCGCGGCATCACGATCAAGGCGCAGACCGCGGCGCTCGAATACAAGGCGCGCGACGGCCAGGTCTACAACCTGAACCTGATCGACACGCCGGGGCACGTCGACTTCTCGTACGAGGTCAGCCGCTCGCTGTCGGCCTGCGAGGGCGCGCTGCTCGTCGTCGACGCGTCGCAGGGCGTCGAGGCGCAGACGGTGGCCAACTGCTACACCGCGCTCGACCTCGGCGTCGAGGTCGTGCCGGTGCTGAACAAGATGGACCTGCCGCAGGCCGACCCCGAGAACGCCAAGCGCGAGATCGAGGACGTGATCGGCATCGACGCGACCGACGCGATTCCCTGCTCGGCCAAGACCGGCATGGGGCTGGACGAGATTCTCGAGGCGGTGATCACGCGCATGCCGGCGCCGCGCGGCAGGCCCGACGGCCCGCCGCGCGCGATGATCGTCGACAGCTGGTTCGACAACTACGTCGGCGTCGTGATGCTGGTGCGCGTCGTCGACGGCTCGTTCGCGAAGGGCGAGCGCATCCGGATGATGGCGACGAACACCGTCTACGGCATCGAGCAGATGGGCGTGTTCACGCCCAAGTCGGTGCCGCGCGACACGCTCAGGGCGGGCGAGGTCGGCTTCGTGATCTGCGGCATCAAGGAACTGCAGGCGGCCAAGGTCGGCGACACGCTGACGCTGGAGAAGAAGCTGCCCAACAACGCCGGCCCGGCGACCGAGCCGCTGCCCGGCTTCAAGGAGATCCAGCCGCAGGTCTTCGCCGGGCTGTACCCGACCGAGGCGAGCGAATACGACCAGCTGCGCGACGCGCTCGAGAAGCTCAAGCTCAACGACAGCTCGCTCAGGTACGAGCCCGAGGTCAGCCAGGCGCTGGGTTTCGGCTTCCGCTGCGGCTTCCTCGGCCTGCTGCACATGGAGATCGTGCAGGAGCGGCTCGAGCGCGAGTTCGACCAGGACCTGATCACCACCGCGCCCAGCGTCGTCTACGAGGTCGAGCTGAACGACGGCACCGTGATGCTGGTCGAGAACCCGAGCAAGATGCCCGACCCGGGCCGGATCAAGGAGATCCGCGAGCCCATCGTCACGGTGCACCTGTACATGCCGCAGGACAGCGTGGGCCCGGTGATGACGCTGGCGAACCAGAAGCGCGGTGTGCAGCTCAACATGGCCTACCACGGCCGCCAGGTGATGCTGACGTACGAGCTGCCGCTGGCCGAGATCGTGCTGGACTTCTTCGACAAGCTCAAGAGCGTCAGCCGCGGCTACGCGAGCATGGACTACGAGTTCAAGGAGTACCGCGCCGCCGACGTCGTCAAGGTCGACCTGCTCATCAACGGCGACCGCGTCGACGCGCTCAGCATCATCGTGCACCGCGCGCAGAGCCAGTTCCGCGGCCGCGCGGTCGCGGCCAAGATGCGCGAGCAGATCCCGCGCCAGATGTACGACGTCGCGATCCAGGCCGCGATCGGCGCGAACATCATCGCGCGCGAGAACATCAAGGCGCTGCGCAAGAACGTGCTGGCAAAATGCTACGGCGGCGACATCACGCGCAAGAAGAAACTGCTCGAAAAACAAAAGGCCGGCAAGAAGCGCATGAAGCAGATCGGCTCCGTCGAGGTGCCGCAGGAAGCGTTCCTCGCCATCCTTCAAGTGGACGACTGAATCCGTTATGAGTTCATTGACCGGCGCCCTCTACGGCGTCCTGATCGTCTACCTCGGCGGCTGGTTCCTCGGCTTCTGGACCGGCGATTTCGCGCTGCTGCTCTTCGTCCTGACGCTGGTGACCTCGGCGTTCTGGCTCGCCGAGCGCCTGCACTTCAAGCCCCGGCGCGAGGCCGCCGCCGCGGCGCTCGAGCGGCAGACTGCGGCGCGCCGCGCCGAACTCGACAAGCTCGGCATCGAGAAGGTCGACGGCGACGTCGCCGAGGCGCGCGCCAGGCTGCTGATGCAGCCCTGGTGGCTGGACTGGACGGCCGGGCTGTTCCCGGTGATCCTGGTCGTGTTCCTGCTGCGCTCGTTCCTGTTCGAGCCGTTCAAGATCCCGTCCGGTTCGATGATCCCGACGCTGCTCGTCGGCGACCTGATCCTCGTGAACAAGTTCGACTACGGCATCCGGCTGCCGGTGATCAACAAGAAGATCATCGCCGTCCACGAGCCGCAGCGCGGCGACGTGATGGTCTTCCGCTACCCGCTCGATCCGCGCGAGGACTACATCAAGCGCGTCGTCGGGCTGCCCGGCGACGTCCGGCGACGTCGTCACCTACAACGACCAGAAGCTGACGATCAACGGCAAGCCGGTGGCGACGCAGCCGCTGGGCGAGTTCTACGACGACGACAGCCTGCGCTATTCGCCGATGTTCATGGAGCACCTGGGCAAGGTCGAGCACAAGATCCTGGTCGACCCGAAGCGGCAGGCCTACTACGGCCCCGATCCGCACACCTTCCCGCTGCACCAGAATTGCACCTACACCGTCGACGGCGTGACCTGCAAGGTGCCGCCCGGCCATTACTTCATGATGGGCGACAACCGCGACAACTCGCAGGACTCGCGTTACTGGGGATTTGTTCCAGACGCGAACATCGTCGGCAAGGCATTCTTCGTCTGGATGAATTTCAGCGACCTCGGTCGCATCGGTCCGATCCACTGAACGTCGGCCAAGGAGAGAACTGACCCATGACGCTGAGACAACGCATGGCACGGCGCTCGCAGCAGCGCGGCGTCACCTTGTTCGGCCTGCTGTTCTGGGCGCTGCTGATCGGCTTCGTCGCCTACCTGGCGATCCGCGTCTTCCCGACCGTCAACGAATACCTGACGATCGAGCGCACGATCGAGAAGATCGCGGCCTCGGCACCGACCACCGTGGCTGAGGTCCGCACTGCCTTCGACCGGCAGAAGGAGATCGAGTACTCGATCTCCACGATCTCGGGCAAGGACCTGGACATCACGAAGGACAACGACAAGGTCGTGATCAGTTTTGCCTACGACAAGGAAGTGCCGATCTTCGGACCGGTCTACCTGCTCATCAAGTACGAGGGCAGCGCCAGGCAGCCGTGATGGACCCCCGGCTCGACGCCTTGCAGCAGCGCCTGGGGCACCGTTTCGCGCAGCCCAGGCTGCTGACGCGCGCGCTCACCCACCGCAGCTTCGGTGCGGACCACAACGAGCGGCTCGAATTCCTCGGCGATGCGGTGCTCAGCCTGGCGGTCTCGAGCCTGCTCTACGAGCGCTTCTCGGGCAGCGACGAAGGCGACCTCACGCGCGTGCGCGCGCACCTGGTGCGCGAGGACAGCCTGCACCGCGTCGCGCTCGGCCTCGGGTTGCCCGAGGTCGTGCGCCTGTCCGAGGGCGAGATGCGCGGTGGCGGTGCGCTGCGGCCGTCGATCCTGGCCGACGCGGTCGAGGCGCTGATCGGCGCGATCTTCATCGACGGCGGCTGCGACCGCGCACAGGAAGCCGTGCGCCGACTTTTCGGCGACGTCATCGCCGCCACCGAGGCCGACGCCTGGACCAAGGACGCAAAGACCGAACTGCAGGAATGGCTGCAGGCGCGGCGCCTGCCGGTGCCGGCCTACCGCATCGTCGGCACGCGCGGCGAGAAGCATGCGCAGACCTTCGAGGTCGAATGCGCGGTGTCCGCCCTCGGCCTGGCCGAGCGCGGCGAAGGCCGGTCGCGCCGCATCGCCGAGCAGGACGCCGCACAGCGCATGCTCGAACAGCTCAAGGCCAGCGACCGTCCCGACGGCCCGCTGAGGTCATGACCCCCCCCGAAGCGGCCTGCGGCCGCCTCCCCCCAGGGGGCCGAGCAGCGACGAGAAGCGGTCCCTGTGGACTGTTCCTCGCCCGCGAGGGCCTGCGGGCCTGCGTGCCCGCAGGCGACGCCAGTGGCCCGGCAAGGCCGGTTCCACGGCGACTGATGGGGAGCACCTGATGGCAGAGCCGGTGGTTGCGCAACGCTGCGGCCTGATCGCCATCGTCGGCCGGCCCAACGTCGGCAAGTCGACGCTGATGAACGCCCTCGTCGGGCAGAAGATCAGCATCACGTCGAAGAAGGCGCAGACGACGCGCCACCGCATCACCGGCGTGCGCTGCGTCGGCGCGACGCAGTTCGTCTTCGTCGACACGCCGGGCTTCCAGATGCGCCACAGCGCCGCGCTCAACCGCAACCTGAACCGCACCGTGCTCGCGTCGCTGGGCGACGTCGATCTCGTGCTGTTCGTCGTCGAGGCCGGGCGCTTCGGCCTGGACGACGCCAAGGTGCTGGCGCTGCTGCCGCCGGGCAAGCCCGCGATCCTGGTCGCGAACAAGCTCGACGCGATCAAGCGCCGCAGCGACCTGCTGCCCTGGCTCAAGACCATGCAGGAGCGCCACGCCTTCACCGAGTTCGTGCCGATCTCGGCACACAGCCCGGCCGACGTCGAGCGCCTGTTCGCGATCATCGAGCCGCACCTGCCCGAGCAGCCCTGGCTCTACGACGCCGATGCGCTGACCGACCGCAGCGACCGCTTCCTCGCCGGCGAGATCGTGCGCGAGAAGCTGTTCAGGCTCACCGGCGACGAGTTGCCTTACACGTCGACGGTGGTGGTCGACAAGTTCGAGGAAGAAGGCAACCTGCGCCGCATCGCCGCGACGATCATCGTCGAGCGCGACGCGCACAAGGGCATGGTCATCGGCGACGGCGGCGAGCGGCTCAAGCGCATCGGCAGCGAGGCGCGCCAGGAGCTCGAGCGGCTGCTCGACGCGAAGGTCTTCCTCGAGCTCTGGGTCAAGGTGCGCTCGGGCTGGGCCGACGACGAGAGCCATCTGCGCAGCTACGGCTATGAGTAGGCCGGCGGCGGCGCTCGCCGCCTTCGTGCTGCACAGCCACGACTGGAGCGAGACGAGCCTGATCGTCGAGCTGTTCACGCGCGAGCGCGGCCGCGTTGTCGTCGCGGCCAAGGGCGCGAAGCGGCCGACCTCGCAGCTGCGTGCCGTGCTGCTGCCGTTCCAGCCCATCCTCGTGCAGCTCGGCCGTACGCCGGCCGACGACGCCGCCGAGATCCACAACCTGCGCAGCGCCGAATGGGCCGGTGGCGCGCCGATGCTGGCCGACGCCGCGCTGTTCTCGGGCTTCTACCTCAACGAGCTGCTGCTCAAGCTGCTCGCGCGCCAGGATCCGCACCCGGCGCTGTTCGACGCCTATGCCGACACGCTCGGCGCGCTCGCCAACGACGCCGGGGCGCTGCGCGCGTTCGAGCTCGTGCTGCTGCGCGAGATCGGCGTCCTGCCCGAGCTCGGGCTGGAGACGCCGACGCTGCAGGCGCTCGCGCCCGAAGGCCGCTACACGCTGCACGCCGAGGCCGGCCTCGTGGCCGACGCCGACGGCGCCAGCGGCCGCACCTGGGTCGCGCTCGAGGCGGCGCTGGCCAGCGGCCACCTGGGGGCGCTGCGCGCGGCCTGCCGGCCGGTCGACGCCGCGCTGCGCACGCCGCTGCGCGCGCTGCTTCACTATCATCTGGGGCCGGCAGTGCTGCGCACGCGGCAGGTGATGCTGGACGCGCAGAGACTCACCGAATCCGGCCCGACCCTCACCGCATGAATCCCCTCGTCGCCCTCGACGCCGGCGCCCGCCACGACGGCCGCACCGCGCTGTCGGTCAACGTCAACAAGATCGCGCTGCTGCGCAACACGCGCCACCTGGGCATCCCGAGCGTGGTCAAGGCCGCGACGCTGTGCCTCGAGGCCGGCGCGGACGGCATCACCGTGCACCCGCGGCCCGACGAACGCCACATCCGCGCCGGCGACGTGCACGATCTCGCGGCGCTCCTCGCGCGCTGGCCGCAGGCCGAATACAACATCGAAGGCAACCCCTTCCACAACCTGATGCGTTTCGTGCGCGAGCTGCGCCCGCACCAGGCCACCTTCGTGCCCGACAGCGAAGGCCAGTTCACCTCCGACCACGGCTGGGACCTGGCCGCCGACGGCGAGCGGCTGCGCCCGCTCATCGACGAGGCGCATTCCTTCGGCGTGCGCGTGAGCCTGTTCATGGACCCGCTGCCCGACGCGATGCCGCAGGCGCGCGCGATCGGCGCCGACCGCGTCGAGCTCTACACCGAGCCCTATGCCGCAGCGCATGGCACGCCGCAGCAGGCGGCCGAGCTGGCGCAGTTCGCGGCCGCGGCGCAGGCGGCGCTGGCCGCGGGCCTGGGCGTGAACGCGGGCCACGACCTGAACCGCGACAACCTGGCGGACTTCCTGCGTGCCGTGCCCGGCGTGGCCGAGGTCTCGATCGGCCATGCGCTGGTCGCCGATGCGCTGGAGTTGGGCCTGGCCGAGACCGTGCGCGCCTACCAGCGCTGCATCCGCGCCGCCGCTGCGTCCTGAGAGCCCGTGATCTACGGCATCGGCACCGATCTGTGCGACATCCGCCGCATCGAGGCCACGCTCGACAGGCGCGGTGAGCGCTTCGCCGAGCGGGTGCTCGGCCCGGCCGAGCTGCAGGTCTTCCACGCCCGCGGCGCGCGCTCGGGCAAGCGCGGCGTCCGCTTCCTCGCGACCCGCTTCTCGGCCAAGGAGGCGTTCTCGAAGGCGATCGGCCTGGGCATCCGCTGGCCGATGAGCTGGCGCGCCTGCGAGATCCTCAACGAGGCCAGCGGCAAGCCCTTCCTGCGCCTGTCCGGCGAGCTGGCGGCCTGGTGCGCCGAGCGTTCGCTGGTGGCGCATGTCACCGTCACCGACGAGTCCGACTACGCGGCCTCGTTCGTCGTCGTGGAGACCCAATGACGATCCATGCCCCGGTGCTGCTCGACGTCGCCGGCACGCGCCTGAACGCCGACGACCGCAGGCGCCTGCGCCACCCGCTCGCCGGGGGGCTGGTGCTGTTCGCGCGCAACTTCGAGAGCCGGCGCCAGCTCACCGAGCTCTGCGCCGAGGTGAAGTCGCTGCGCGAGGACCTGCTGATCTGCGTCGACCACGAAGGCGGCCGCGTGCAGCGCTTTCGCAGCGACGGCTTCACCGCGCTGGCGCCGATGCGCGAGCTGGGGCTGCTGTGGATGCGCGACCGCGGCGACGGCGCCGCCGCGCTGCGCGCCACCGATGCCGCCAGCGCGCTCGGCTTCGTCCTCGGGGCCGAGCTGCGTGCCTGCGGCGTCGACCTCACGCTCGCGCCGGTGCTCGACCTCGACTGGGGCGACAGCCGCGTCATCGGCGACCGTGCCTTCCACCGCGATGCGCGCGTCGTCACGCTGCTCGCCAAGAGCGTGATGCACGGCCTGCTGCGTGCCGGCATGGCGCATTGCGGCAAGCATTTCCCCGGCCACGGCTTCGTCGCTGCCGACAGCCATGTCGACGTGCCGGTCGACCGCCGCTCGCTCGCGCGCCTCCTTGCCGACGATGCCCGGCCCTACGAGTGGCTGGGCAACACGCTGGCCGCGGTGATGCCGGCGCACGTGATCTACCCGCGCGTGGATGGCCACCCGGCCGGCTTCTCCGAGCGCTGGCTGAAGGAAATCCTGCGCGGCCGCTTCGGCTTGTCGCCACGCCACTTGCGTGCGCTCACGCGCAGCGGCGTCGGCGACCGGCGCCGCTTCCATGGCGCGCAATGCCTGATCCACGGCGCGGACTTCCGCCAGCGAGCGCGCCAGCGTTTGCGCATGCTGCTGCTCGCGCACGTGCGCGTGGCCGCCGGTCGGGCGGCGCTGCTCGCACCCGAACTCCTTGCGGCCACCGCGCCGCGGAGCTTCACGGTGCACAACATCAATTTCCCGTATCCGTGCAGCGCCGGTTCACTGGTGCGCCGCACGGTTCCGGCGCGCGTCGTCGTGCCGGGGCTCTTCGGCCCCGCACAGGACGACGGCACGCATCGCTTCGTGTTTCAGCTCGGCAACGATATCTCGCCCGCCGAGCCGATGAGCGATCGCGCCGCGCTTGCGGCGGGATTCATCAGCCACACGATTCTGGACTACCGCGCGCTCGGGCAAATCGAGGTCTGAACGAAGCACCCACGGGAAGCGCGAGCGCGCTCGGCACGAGTCGCCTTTGCTCACCGCACGAGCGAAAACCCCGCCCGCCAGGTCTCGCTGCGCTCGTCGAAGTTGAGCAGGCCTTCGCCGTAGCCGTTGAAATATTGCACGTAACCTTTCAGGCGCCCGATCAGCG
>MEGM01000220.1:0-404 GCA_001725505.1 Rubrivivax sp. SCN 70-15 | reverse complement strand
CGACGACGGCGAGCGCGACGTTCCCATTCTTGCCGAAAAAGGCGTTCCACTCCACGTGGCCGCGATAATCCGTCATCGTGGGATTATCGCTCAATCCGCCCACGTAAGCGTAAACCCGCGGTGCGAAGATGAGATTCCACCCGTCGAATTCTCCGAGCAGCAACATCGGGCGCACGTAAGCGATGTTCAGACTGCGCGAGCTCGGGCCGTCGCGACCGTTGGACTCATGCATGAGGCCCGCCTGATAGCCGAGCCAGTGCACCCAGGTGCCGCCCTTCTCCGCGGCCGGCTCCAGACGTTCGTAGAAAAGCTCCGGCATATAGCTCGAGTCATAAAACGGGCTCGAATTGTCGGTGATGTTCCACAACGAGCGCTGCGTGTAGGCAAAGTAGAGCCCATGCAAG
>MEGM01000219.1 GCA_001725505.1 Rubrivivax sp. SCN 70-15 | reverse complement strand
CGACTGGGAGCGCGACGTCGAACGGCTCGAGGACGACCTGCGTGCGCTCGGCGTCGGGCCCGCCGGTCCCGGGCGACGGCTCGCCCTCGCGGGCGTCGCGGGGCTCGGCCTCGTCGGGCTCTTCGCCGGCGGCCGGCTCGCCTGGCAACGCTGGAACGCCGGGCCCGACCTCGCCGGCGCCTGGCAGGCCACGCTGGTGCGCGGCGAGCGCGCCCTCCTGCACCTGTCGGCGCAGCCCGGCGACCGGCTGGCCTTCGTCAGTGAGCCGGTGCCGGTGGGTGCGCGCGCCGACTGGGCCGACTACCGCGCGTTCTGGCTCGAGCGCACCGGCAGCGCGCTCGACGCGATCGAGTACCGCGGCAGCGGCGCGATCACGCGGGCCGACCCGCGCCGGCCTGCGCTGGCCCTGCGCTTCGAGGTCCTGGCCCTGCCCGGCGCGGCCGAGATCGACAGTGGCAGGCTCACGCTGCAGCTGGCCGACGACGGCCGTCTCGTCGGCCGCATCTGGGTCGACGGCGAGCGGGCCGAGTGGCCGGCCCTGCTCGAGCGCCAGCCCCTAGGCTGACAGCCCGGCGCGGCTTGATCGGCCGCGGCGTTGCGACGATGCTCTTTCGCCCGGTGGGCCGGCGCAGGAGACATCCATGAGCAGCAACGAGATCGCCTTCGTCCTCAGCGGCCAGACCCAGGGCGGCCTGCGCGGCGATCTCGGCGCGCAGCCGTCGCGCAGCGTCACCGGGACGGTGAAGGCCTCGGTGCGGCTCGCCGCCCAGCGCGGCAGCGGCGAGTCGGTGCGGGTGGTTGCGGTGTCCGGCGACGACGTCGTCGTGCTGCACCTGGCCGGTGGACCCTCGCTGGTGCTGCACCCGGAGACCGCGCGCGACCTGCTGCGCGGCCAGGGCGGCGTGCAGCGCGGCGCGGTCGCCGACGGCGCCGACGTCGAGGTTCCGGCTCTGCTGCGCTGGCGCGGCCTCGAGCAGGCGGCGCCTACGCGCGGCGGCGGTTTCCTCGGCGAGGTGCTGCTCTCGGGCTTCGAAATCGTCACCGGGCTGTTCAAGGACCCGGCGGCCGACTTCGTCGCGAGCCAGGTGGTGCGCAAGGTCGACGGTCAGGTCGACGCCGGCGTCTATGCGCTGACGCCGGACAGCCTGCCGCCGCTCAAGGGCAGCGGCAGCAAGCTGGCGAACGTGCCCGCCGCCCCCGCCGGTGCGCCGCTGCTCGTGCTCGTGCACGGCACCTTCGTCGACACCGTGAGCACCTTCGGCAAGCTCTGGGGTCTGCACCCGCAGAGCGTGCAGCAGCTGTTCCGCTTCTACGGCGGGCGCGTCTATGCGCTCGACCACCCGACGATAGGCCAGAGCCCGTTCGCGAACGCGCTCACGCTCGTGCAGACGCTGCCTGTCGGCGCGCGGCTGCACCTGGTGACGCATTCGCGCGGCGGCCTCGTCGCCGAGGTGCTCGCCCGGCTCGCCGCGCAGCGCACGGTCGGCGAGGCCGACCTCGCGTTCTTCGACGGCGACGCCTACGCGGGGCAGCGCGCCGAACTGCAGGCGCTGGCGGCGGCGATCCAGGCGCGCGACCTCCACGTCGACCGCGTCGTGCGCGTTGCCTGCCCGGCACGCGGCACGCTGCTCGCGTCGCAGCGGCTCGACGCCTACCTGTCGGTGCTGAAATGGTCGCTCGAGCTCGCCGGGCTGCCGGTGCTGCCCGAGCTGCTGGACTTCCTCACCGAGGTCGCGCGCCGGCGCGCCGACCCGGCGCTGCTGCCCGGGCTGGCGGCGATGATTCCCGACAGCCCGCTCGTCCAGTGGCTGAACGGCATCGACGACGCGATCGCGGGCGAGCTGCGCGTCGTCGCCGGCGACCTGCAGGGCGACTCGGTCGGCAGCTGGCTCAAGACGCTGCTCGCCGATGCCTACTACTGGACCGACAACGACATCGTCGTGCAGACGCGCTCGATGTACGGCGGCGCGCCGCGCGCCGGCGGCGCCAGCTTCCTGCTCGACCAGGGTGGCAAGGTGACCCACTTCAACTACTTCGCGAACCAGCGCACCGTCGATGCGGTCGTCGGCGGGCTGACGCAGGACCAGCCGAGCGGCTTCCGCACGATCGGCCCGCTGTCCTGGGCCGGCCAGGATGCCGGTGGCCTGCGCGCCGCGCGCCGTGGCGCCGACGACGGCCGGCCGGCGGGCGCGAAGCCGGCGGTCTTCGTGCTGCCCGGCATCCTGGGCAGCAACCTGAAGGCCGGCGACAAGCGCATCTGGCTCAGCCTGCGCCTGATCGGCGGCCTCTCGCGCCTCGCCTACACCAGCGGCCAGCCCGACGACGTCGCGCCCGACGGCCCGATCGCGATGGTCTACGACGACCTCATCGACCACCTGTCGCAGAGCCACGAGGTGATTGCGTTCGCGTTCGACTGGCGCCGCCCGATCGAGGACGAGGCGCGCCGCCTCGCCGACGCGGTCGACGCCGCGCTCGCCCTCGCGACGCGAGCGGCGAGCCGGTGCGGCTGATCGCGCATTCGATGGGCGGGCTGCTCGCACGCACGATGCAGCTCGAACGCCCCGCGACCTGGCAGCGGATGATGGCGCGCGACGGCGCGCGGCTCGTGATGCTGGGCACGCCCAATGGCGGCTCGTGGTCGCCGATGCAGGTGCTGTCGGGCGACGACACCTTCGGCAACGCGCTCGCCGCGTTCGGCGCCCCGCTGCAGGACCGCAAGGCGCGCCAGATCATGGCCGCGATGCCCGGCTTCCTGCAGCTGCAGGCCGACCTGCTCGATGCGCGCAAGGCGCTCGACCGCACCGAGACCTGGCAGCGCCTGGCCGACGACGACCTCGAGCGCGTGCAGAAGAACAACTGGTGGCATGCCAACCCGCATGGCGAGGCCGGCCACGAGCACGCGGGTGCGGCCTACGAGTGGGGCGTGCCGCCGCAGGACGTGCTCGACCAGGCGAAGGCGCTGCGCCAGCGCCTGGACGCGCAGGCCGCCGGCGCGCTGAAGGCCTTCGCCGACAAGCTGGCGCTCGTCGTCGGCCACGCGAAGTTCACCCCCGACGGCTTCGAGGTCGGCGACGAAGGCCTGGTCTACCTCGACGCCACCGACGGCGGCGATGGCCGCGTGCCGCTCGAGCTGGCGCTGCTGCCCGGCGTGCGCACCTGGACGCTGGACTGCGAGCACGGCAGCCTGCCCGGCGTGGCGGACGCCTTCGCCGCCTTCGACGAGCTGCTCGCACGCGGCGACACCGACCGCCTCGCGCGGCTTGGCCCGGTGCAGGCCACGCGCGGCGCGGTGCCGCCGGTGCTGGTGCGCAGCCGGCCGTCGCGCGCGCGCGCGCTGCCGGTGCCGGCCGACAGCGTGCGCGCGGTGTTCGAATCGGGCCGCGGCGCGCTCGTCGAGTCGCCCGACCGGCCCGAGCGCGCGGCGCTGCGCGTGACGGTGCTGAACGGCAACCTGGGCTTCATCGGCCACGCGCTGATGGTCGGCCATTACCGTTCGCTCGCGCTCACCGGTACCGAGAAGGTGGTCGACCAGCTGATCGGCGGCGCGATGAGCGCCAGCCTCGCCGCCGGCCTGTACCCCGAGGTGACGGGCGCGCAGCAGGTCTTCGTCAACGCGCGCCGCGACCCGAACAACCCCTGGCGGCTGCCGCGCCCGCAAAGCGTGATCGTGGTCGGCCTCGGCGACGAGGGCAAGCTGCGCGAGCAGGCGCTCGCGCTGAGCGTGCGCCAGGGCGTGATCGCCTGGGCGCAGCGCGCGTCCGAGCTCGCGGCGCCGGCGCAGTTCACGCTCGCCGCGACGCTGATCGGCAGCGGCGGCCTGGGCGTGCAGCCGGGCAATGCGGCGCGCGCGATCGCGCAAGGCGTGCGCGACGCGAACGACCGCCTCGCCGCCTGCGGCTGGCCGGTCGTCGGCGAGCTGGTCCTCGTCGAGCTCTACCTCGAGCGCGCCGCCGACGCCTGGCATGGGCTGCAGGTGCTCGCCACCGCGAGCCCGGGGCACTTCGAGGTCGCGCCGACGATCCGCACGGGCACCGGGCCGCTGCGCCGGCAGGTCGACACCGGCTACCGGCCGACCGACTACGACTTCATCAGCGCGGTCACGCCCAGCGACGGCACGATCGCCTACACGCTGGACAGCAAGCGCGCGCGCACCGAGGTCCGGGCGCAGGCGACGCAGGGCAAGCTGGTGCGCGAGCTGGTCGCGCGCGCGTCGACGGCCGGCAACCAGGACGCGCAGATCGGCCGCACGCTGTTCCAGCTGCTCGTGCCGCCCGAGGTCGAGCCCTTCCTCGGCGGCACCAGCCACATGCTGCTCGAGCTCGACGAAGGCAGCGCGGCGATCCCCTGGGAGCTGCTCGACACCCCGCCCGGCCGGCGCGCCGGCGGCGACCAGCGGCCCTGGGCGATCCGCAGCCAGCTGCTGCGCAAGCTGCGCACGAGCGACGTGCGCGAGCCGGTGCACGACGCGAACGCCGACGACAACGTGCTCGTCATCGGCGAGCCGCTGGCCGACCCGAAGGTCTACCCGCGCCTGCCCGGCGCGCTCGCCGAGGCGAAGGAGGTGGCGCAGCAGCTCGGCGCCAGCGGCGGCATCGGCGCCGAGCGGCTGACCGCGCTGCTCGACCGCGACGACGCGACGACGATCGTCAACGCGCTCTACGCGCGCCGCTACCGCATCGTGCACATCGCCGGCCACGGCGAGCCCGGGCCGGACGGCGGCGTCGTGATGTCCGGCGGCACCTTCCTCGGCCAGCACGAGGTCGCCAACATGCGCACCGTGCCCGAGCTGGTGTTCGTGAACTGCTGTCACGGCGCGGCGCACGAGCCCGGCGAGGTGCTGCGCGAGTTCGACCGCACCGGCTTCGCCGCCGGGGTCGCCGACCAGCTCATCCGCATCGGCGTGCGCTGCGTCATCGCCGCCGGCTGGGCCGTCGACGACGGCCCGGCAAGCCTTTTCGCGACCACCTTCTACCGCCAGCTGCTCGCCGGCGCGAACTTCATCGGCGCCGTCGCCGCAGCGCGCGAGGCGGCCTGGGACCAGGGCGGCAACACCTGGGCCGCCTACCAGTGCTACGGCGACCCGAACTGGACCTTCCGCAGCACGGTCGGCGACGCGCAGCTCACGCGCAGCGCGCTGCTCGACGAGTACGCGGCGATCTCGTCGCCGCTCGGGCTGGCACTGGCGCTCGAGGAGCTCGCGGTGCAGTCGCGCTGGCAGGACGCCAAGCCCCTCGTCCAGCAGGAAAAGCTGCGCCACCTCGAGGCCCGCTTCGGCGCGCTCTGGGGCGGCATGGGCGCGGTCGCCGAAGCCTTCGGCCTGGCGCACGCCGAAGCCGGCAGCCGCGACGCGGCGATCGGCTGGTACGAACGCGCGCTCCAGAGCAACGACGCCAGCGCCTCGCTCAAGGCGAGCGAGCAGCTCGGCAACCTGCGCGCGCGCCAGGCCTGGGCACGCGTGCAGGATGCGCCCGCCGGCTCGCCGCTGTTCGACACCGGCCGCCAGGAGCTGGGCCAGGCGCTGGAGCTGCTGACCGCGATGGCGACGCTGCAGCCGACGATCGAGCGCCACAGCCTGTGCGGGTCGGCCTGGAAGCGGCTCGCGCTGCTCGAGCGCCGCGCCGGCAATGCCGACGCCGAGCGCGATGCGGTCCGCAAGGCGGCCGAGGCCTACCGCCGCGCCGAGGCGCTGGCGAGCGCATCGCGCCACCCGGACCTGTTCTACCCGGCGCTGAACCGGATGGCCGCCGAGCTGGTGGCCGGGCTCGCCGATCCGGCCTGGGCCGGCTTCGACGCCAGCGCCACGGCCGTCGTGCGCCAGAGCCTGCAGGCGAGGAACCTTCAGGACCCCGACTTCTGGAGCATGGTCGGCCTGGCCGAGCTCGAGCTGTACACCGCGCTGGCCGGGCACCGGCTGGTCGAGCATCGGCCCGCCCTCGAGGCCGGCTTCGCCGACGTCCACACGCACGTGCCGGCGACCAGCCTGTGGGGCTCGGTCGCCGACCAGGCCGCGTTCGTGCTCGAGCCCTGGCGGCAGGCGGTGGCGGGCGCCGAGGGCGACGCCGCGGCCGCGCTGCTGGCGTTGCTGCAGGGCTACGCGACGCCGCGCCGCGGCTGAACCGGGGCGTCAGCGCCCGCCGGTCACGTCGAGCAGCGCGCCGGTGGTGTAGCTCGCGGCGTCCGACAGCAGCCAGACGACCGCCGCCGCGACCTCGTCGGCGCTGCCGGCGCGCTGCATCGGAACGCTCGGCGCGAGCCGTGCGACGCGGTCGGGCTCGCCGCCGGAGGCGTGGATCTCGGTCTCGATGATGCCCGGGCGCACCGCGTTCACGCGCACGCCCTCGGCCGCGACCTCGCGCGCCAGCCCGAGCGTGAAGGTGTCGATCGCCGCCTTTGCCGCCGCGTAGTCGACGTACTGCGCGGGCGAGCCCAGGCGCGACGCGGCCGACGACAGGTTGACGATCGCGCCCCCGCTGCCGCCGTGGCGCCGGCTCATGCGCCGCAGCGCCTCGCGTGCGCACAGCATCGAGCCGATCACGTTGACGCCGAACATGCGCTGCCAGCGCGCGACGCTCATCGCGTCGACGCGCGCCGCGACGTCGACGACGCCGGCGTTGTTGACCAGGCCGTGGAGCGCGCCGAACTCGCGGTCGAGCGCGGCGAACATCGCGAGCACCGCGGCCTCGTCGGCGACGTCGGCGCGCAGCGCGAGCGCGCGCCGACCCAGGCTGCGCACGCGGTGCACGACCGCCTCGGCCGCGCCGGCGTCGTGCGCGTAGTTGACGACCACGTCCCAGCCGTCGCGCGCGGCGAGCAGCGCGCAGGCCGCGCCGATGCCGCGGCTGGCGCCGGTGACGAGAAGCACTCGGTTCATGCCCTGATGTTAGGCCAGGCCCGGGTCGGATAAATTCGGGGCATGAACACCCAACGACGCCAGATCCTCGTCGCCGGCAGCGCTGCGCTGCTGGCCGCCCCGTCCTTCGTCCGCGCGCAGGGCCTCGAGAAGCCCAAGGCCACGCTGGCCGTCGGCGGCAAGAACCTGCTGTACTACCTGCCGCTGACGATCGCCGAGCAGCTGGGCTACTTCAAGGCCGAGGGGCTGGACCTGACGATCGTCGACTTCGCCGGCGGCGCGCAGGCGCTGCGCGCGCTGATCGGCGGCAGCGCCGACGTCACCTCCGGCGCGTTCGAGCACACCGTCAACATGCAGGCCAAGGGCCAGCAGCTGCGCGCCTTCGTGCTGCAGGGGCGCGCACCGCAGATCGTGCTCGGCATCAACCCGAAGACGATGCCGAACTACAAGTCGCCTGCCGACCTGAGGGGCAAGAAGATCGGCGTCACCGCGCCCGGCTCGTCGACCAACATCATGGTCAACTTCTTCCTCGCCAAGGCCGGCATCAAGCCGGGCGAGGTCTCGTTCATCGGCGTCGGCGCGTCGCAGGGTGCGGTCGCGGCGATGCGCTCGGGCGAGATCGACGCGCTCAGCAACCTCGACCCGGTGATCACGCTGCTGCAGCGCTCGGGCGACCTGAAGATCATCTCCGACACGCGCGTCGTCGCCGAGGCCGACAAGATCTTCGGCGGCCCGATGCCGGCCGGCTGCCTCTATGCGCAGCAGAGCTTCATCGACAAGAACCCGCACACCGTGCAGGCGCTGACGAACGCGATGGTGCGTGCCGACCAGTGGATCCAGAAAGCCGGCCCGGCCGACATCATCAAGGTCGTCCCCGAGGCCTACCTGCTCGGCGACCGCGCGGTCTACATCGAGGCCTTCCTCGCCGCGAAGGGCGCGCTGTCGCCGAACGGGATGATCCCGGACAAGGGACCCGAGACCGCTTTCCACGCGCTCGCGAGCATCGACCCGAAGATCGCCGCGGCCAAGCTCGACCTGCCGGCGGTCTACACGAACGAATTCGTCAAGCGCGCGCTCGCCAAGTACAAGGCCTGAGTGCTCGTGAAGAACCCGGCATGACCGCCGCGCTGGCGCTCGACGGCGTCGCCTGCACCTTCGTCAGCCGCGACGACCCGGGCCAGCGCTACACCGCGGTCAGCGACGTGACGCTCGCCGTCGGGGCGGGCGAGTTCGTCTCGGTGGTCGGCCCGACCGGCTGCGGCAAGAGCACGCTGCTCAACGTCGCGGCCGGGCTGCTCGAGCCGAGCCGCGGCAGCGTGGCGGTGTTCGGCAAGCCGCTCGCCGGCGTCAACGCGCGCGCCGGCTACATGTTCCAGACCGAGAGCCTGATGCCCTGGCGCACCGCGCTGGGCAACGTGATGGCCGGGCTCGAGTTCCGCGGCATCGCCGACGCGAGAGACCGGGCCGAGGCCTGGCCGGGATGAGAAAGCGCACCGCGCTGGCACAGACGCTGGTGCTCGATCCCGACATCATCCTGATGGACGAGCCTTTCTCGGCGCTGGACATCCAGACCCGCCAGCTGATGGAGAACGAGGTGCTCGAGCTCTGGTCGGCGAAGAAGAAGGCGGTGCTCTTCATCACCCACGACCTCGACGAAGCCATCGCGATGAGCGACCGCGTGCTCGTGCTCTCCGCGGGACCGGGTTCGCACCCGATCGGCGAGTTCGCGATCGACCTGCCGCGCCCGCGCGATGTCGCCGAGGTGCGCAGCCTGCCGCGCTTCGTCGAGCTGCACAGCGCGATCTGGGCGGTGCTGCGCGAAGAGGTGCTGAAGGGCTATGCACAGCAGCTCAAGGCGGCCTGAGCGATGAAGCCGCCGCGCCACCTGCGCCTCTGGCAGCTCGGGCTGCTGCTCGCGCTGTTCGCGTTCTGGTACGCGATGACGACGCCCGGGCTGCTGCCGAACTTCATGTTCGACAACGACCGCCAGGCGGCCTTCTTCTTCGGCCAGCCGCTGAAGGTGCTGGCACGCATCTGGGCCTGGTTCGTCACCGACGCCGACATCTACCGCCACCTGGCCGTGACGCTGGTCGAGACGCTGCTCGCGTTCGGCATCGGCGCCTTGCTCGGTCTGGCCGGCGGGCTGTGGCTGGCGCTCGCGCCGGCCGCGTCGGCGATCCTCGAGCCCTACGTCAAGGCGGCGAACGCGATGCCGCGCATCATCCTGGCGCCGATCTTCGCGGTCTGGTTCGGGCTGGGCATAGGCTCGAAGGTCGCGCTCGGCGTGACGCTGGTCTTCTTCATCGTCTTCTTCAACGTCTATCAGGGCGTCAAGGAAGTCAGCCCGGTGGTGCTCGCGAATGCGCGCATGCTCGGCGCGAACCGCAAGCAGCTGCTGCGCCACGTCTACCTGCCGAGCGCGACGAGCTGGGTCTTCAGCAGCCTGCACACCAGCGTCGGGCTGGCTTTCGTCGGCGCGGTGGTCGGCGAATACCTGGGCTCGAGCCAGGGGGTCGGCTACCTGATCCTGCAGGCCGAGGGCACCTTCGACATCGACACCGTGATGGCCGGCATCCTGGTGCTGACCGCGTTCGCGCTCGTGCTCGACGCGGCGGTCGGCCGCATCGAGCGCCACCTGATGAAGTGGCAGCCGCGCAGCGGCGAGACCGAGAAGCTTTGACGCGAAAGGTCTACGATCACGCCATGGAGACCTCACGCCGCCACCTCTTGCTCGCCGCCAGCGCGCTGGCGCTGCCGCCCGCCCTGCACGCCCAGGGCAGCCCCGCGGACGACGCCGCGACGCGCGAGAAGACCGCGCCGCCGCTGCCGGCCGTCGGCACGCTGCTGACGCTGCCCAGCGTCGATCTGCTCGACGGCGGCCATTTCGACCCGGCGCAGGCGCGCGGCCATGTCGTGCTGCTGTACTGGTGGGCGAGCTGGTGCCCGTTCTGCGCCGTGGTCTCGCCCTACATGGACCAGTTCTGGCGCAAGCAGCGCGACCGCGGCCTGGCGATGCTGGCGCTGTCGATCGACCGCAAGGCCGAGGACGCGCGCGCGTACCGGCAGCGCAAGGGCTACATCTTCCCGACCGGGATCGTGACGCCCGAGGTGAACAAGGTGCTGCCCAAGCCGCGCGGGCTGCCGATCACGATCGTCGTCGGCCGCGACGGCCGGGTGCTGCAGGCCGAGGCCGGCCAGCTCTTCCCCGAGGACGTCGAGGCCTTCGCGCGCTACCTCTGAGCCCGCGCGCAGGACGCCGGAAGGCGTTCTGCGGCTGGCGAAGCCCCGGGCGCGATACGAGCGACCGGGCTGACGCCCCCGCAGCGCGGCCTCACTTCGCGGTCGGCATCGCGAACTCGGCGCCCTTGGGCGTGCTCGACGGCCAGCGCTGCATCACGCTCTTCTGCTTCGTGTAGAAGCGCACGCCTTCCTCGCCGTAGGCGTGCATGTCGCCGAACAGGCTCTTCTTCCAGCCGCCGAAACCGTGCCAGGCCATCGGCACCGGGATCGGCACGTTGATGCCGACCATGCCCGCCTGCACGCGGCGGCTGAATTCGCGTGCGACGCCGCCGTCGGTGGTGAAGCAGGCCACGCCGTTGCCGTATTCGTGGTCGTTGACGAGCTGCAGCGCCTCGGTGAAGTCCTTCGCACGCACGCAGGCCAGCACCGGGCCGAAGATCTCTTCCTTGTAGATGCGCATCGAAGGCGTCACGTGGTCGAACAGCGTGCCGCCGGTGAAGAAGCCGCCCTCGAAGCCGGCCACCTTGTGGCCGCGGCCGTCGACGACGAGCCGGGCGCCTTCCTCGATGCCGATGCCGATGTATTTCTCGATCCGGTCACGCGCCTCGCGCGTGACGATCGGGCCCATCTCGGCGTCGGCCTCCATGCCGTTCCTGATCTTGAGCTGCTTCGCGCGCTCGGCCAGCCTGGGCACGATCTTGTCGGCGACGTCGCCGACGAGCACCGCGACCGAAATCGCCATGCAGCGCTCGCCGGCCGAGCCGTAGGCGCTGCCGATGAGCGCGTCGACCGCCTGCTCGAGGTCGGCGTCGGGCATCACGACCATGTGGTTCTTCGCGCCGCCCAGGGCCTGCACGCGCTTGCCGTGGTGCGCGCCGGTCTCGTAGATGTACTGCGCGATCGGCGTCGAGCCGACGAAGGACAGTGCCTTCACGTCGGTGTGGGTCAGCAGCGCGTCGACCGCGACCTTGTCGCCCTGGACGACGCTGAACACGCCGTCGGGCAGGCCGGCCTGCTTGAGCAGCTCGGCCATGAAGATCGACGCCGACGGGTCGCGCTCGCTGGGCTTGAGCACGAAGGCGTTGCCGCAGGCCAGCGCCATCGGGAACATCCAGCACGGCACCATGCACGGGAAATTGAACGGCGTGATCCCGGCGACGACGCCGAGCGGCTGGCGCAGCGTCCAGTTGTCGATCCCGGTGCTCACCTGGTCGGTGTAGTCGCCCTTGAGCAGCTGCGGCGCGCCGCAGGCGAACTCGATGATGTCGATGCCGCGCATCACCTCGCCCTGCGCGTCGCTGAACACCTTGCCGTGCTCGGCAGTCACCATCGCGGCAAGCGTGTCGCGGTGCTGGTTCATCAGCGCGAGGAAGTTGTTAAGCACGCGCGCGCGCCGGATCGGTGGCATCTCGGCCCAGGCCGGCTGCGCGGCCTTCGCCGCGGCCACCGCCGCCGCGACGTCGGCCTCGCTGGCCAGGTGCACCTGGCGCGCGACGGCGCCGGTGGCCGGGTTGTAGACCGCCTGCTTGCGCGTGCCGCTGCCGGGCGTGCGCTGGCCGGCGATCCAGTGGCCGATGTCGGTGGTGGCGGTGAAGGCTTCGGGTGCGCCCATGGCTTTGGTCTCCAGGCTGGTCGGGGAACGAGACCGCAGTCTAGGCGCCACCGCCGCCCTTGCCAACGGCGCGGACGCGATATCACTGTTTGCTATGCTGAACAATCGCGAGCCGCTGGGGAACAGCCTTGAAGGACGATTCGCGCAGCTTCGAGCCCTGGGCACATGTCCACCTGCTGGGCGTGATCGCGCAGCTCGGCAGCCTGACGCTCGCGGCGCAGCGCCTCGGCCTGAGCAAGGCCGCGGTGAGCCAGCGCCTGGCCGAACTGGAGCGCGCAGTCGGCCAGACGCTGGCGCAGCGCACGACGCGCTCGGTGCGCCTCACCGATGCCGGGCAGCAGCTCGTCGACGAGACTGCGAGCGCATTCGCCCAGATCGCGCACAGCGTGGCCAGCGTGCGCGACCTCGCCGGCCAGCCGCGCGGGCGCGTGCGCGTCACGGCGCCGGTGGCGCTCGGGCGCCAGCACGTGGCGCCGGCGCTGGAGAGCTTCTTCCGCGCCTGGCCCGAGGTGCGCGTGGAACTCGAGCTGTCGGACCGGCTCGCGAACCTGGCCCATGAGGGCTACGACCTGGCGATCCGCCACACGAGCGCGCCGCCCGACAACCATGTCGCGTGGAAGCTGTGCGACACGCGCACGCTGCTCGTCGCCAGCGCCGGCTACCTGAAGCGCCGCGGCGTGCCGGCGCACCCGTCGGAGCTGGCCGGGCACGACTGCCTCGCCTACCTGCGCGCGGGCCCGGCGCAGTGGCAGTTCGAGCAGATCCCGCCCGCGGCGCGCGTGCGGCGCACCGCGGCCGAGCCGCTGCGCGTCGGCGTCACCGTGCAGGGGCCGCTGCGCGCGAACAACTCCGAGCTGCTGCGCGACGCCGTCGTCGCCGGGCTGGGCATCGCGCAGGTGCCCGACTTCAGCGCCGCCGCCGAGCTGTAGTCGGGCCGCTTGCGCGAGGTGCTGCCCGGCTGGCGGCCGGTGGGCTTCTTCGGCGACGCGATCCATGCGCTGCGCCCCTGGAGCCCGACGACGCCGCGGCCGGTGCAGCTGCTCGTCGAG
>MEGM01000218.1 GCA_001725505.1 Rubrivivax sp. SCN 70-15 | reverse complement strand
GCCTCGGCGCGCTCGCGCGCGGCGACGATCAGGCTGCGGCCGGCCTCCTGCGCCAGACGGGCGCGCTGTTCGTCGATCTGCGTCAGTTCGTGCAGCAGCGACTCCTGCGCGCCGAGCCCGAGCGCACCGCTGTAGTCGGCCAGACCCACCGCCTCGGGCGGGCGCTCGAGCACGTGCAGGAACTCCAGCGGCGCGTCGAGGCGGCGCGCCGACCAGATCGCGCCGTCGATGACCGCGGCGGTGTTGGTTCGGCCGTCGATGCAGGCATAGACCCGGTTCATGCGTCGTCTCCTCGTGAATCAATGCATCAGCTGCTCGACGGCACCGGGCTTGTCGTGGATCGCGAAGCGGTCGACCAGCGTCGCACTCGCCTCGTTCAGCCCGACGACCTCGACCTCGGCACCTTCGCGCCTGAATTTGAGCACCACCTTGTCGAACGCGCTGATCGCGGTGATGTCCCAGAAATGCGCGCGGCCGACGTCGATGCTGACCTTGCGGATCACCTCCTTGAAGTCGAACGCGGCGACGAAAGTCTCCGCCGACGCGAAGAAGACCTGTCCGACCACGGTGTAGCGACGCACCGAACCCGCGGCGTCGCTGCTGCGGTCGATGCGCAGCACCCGGCCCACCGTGTGCGCGAAGAACAGCCCCGACAGCAGCACGCCGACGAACACCCCCTTGGGCCAGATCGTGGGTCGAGACGGTGACGACGACGATGGCGATCATCACCACCGACGAGCTCGGCGGGTGCTCGCGCAGCTTCCTGATCGAGTCCCAGCTGAAGGTGCCGATCGACACCATGATCATCGCCGACACCAGCGCCGCCATCGGGATGTGGCGCACCCAGGGACCGAGGAACACGACCAGCACGAGCAGGAAGATCCCGGCGACCAGCGTCGACAGGCGCGTGCGCCCGCCCGACTTCACGTTGATCACCGACTGGCCGATCATCGCGCAGCCCGCCATGCCGCCGATGAAACCGGTGGCGACGTTGGCGAGGCCCTGGTCGACGCATTCGCGGTTCTTCCGGCTCGTCGTGTCGGTCATATCGTCGACGACCGACGCGGTCATCATCGACTCGAGCAGCCCGACCACCGCCAGCGTCGCCGCATAGGGCAGGACGATGCCCAGCGTGTGCAGGTTCAGCGGCACGTCGGGAAGCAGGAAGACCGGCAGGCTGTCGGGGAGCTGGCCCATGTCGCCGACGGTGCGCACGTGCAGGCCGAGCAGCATCGCGACGCCGGTCAGCGCGACGATGCAGACGAGCGGCGACGGAACCGCCTTCGTCAGGCGCGGAAGGCCGTAGATGATGGCCAGCCCGGCGGCCGTCAGCGCGTAGACCGGCCAGCCGACGTTCGTCAGCTCGGGCAGCTGGGCCAGCAGGATCAGGATCGCCAGCGCATCGACGAAGCCGGTGATCACCGAACGCGAGACGAAGCGCATCAGCGACCCGAGCCTGAGCGCGCCGGCGGCGATCTGCAGCAGCCCGGTCAGCACCGTCGTGGCAAGCAGGTATTGCAGGCCATGCTCCTTCACCAGCGTGACCATCACCAGTGCCATCGCGCCGGTCGCGGCCGAGATCATGCCGGGGCGCCCGCCGGCGAAGGCGGTGACGACGGCGATGCTGAACGAGGCGTAGAGGCCGACCTTGGGGTCGACGCCGGCGATGATCGAGAAGGCGATCGCCTCGGGAATCAGCGCCAGTGCGACGACCAGGCCGGCGAGCAGGTCACCGCGCGGATGGGACAGCCAGGTCTGGCGGAAGTTGGAAATCGACATGAAGAGGGATGGGCGCGCCGGGCCCGTCGGAGGTCGGGGCCCGGTCCTGCGCCGCAGTACACGGCAGAGGGAGCGGCGCTGGGCCGCGCTTCGAGGATGCGCTGCGGTGCCGGAGCGCCGCCAGCCCGTGGCTACGGCGGTGCGGTGGCGCGAAAGTGGCCGCGCGCGAGCGCGCTCACCCGGCCGGGGGCGGCGCAGGCATCGGCGCGGATGGCGACATATTGCACGGCAGCATGGTAGAGGCAGCGCCGCGTCCTTCGGCCCGGCCTGGGCCATTCGCTGCACGGCGTGCAGGCTGCGCGCCTGACGCACGCTGCCGCCCTCCCCGATCGGGCGCAGACCGTTCGCGCGGACCGCCTCCGGATTGCGGTGGCGCGCGATGACGGTGATGCCCTCGCCGGACGCCGCGAGGCATGCTCCCCGGACAGCCGCCGACGGCACCGGCGCCGACGAGCGCGATCTTCGTGTCCCCTCCCCGCTGCGCGCGAGCCGGCGAGGTCCCGGCCGGCGACGATGCCCCTACGAAGGCACGAGACGCCCTGGCCCCTAGAATGCCGGGTGATCCCGTTCCTGCGACTCCGACCCGACAAGCCGTGCGAAGCACCCTGATTGCCGCCTCGCTGCTGTTGCGTCGAAAGACCCCGACCCTGCTCGTCGAAGGCGCCCGCCTCGACCTGCTCCCCGATGGACCTTCGGGCCCGCGCCGCTTCAAGATCAAGGCCGCCGATTCGCGTTCGCGCCGCGGCCTGATCGAGGGCCTGCTGCGCAACCGCTACGGCTGGCGCGGCTACCAGTCGGTGGCGCTGGCCACCGACCAGAGCATCGACCGCTTCACGCTCGCGGCGATCCAGGACGAACGGCCGATCGGCACCATCACCGTCGCGCTCGACGTCGGCCGCCCGCTCGGCGCCGACGACGCCTTCGGCGACGAACTCGACGCGCTGCGCCGCGACGGCCGGCGCCTGTGCGAGTTCACCAAGCTCGCGATCGACCCGACGACGGCGAGCAAGCGCGTGCTGGCAGCGCTGTTCCACGTCGCCTACATCGTCGCGCACCGGCTGCGCGCCTACGACACGCTGATCATCGAGGTCAATCCGCGCCACGTGCGCTACTACGAGCGCATGCTCGGCTGCCGCGTCATCGGCGGCGAACGGCCGAACCTCAGCGTCAACGCGCCGGCGGTGCTGCTGGCCGCCGATTTCGCCGACATCCGCGATCAGATCGGCGAGTTCGGTGGCCAGCCCGAGCGCGCGGCGGCCGAGCGCACGCTGTTCCCGTTCGCGTTCTCGCTGCCCGAGGAGGCCGGCATCATCGCGCGCCTGCGCAGCCTGCAGCAGCAGCGCGAAACGGCGCAGCAGTGAGAGCCTCGCCATTCGGGACAGGCCGATGCGCTGCAGCGGGCCGGCCGCGCCCTTCGGGATCTCGTCCGTGATCGGATTTCACTTCGGCAGCTCGTGATCGGGCGCGCGCGCGCCGACGCAGACCTGCGGTTCGCGCTCGTTCACCTGCCGGCCTTCGCGCGTCGGCAGCGCGGCGGCGACCTCCTCGTGACGACCGGCGATCGAGACGTGGCCGTCGGCGCCGATCAGGCCGGACGGCCCTTCACGGACTGCCGCGTTCGGCCGCATCGATGTGGCGGTGCACGCGCCGTATCGTGAGCCAGGCCAGCCCGGCGATGACCGGGATCGCGAGCCCGACGATCAGCTCGGGTTCGATCGCCAGCCCGGCCGCCTGCGCGCCCTTCGCGAGGTGGCCCACGAGTCCGGCCACGTAGTAGACGATCGCCGCCACCGAGAGGCCTTCGACGGTCTGCTGCAACCTCAGCTGCAGCTTGGCGCGCCGGTCCATCGACGCGAGCAGCGCCTGGTTCTGGCGCTCGCGCGCGATGCCCACGCGCGTCGCGAGCAGCGAACTCGCCTGCGCGACGCGCTCGGACAGGTCGTGCAGCCGCTGCGAGACGGTGCTGCAGGTCGCGACCGCGGGCGCGAGGCGGCGCGCCATGAACTCGTCGATGGTCTGGGTGCCGGGCAGCCGCTGCTCGCGCAGCTCGGCGATGCGGGTGCGCACCAGTTCGCTGTAGGCGCGCGTCGCGCCGAGGCGGAACTGGCTCGCCGCCAGGCTGCTCTCGACCTCGGCCGCCATCCGCGTCAGCTCGTGCAGCAGCGCTTCCTCGTGCCCGTCCTCGCGCGCGATGCGCGCCGTCAGCGTGGCCAGCGACTGCTCGATGGCGACGATCGCCGGCAGCTGCCGGCGCGCGATCGGCAGCGCCAGCAGTCCGAGCATCCGGTAGGCCTCGATCTCGAACAGGCGCTGCAGCATCCGGCCCGCCTGGCGCGGCGTGAAGCTGCGGTTGACGAGCAGGAAGCGCGCGCAGCCGTCGGCGTGGATGCGAAAGTCGGTGAACGCATGGCCGGCGCCATCGCCGACCGCGCCGCCGACGACGATGTTGGTGCCGAAATGGTCGGCCAGCGCGGCCGGGTCGGGGCGGGCGTCGCCACCGTGCAGGTAGCGCGCATGCGCGCCCACGAGCGTGCGCCCCGGCAATGCCGCGAGCCAGCCGGGCGGCAGCAGCGCTGCGGCGGGTTCGCCGAAGGGCGGCTCGTCGAGCCCGGGCGCGATGAAGGTCCAGCCCGAGAACTCGCCGTGGCGCTCCCACTTGGCGCGCACCGCGCCGAGCCGGGCGCTGAACTGCGTCACGCCGTGCGTCGGCGGCGCGACGCCGAAGCTCGCGCACAGGCGCGCCAGGTGCTCCCGCTCGGCGTCACGCTCGGCAGCGTCGACGAGCAGGGCCAGGTAGGTGGCGCGCACCGGCTGGTCCAGCGGCTCCGGCGGCCGGGCATGGACCTCGTCGGCGAGCGCGAGGCGGTCCGGGTGGTCGGGCGGCAATCGGTTCATCTCTTCCATGACGGCACGCAGTATCACACGGCCGCGCCGAGCAGCGGCGCGTCGTGCGCGCGCAGCATCTTCTCGGCCTCCTCGAGCATGTAGTAGCGGAAGGCCTCGGCCGCAGGCGACAGCACCTTGGACAGCAGGCGCACCAGGTTCCAGGTCCTCATCACCGGTGTGCCCTCGACGCCGAGCACCGCGAGCAGCCCGCCGCGCAGTTCGAGCCCGAGCGTGTGCAGCGACAGGAAGCTCATCCCCATGCCGGCCATCACTGCCTGCTTGATGGTCTCGTTGCTCGACATCTCCATCGTGATGCGCGGTGTGACGCCATGCTCGCGCAGGAAGTCCTCCATCGCCTTGCGCGTCCCGGAGCCGGGCTCGCGCACGATCAGCGGCAGGCCTTCGAGCGCGCTCGCCGGGTGCGTCTCGCCGCCCGACAACAGGTGGCCCGGAGGCCCGACGAAAACCAGCGGGTGCGCGGCGAAGGGCTCGGCGCGCGTCGCCAGCTCCCTGGGCGGGCGCCCCATCACGGTCAGGTCGACCTCGCCGGCGTGGAGCAGCGCGAGGAGCTGCTCGCGGTTGCCAGCCACCTGCAGGCGCACCTCGACGCCGGGGTGCTCCTGGCTGAAGCGGGCGAGCAGCCGGGGCACGAAGTACTTCGCGGTGCTGACCAGGCCGATGTTCAGCACCCCGGTCTCGACGCGGCGAAAGCGCGCCATCGCGTCCTCGGCGTCCTTCAGCGTCGCCAGCATGCGCCGGGCGTAGACGAGCAGGTACTCGCCGGCGGTGGTGAGCGAGATGCTGCGGCCCTGGCGGTCGAACAGCGGCAGCTCGACCGTCGCCTCGAGCTCCTTGATCTGCATCGTCACCGCCGGCGGGGTCAGGTGCATGGCCTCGGCGGCGCGCACGAAGCTCAGCCGCCGGGCGACCTCGACGAAGACGCGCATCTGGCGCAGCGTCACATTTTTCATGGTCATAGATTAAGACAAAGTTAATCGAATGCCAATGACTTTTGAATTGCTCTTATGACACCGCCTCTCTAGAGTTGCCTCACCCCGAACCGAAGGAGCCCGCCCAGTGAACCAGCCCGTCGAGCAAGGTGTCATCACCGACGCCAAGAAGCGCTACAGCGCCGGAGTCCTCAAGTACCGCCAGATGGGCTACTGGGACGCCGACTACGTGCCCAAGGACACCGATACGCTGTGCCTGTTCCGCATCACGCCGCAGGAGGGCGTGGATCCGATCGAGGCCGCCGCCGCGGTGGCCGGCGAGTCGAGCACCGCGACCTGGACCGTGGTCTGGACCGATCGCCTGACCGCCTGCGACAGCTA
>MEGM01000217.1:6084-7425 GCA_001725505.1 Rubrivivax sp. SCN 70-15 | reverse complement strand
CTCACAATGTCAGCCATTGGACGCCTCCTCTCTGAACGCGCGGGCGATATGGGAAGCTAACCGTCCCCCACAGGCGAGTCAACGTGATCGCGTTGGACCACACCGGCCTAGGATTGCGAAAGCGCGAGCAACAGCAGAGTGGCCGATCCGACCGCTACCACGATCACAATCGCCAGCAGTACCTTGTGGCGAAGCGGCCTGCCGAACAGCAGCCACGCTAACAACGCGATGATGCAGGCGAAAAACAGCACGCCGCTGAACGGTATCAGCAGTACCCGGGCCGCGATCTGCCCGCCCAGCGGCGGGCCGCAGGCGGCGATCAGCGCCAGCCCCGACAGCGCGAGCGCCATCACCCGGGCGCCTTCGTGCGGCTCGTACAAATCGCGGACGATCGCGCGTGCGACCACCACCGCCGCGGCCAGGCTCGCGCCTTGCACGGCGCGCCAGGCGACGAGGGCGCCGATGTCGGGCGCGACCGCGGCGCCGATGCTGGCCAGCGTGTACAGCGCCAGCCCGGTCAGCAGCACCGGCCGGCGCCCGGCGCGGTCGGCGACCGGGCCCCAGAACAGCTGGCCGACGCCGAAGGCGAGGATCAGCGCCGACATCGTCAGCTGCGCGCCGCCCATCGTCGCGTGCAGCGAGCGCGTCAGCAGCGGCAGCGAAGGCAGGTAGAGGTCGGTGCTGATCGGCTGCAGACCGAGCAGCAGCGCCAGCGCGACGGCGGCGAAAGCATGCGACAGGCGCGGCGCGGGCGAGGCGGCGGCGAGGACGCCCGGACGCGAAAGGGGATTCATCGGTTCTCAGACGAAGCGTTCGTTCTCGCCCAGGTAGCGCCATTGCCCGACCGGCAGCTGGCCGAGCGCGACGCTGCCGATGCGCACGCGCTTGAGCCCGAGCACCTTCAGGCCGACGAGCTCGCACATGCGCCGGATCTGGCGCTTGCGGCCTTCGCGCAGCACGAAGCGCAGCTGGTCCTCGTTCTGCCAGCTCACGCGCGCCGGTCTCAGCGCGTGGCCGTCGAGCTCGAGCCCGTGGCGCAGCCGCGCCAGCGCCTCGTCGGGCAGGCGCCCCGGGCCGGGGTACTGGACGCGGACCAGGTACTCCTTCTCGACCCGGGTCTCGTCGCCGATCAGCAGCTTGGCGATGCGGCCGTCCTGCGTCAGCACGAGCAGGCCGGTCGAATCGATGTCGAGCCGTCCCGCAGGGGCGAGGTGGCGCAGGTGGCCGGGGTGGAAGTCGAGCTTGGTCGGGTCGGCCTTCCAGCGGTTCGCCGGCACCACCAGCACCGACGCCGGCTGGTGGCCGTCCTCGGCCTGGCCGCTGACGTAGCCGATCGGCTTG
>MEGM01000217.1:0-6055 GCA_001725505.1 Rubrivivax sp. SCN 70-15 | reverse complement strand
TGGACCTTGGCGCGCGCATCGATCTCGATCACGACGTCGGGTGCGGCGCGCTGGCCGAGCACTGCCATCGCACCGTCGACACGCACCCAGCCGGCCTCGATCCACTCGTCGGCCTCGCGCCGGGACGCGAGGCCGCGCTCGGTGATCAGCTTGGAGACGCGCACGCCGTCGGCGGCGGGCTTGGGGAGTTCGGCCATGGCGCGATTGGACCATGGCCCCGGCACCGGGTCGCGCCCCTTGCAAGCGGGCCGCGTTCGGCTACGCTAGGGGCGGCCACCGATGCCCAGGAGTGAACGCGATGAAACCCGTCTCCGAACTGCTCCGCCAGCGCGACAGCACGCTCTGGCACGTGCGCCCCGACGACACCGTCTTCAGCGCGCTCGAAGTGCTCGCCGAGCGCGAGGTCGGCGCGCTGATGGTGATCGAGGGCGGCAAGCTCGTCGGCGTGCTCTCCGAGCGCGACTACACACGCAAGATCGCGTTGCAGGGGCGCAACTCGAAGGAGACGCTGGTGCGCGAGATCATGACGCGCCAGGTCGTCGTCGTCAGCCCGCGCACGCCGACGCGCCAGTGCATGGCGCTGATGAGCGAGCGCCGCATCCGCCACCTGCCGGTGCTCGACGGCGGCACCGTGCTCGGGATGATCTCGATCCGCGACATCCTCGACGACATCATCGCCGACCACGAGGTCACGATCGCGCAGCTCGAGAGCTACATCCACTCGTGACACCGGCGCGGCGCTCAGCGCCCGCGCAGGAACAGCGCGTCGAGCTCCTTCAGCGTCACCTGGCGCCAGGTCGGGCGGCCGTGGTTGCAGGTGTCGGCGCGCTCGGTCGCCTCCATCTCGCGCAGCAGCGCGTTCATCTCCTCGACGCCCAGGCGCCGGTTCGCGCGCACCGCGGCGTGGCAGGCCATCGTCGCGAGCATCTCGTCGCGCGCGCGCTGCACCGCGCGGCTCGTGCCGACGCTGCCGAGCTCGGCCAGCACCGCACGCGCCAGCGCAGCCAGGTCGCTGGCCTCGTCGGCGATCGCCGCTGGCCGGCTGCGCAACACCAGCGTGCCGGCGCCGAGCACGCTCAGATCCAGCCCGAGCGCGAGCAAGGCCTCGCGCTCGGCCTCGGCGGTCGCGATCTCGGCCGCGCCGGCCGGGAAGCTGAGCGGGATCAGCAGCGGCTGCGCCGGCAGCGCCGCGCTCGCGTCGGCAGCACGCTTGAGCCGCTCGTAGACGATGCGCTCGTGCGCCGCATGCATGTCGACGACGACCAGCCCGTGCTCGTTCTCGGCGAGCACGTAGGCGCCGCCGATCTGCGCGAGTGCACGGCCGAGCGGCCAGGCGGAGGCTGGCGCTGCCGCCGCGGCGGGGGGCTCGGCCAAGGGCTCGCGCAACGCCGCCCAGGTCGCGAGGCCGCCGCTGCCGCGCGGCGCGGCGGGCGGCGGCGACCAGGGCGCGGCCGGCTCGCGCGCGCCGAGCTCCAGCGAGGGCTGCCAGGCCGGCGTCGGCGTGGACGTCGGCGTGGGTACGGGCTCGACCACCGCCGGCACGGCCACGGCGCGTGTCGTCGCCAGCGCGTTCTCGACCGCGTGCCGCACCGCCTGGTGCAGCGCCCGGCCGTCGCGGAAGCGGACCTCGATCTTGGTCGGGTGCACGTTGACGTCGACGAGCTCGGGCGCGATCTGCAGGAACAAGGCGTAGGCGGGTTGCCGGCTGCCGTGCAGCTGGTCCTCGTAGGCGCTGCGCACCGCGTGCGCGATGAGCCGGTCGCGCACGCAGCGGCCGTTGACGAACAGGTACTGCAGGTCGGCGCGCGCGCGCGCGGCCTCGGGCTGGCCGACGCGGCCTTCGACGCGCAGCGGTCCGGCGACGGCGCTCAGCGCGCGGCTCGCGTCGGCGAACTCGGCGCCGAGCACGTCGCGCAGGCGCTGCGCCGCATCGGCGGCGCGCCACTGCGCGACGAGGCGGCCTTCGTGCCAGACCGCGAAGCCCACGTCGGGCCGCGCCAGCGCGTGCCGGCGCACGGCTTCGAGCGCATGGGCGAGCTCGGTCGCGTCGGTCTTCAGGAACTTGCGCCGTGCCGGCGTGGCAAAGAAGAGCTCCTGCACGTCGACCGTGGTGCCGACCGCGCGCGCCGCGGGCTGCAGTTCGCCACTGCGCGCGTCCAGTCGCGTCGCGTGCGGCGCGGCCGCAGTCCGGCTCGTGATCGAGACGCCGGCGACCGAGGCGATCGCGGCCAGCGCCTCGCCGCGGAAGCCCATCGTCGCGACCGACTCGAGCTCGGCGAGCGACGCGATCTTGCTCGTCGCGTGGCGCTTGAGCGCGAGCGGCAGCTCGGGCGCCGGGATGCCGGCGCCGTCGTCCTCGACGACGACGGCGCGCACGCCGCCGGCCGACAGCCGCACCGTGACCTGGCGCGCGCCGGCGTCGAGGGCGTTGTCGACGAGCTCGCGCACCACCGACGCCGGGCGCTCGACGACCTCGCCGGCCGCGATCTGGCTCACCAGCTCGTCGGGCAGCTCGCGGATCGCGCGGCGCGGGGGCGACGACAGCACGGCATTCATCACGCGATTGTAGAAGTCGGGTGCCGAGGCCCCGGTGGCGCGCCGGGGTTGGCCGGGCACGACCGATTGGCCCGAGAATTGCGGCAAGTCTGCGATAGTCCAGATCGCTTCCCGCGAGATCCATGCTGCCCTTCTTTGCCGAACTGGTCACCGCTACCGACGAGCACCGGCGGGCGTTCGAGACGCACCCGACCGTCGTCGCCGCGGTGGCCGACGGGATGTCCGTCGAACGCTACCGTGCGCTGCTGCTCGAGCTCTACCACGTGGTCTGGCACTTCAATCCGGTCTGCGCCGCCGCGGCGAGCCGGATGGACGATGCGTTCACCGGCCTGCGCTACTTCCTCTACGAGCACATGCACGAGGAATCGGGCCACGAGGTCTGGGTGCTGAACGACCTGGAGGCCATCGGCGTCGAACCCGACGCCACGCGCACCCATGCGCCGGGCGCGGACACGCTCGCGCTGAACGGCTACAACTACTGGGCCGCCGACCGCCGCCACCCCTGCAGCGCGCTCGGGATGCTCTACGCGCTCGAGGTCATCGCGTCGGTCTACGGCGGGCCGTTCGCGTCGGCGATCCGCGAGTCGCTGCTGCTCGACGGCGACCGCGGCGTCTCGTTCATCGATTCGCACTCGACGCTGGATGCGCAGCACATGGCCGAGCTGCGCAAGGTGCTGAACACGCTGAACGACCCGGCGGCGCAGGCAGCGGTGATCGAGTCGGTGCGCGTCAACTTCCACCACTTCACCCGCATCATCGAAGCCGTATGACGCTGGAGGTGCGAGGCCGATGAACGCGCCCGATCGCATCCGGGGTGGCGTGGCCGCGCTGCTCGGCCGGCCGTACAAGACCTTCCGGCTCGAATGGAGCTCGGAGCTGCGCCTGCTGCGCGTTCGCACCTGCGTGCGGCCGATCCAGTGCTACAGCCTGGCGGCGATGGGCGAGCTGCAGCTGATGCTCTCCGACATCGGTGCGAACCCCGGCCTGGTGCGCCACTTCGTGATGACCTCGGACGTGCCCAAGGTCTTCAACTTCGGCGGCGACCTGGCGCTGTTCGTGCTGCTCGTGCGCGCCGGCGACGTCGACTCGCTCAAGCTCTACGGCCGGCTCTGCGTGGACCTGGTCTGGTGGATGGAGAACGCCGCCCACCGCGGTATCCACACCACCGTGCTGGTGCAGGGCGACACGCTGGGCGGCGGGCTCGAGTCGGTGCTGCCCTTCCACAAGGTGATCTTCGAGCGCAGCGCGCAGGCCGGCTTCCCCGAGGTGCTGTTCAACCTGTTCCCGGGCATGGGCGCCTGGGACTTCACGATCCGCAAGGCCGGCTTCGCGGTCGCGAACGAGATGATCCTCTCGGGCCGGCTGTACAGCGCCGACGAGCTGTTCAACCGCCGCCTCGTCGACCTCGTCGTCGACGACGGCGCCGGCGAGGCGGCGATCGAGCAGGTGCTGCGCGAGGTCGACCCGAGGCTGCGCGGCACGCTCGCCGCGCTGCGCGCGCAGCGGCTGGCGGCGCCGATCCGGCTCGAGACCCTGCAGGCGATCGTCGACCTCTGGGCCGAGGCGGCGATGCAGCTCACCGACCGCGACCTGCGCCTGATGGAGCGTCTGGCGCGCGCGCAGGCGCGCAAGGCCGGCGGCGCCGAAGAGGGCGCGGTCGAGGAGATCAAGCGCCTCGAGCTCGAGACGGCCTGGGGCGAACGCCGTTTCGGCGCCGAGCGGCGCAGCGACGATCGCGGCGACCGGCGCACGACCGCGCAGCCCTGATCGCGCGGCGTCGGCGCGACCGTTCGGCGCGCGGCCGCGGGGCCGGCGCTACTGGCGCGCCATCTCGGCGTTGCCGATCGCCGTGCCGTCGAGCTCCTGCTGCGGCGCCAGCGTCAGCGTCACCTGGAACAGCCGGCCGCTGAAGGCGAACGGCGCCGCGTAGTGCGACACCGGGCTCGCGCGGTCGCGGCCGATGTCCAGGCCGGACCACGAGATCAGCGACGTGAAGCCGGTCTTGAAGACGATCTCGCCCGCCGGCGCGTCGCCGATCCACAGGCTGCCGCGGCGGCTCGACGGCACCGTCACGCGACCCAGGCCGGGCAGCGGCGGCGTCTGCACCATCGGGCCGAGGTCCATGCGGAAGCCCAGGCGCTGCCGGCCAGGCGGCACCGGCCGGTCCGAGCGCACGAGCTGGTGCAGCCCGCCGATGTTGAGGTCGTGGACCAGGTGCCCGTCCTGCAGGTACAGGCTGTAGCCCGAGGTGGCGTCGCCGTGCGCGATGAGCACGCCCTCGGCACCGCCGGCGGGAATGTCCACGTCGGCCTCGATGCGGTAGCTGCGCGCGCGCACGTCGGGCGCGACGTCGGTGGGCAGGTGGCCCATGCCGGCGTGGAACACGAACCGCGAGCGCGCGCCCTGGGCGCGGCGCGCGTTCTCGGCGAAGCGCGCGCCGAAGCGCTCGTCCAGCGGCAGCACCTGGTTCGCCTCGGCCTCGCGCCACCACAGGGCCTTCATCGCGGCCAGGCGCTCGGGCTCGGCGTCGGCGTGGTCGTGGTTCTCGGCGAAGTCGCGCTCCAGGTGGTAGAGCTCCCAGCGGTCGGCATCGAAGGGGGTGCCCGGCGGGTGGTAGGCCACCGCCTTCCAGCCCTCGCTCCAGATGCCGCGGTGGCCGAACATCTCGAAGTACTGCGGCGTGCTGCGCCCCGGGGCGGCCGGGTCGGCGAGCGTCGCGCGCAGGCTCTGGCCGGTGATCGGCAGCTGCGCCACGCCGGCGATCTGCGCCGGCGGCGCCACGCCGCACAGGTCGAGCAGTGTCGGCACCAGGTCGCTCGCGTGGCAGAAGGGGTGGCGCAGCTCGCCGCGCGCGGCGATGCCGCGCGGCCAGGCCATCACGAGCGGGTCGCGGATGCCGCCGCCGTGCGTGTTCTGCTTGTAGCGCTTGAGCGGCGTGTTGGCCGCCATCGCCCAGCCGTGCGGGAAGTTCGAATGCGTGTCCGGGCCGCCGATGTCGTCGATGCGGCGCAGCTTCTCGGCCATGTCCTCGGGGCGCAGGTTGTACGGCCCCATCGCGTTGACGTAGCCCAGCGGCCCGCCTTCCTGGCTCGCGCCGTTGTCCGACAGCACCAGCACCAGCGTGTCGTCGGCCTGGCCGCTGTCGCGCAGGAACTGGAGCAGGCGGCCGATCTGCGCATCGGCATGTTCGAGCATCGCCGCGTAGGCCGACTGCAGCCGCGTGAAGACGCGGCGCTCGGCCTCGCCCAGCGAGTCCCAGGCGGGCACGCCATCGTTGCGCGGCGGCAGTTCGGTGTCGGGCGGCACCAGGCCCAGGGTCTTCTGGCGCGCCAGGCGCTGCGCGCGCTCGACGTCCCAGCCGTGCGCGAAGGTTGCGTCGTAGGCGCGGATCAGCTCCTGCGGCGCCTGGTGCGGCGCGTGGCAGGCACCGAAGGCGAGCCAGAGCAGCCAGGGCGCGTCGGGCGCGTCGGCGCGGTGGTCGGCGAGCATGCGGATCGAC
>MEGM01000216.1:5527-16962 GCA_001725505.1 Rubrivivax sp. SCN 70-15 | reverse complement strand
GATGCTGTCGATGCTGTTCGAGACCGGGCACCCCTCGATCACGTTCAAGGACGCCTGCAACGTGCGCAGCCCGCAGCAGCATGTCGGCGTCGTGCACTCGTCCAACCTGTGCACCGAGATCACGCTCAACACCAGCGACAGCGAGATCGCGGTC
This sequence comes from Rubrivivax sp. SCN 70-15, assembly GCA_001725505.1. Lineage (GTDB taxonomy): Bacteria > Pseudomonadota > Gammaproteobacteria > Burkholderiales > Burkholderiaceae_C > Rubrivivax. Next base: position 16,808 of record MEGM01000216.1, on the reverse strand, counting down.
TGCAACCTCGGCTCGGTGAACCTGGCGCAGCACCTGCTGGACGGCGCGATCGACCAGGCCAAGCTGAAGAAGACCGTCGCGACCGCTATGCGCATGCTCGACAACGTGATCGACATCAACTACTACGCGGTGAAGAAGGCACGAGACAGCAACCTGCGCCATCGTCCGGTCGGGCTCGGGATCATGGGCTTCCAGGACTGCCTGTACCAGCTGCGCATCCCGTACGCGAGCGCCGCGGCGGTCGACTTCGCCGACCGGTCGATGGAGGCGGTCTGCTACCACGCCTACTGGGCCAGCACCGAGCTCGCCGCCGAGCGCGGCCGCTACTCGAGCTACCGCGGTTCGTTGTGGGACCGCGGCGTGCTGCCGCAGGACTCGCTGGACCTGCTCGCCGAGCAGCGCGGCGGCCATCTGGAGGTCGATCGCTCGTCGACGATGGACTGGGACGCACTGCGCGCGCGCATTCGCGAGCACGGCATGCGCAACTCGAACTGCGTCGCGATCGCGCCGACCGCGACGATCTCCAACATCATCGGCGTCGACGCGTCGATCGAGCCCTGCTTCGGCAACCTGTCGGTGAAGTCGAACCTGTCGGGCGAGTTCACCGTCGTCAACGAGTACCTGGTGCGCGACCTCAAGCGCCTCGGTCTGTGGGACGACGTGATGGTGATGGACCTGAAGCATTTCGACGGCTCGCTGCGCGCGATCGATCGCGTGCCCGACGAGCTCAAGCGCCTGTACGCGACCGCGTTCGAGGTCGACGCGCAATGGCTGGTCGAGGCCGGCGCACGGCGCCAGAAGTGGATCGACCAGGCGCAGTCGCTGAACATCTATCTCGCCGGCGCGTCGGGCAAGAAGCTCGACGAGACCTACAAGCTCGCATGGCAGCGCGGCCTGAAGACGACCTACTACCTGCGCACGACGAGCGCGACCTACGCCGAGAAGTCGACCGTTGCGCCGGGCGCGATGAACGCGGTCGCGATGCATGGCGGCGGTGTCGAGGCCGCGCCACGCGCCGCGGCCGAGCCTGCCAGCGACATCAAGTTCTGCTCGATCGACAACCCCGACTGCGAGGCTTGCCAGTGAGTGCAGTGCGCGCACGCGATGCGAGGTCGCAACAACGTGCGCCCGCGGATGTCAACAAGTGCTTGGTGTTCGCAAGCAACACTCGGATAATTCGATAGAAGAGGACGGATTCACATGCTGGTCTGGGAAGAAGAAGTTCGTACCCCATCGACGATTGTTCCTTCGGCCGCTGCGACAGCGGCTCTGCGCGACGTGCCGCCGGCCGTCGCCACCCCGACGCCGGTCGCGGCGACGCGCCGCGTCAATGTCGCCGACAAGCGCATCATCAACGGCCAGACCGACGTCAACCAGCTGGTGCCGTTCAAGTACAAGTGGGCCTGGGAGAAGTACCTCTCGAGCTGCGCGAACCACTGGATGCCCAACGAGGTCAACATGTCGCGCGACATCGCGACCTGGAAGGACCCGAACGGCCTGAGCGAGGACGAGCGCCGCATCATCAAGCGCAACCTCGGCTTCTTCGTCACCGCCGATTCGCTGGCCGCGAACAACATCGTGCTCGGCACCTACCGCCACATCACCGCGCCCGAATGCCGCCAGTTCCTGCTGCGCCAGGCGTTCGAGGAAGCGATCCACACGCACGCCTACCAGTACATCGTCGAATCGCTCGGCCTGGACGAGAGCGAGATCTTCAACGCGTACCACGAGGTCGAATCGATCCGGCAGAAGGACGAGTTCCTGATCCCGTTCATCGACGCGATCATGGATCCGGAGTTCCGCACCGGCACGCCCGAGGCTGACCAGACGCTGCTCAAGAGCCTGATCGTCTTCGCCTGCCTGATGGAAGGCCTGTTCTTCTACGTCGGCTTCACGCAGATCCTCGCCTTGGGCCGGCAGAACAAGATGACCGGTGCCGCCGAGCAGTACCAGTACATCCTGCGCGACGAGTCGATGCACTGCAACTTCGGCATCGACCTGATCAACCAGATCAAGCTCGAGAACCCGCACCTGTGGACCGCGGCGTTCAAGGCCGAGATCCGGGCCTTGTTCGAGCGAGCGGTCGAGCTCGAGTACCGCTACGCTGAAGACACGATGCCGCGCGGCGTTCTCGGCCTCAACGCCTCGATGTTCAAGGGCTACCTGCGCTACATCGCGAACCGGCGCGCAACGCAGGTCGGTCTCGAGGCGCTGTACCCGAACGAAGAGAACCCGTTCCCGTGGATGAGCGAGATGATCGACCTGAAGAAGGAGCGCAACTTCTTCGAGACCCGCGTCATCGACTACCAGACCGGTGGCGCGCTGTCCTGGGACTGAGCACGCACTGATTTGACGACCGAAGAAACCAGACCCGTGAACGCCGCGCAGCCGATCGAAGAATCGGCGCCGACGTTCATGCCCCCGTTCACCGTACCGGGGCGACCGCCCCGGGGCTCGCGCCCCGGAGCAGACCGCCGGACGGTGAATCGCCGTGCTGCACCTTGCAGTACGGCGCTCTTTGCAACTTGATCAAGGAGATCGTTATGGCAACTGCGAAGAAGGCCGCTCCGGCCAAGAAGGCCGCCGCGAAGAAGGCGCCCGCGAAGAAGGCTGCGCCGGCCAAGAAGGCCCCGGCGAAGAAGGCGGCGCCGGCCAAGAAGGCTCCGGCGAAGAAGGCGGCGCCGGCCAAGAAGGCGGCGGCGAAGAAGGCCCCGGCGAAGAAGGCCGCGGCCAAGAAGGCCCCGGCGAAGAAGGCGGCACCGGCCAAGAAGGCGGCGGCGAAGAAGGCCCCGGCCAAGAAGGCCGCGGCGAAGAAGGCTCCGGCGAAGAAGGCGGCGGCCAAGAAGGCGGCGAAGAAGCCCGCCGCACCTGCCGCCCCTGCCGCGCCTGCGGCGAAGACGGCGCTGAGCCCGGCGGCGGCCTGGCCGTTCCCGACCGGCAACAAGCCCTGATCGACGCCTCGCGTTCGACTTCGAGCCCGGCATCCGCCGGGCTCTTTCGTTTCGGGCTGCGGTGTCAGCCCTGCGTCAACGCGCGGTCGACGGCGTGGCTCTGGCCACCGCGGCTGGCGATCTTGAGCGCACCGAGCCGGTTGCCCAGCGCGGCGCAGCGCGGCAGCGTCCAGCCGCGCTCCAGGCCGTAGAGCAGCGCGGCGCGGAACGCGTCGCCGCAGCCGGTGGGGTCGACGACCTCGGTCGCCGGTACGCCAGGGACATGCTGGCGTTCACCCTGGATCCACAGGTCGCAGCCGTCGGCGCCACGCGTGACGACCACGCCCTGCAGGTGCGAGCGCGACATCGACTCGAGCGACGTGTCCATGCGGTCGCACAGCAGCCGCGCCTCGTAGTCGTTGACCGCGACCCAGCTCGCGCGCTCGACGAAGCGGCGCAGTTCGGCGCCGTCGAACATCGGCAGCCCCTGCCCGGGATCGAAGACGAAAGGAATGCCCGCGGCATGCATCTGCGCCGCGTGCTGCAGCATGGCCTCGCGACCGTCGGGCGCGACGATGCCGATCCTCAGGTCCCCGCGCTGCGGCACCACGGTCTGGTGCGCGTTCTGCATCGCGCCCGGGTGGAAGGCCGTGATCTGGTTGTTGTCGGTGTCGGTGAGGATGATCGCCTGCGCCGTGAACATCGCGTCCTCGACGCGCACCAGCGCCGTGTCCAGCCCCCAGCCGCGCAGCCGCGCGAGGTAGTCGCCGCCGTCGCTGCCGAGCGCGGCCATCACCACCGGCTCGCCGCCCAGCGCCTGCAGGTTGTAGGCGATGTTGCCGGCGCAGCCGCCGAACTCGCGCCGCAGCGTCGGCACCAGGAACGAGACGTTCAGGATGTGCACCTGCTCGGGCAGGATCTGCTGCGCGAAGCGGCCCGGGAACATGGCGATGGTGTCGAACGCGAGGGAACCGCAGATCAGCGCAGGCATGCAAACTCCGAAAGAGGCCGGTCGCTCGGCGCCGGTCAGGGGTAGAAGATCTCGATCGTATAGCCGCTCACCGGCCGGCTCGCGCTCAGCGTCGCGTGCAAGGGCAGCTCGGCCGCGGGGTCCAGCGCCGGCGCCGGATGGCCGATCTCGGCCAGCGTCAGCACGCGCCTGGCGATCACCTCGCCCTGGTTGTCGGTGAGCGACAGGTCCAGCGCCGGTACCGCCAGCGCGATGTCGGCATGGTTGCGCAGCACCACCGAGAGCCGGTACAGCGCGGTGCCGTCGACCCGCACCAGCCCGCTGCTCTCGACCGAGATCGCCTCGATCGCGCGCGGTGCCGCGATGCGGCAGCCGGTGTACTGGCAGCCGAATTCGAGCGCCGGCCGAAGTGCGGGCCAGCGCGCGGCCAGCGGGTCGCGGAACTCGAGCGCTGCCTGGCCGGCCAGCGTCGCCGCGGCGACCAGCGCCAGCGCGCCGAGCGCGAGCCGCACGCCCGGCCGACGCCAGCGTTCGGCGCGCTCGGCGCGGCGCACGAAGGCCGGTCGTTCGCCGGGCTCGGCGCGCAGGTCGGCTGCAGGCGGTGGCGCGGCCGGGGTCGCCGTCACGCGCGCCGCTGAAGGCGCCGGCGCAGGCATCGCCGGCGCGGGTGCCCGTGCCGGTGCTGGCGGCTCGGTGTCGGCCGCCTCGCGCGCCTCGGCGGTCGGCGCCGCTTCGTTCGCCGGGGCCTCGTCGTGGCGCGCGATGCGCGCCATCTCGTCGAGCACGCGCTCGCGTCCGCTGCTCGGCGGCGGTCTGGTCTGCGGCGCGCCATCGGCGTCCAGATCGACCAGGTTCTCGAGTGCATTGAAGACTTCGGCGCAGCGCCCGCAGCGCACCCAGCCTTCGGAGACGCGCAGCTGGTCCTGCACGACGCGGAACACCGTGTCGCAGGACGGGCAGCGCGCAGCCAGGCTCATCGCGTCCTCAGGCGTCCCTCTGGCCGGCCATCAGGATCCAGCCTTCGTCGCGGTCGACGACCTGCAGCGACAGCCAGGGCGCGTAGGCCGCCTGCAGCTCGTCGCTCTGGCGCTCGAGGATGCCGGCGAGCACGAGCCAGCCGCCCGGCGCGACGAAGCCGCTGAGAAGCGGCGCGAGCAGCTTGAGCGGCGTCGCCAGGATGTTCGCCAGCACCAGCGGGTAGCGGCCGCTGGCCCGATCGGGCAGGCCGGCGTTCAGCGCGACCTGGTTCGCGGCCGTGTTCGCGCCGCGTCGATATCTTTTGCGCCCTGCAGCGCCGCGCCGATCGCGAGGATGCCCGAGCCACAGCCGTAGTCGAGCACGCGCGGCCCGACCGTGCCGCGCTGAGCGATCCAGCGCAGGCACATGCGCGTCGTCGGGTGGGTTCCGGTGCCGAAGGCCAGGCCGGGGTCGAGCCGGATCACCCGGCGCGCCGCGGCCGGCGCCTCGTGCCAGCTCGGCACGACCCAGAAGTCCGGCGTGATCGCGACGGGCGCGAACTGGGACTGCGTCAGCCGCACCCAGTCCTGCTCGGGCACCGGCTGCAGTGCCTGGACCTGCAGCGCGGCGGCCCAGTCCTGGGCCTGCAGCAGTTCGGCCGCCTGGGCCGCGGCGGCCTCGTCGGCGAACAGTGCACGCAGCGTCGACTGTTCCCAGCCCGGCTGCGGTGCGGGCATGCCGGGTTCGCCGAACAGTGGCCGCTCGCTCGCGGTGTCGGCATCGGCGTCCTCGACCGACACCGACAGCGCGTCGAGCTCGTCGACGAGCGCGTCCGACACCGTCTCGACCAGCGACGCCGGCGCCCGCAGCACGAGTTCAAACACGCCGATCTCCGCGAACGACCTCCAAGCGGACGCCGCGGAACCGGCTCCGCCGGTCCGCTGGCGTGCCTTGCAGGCCGCGCCGGGCCGGGCGGCCCGGCTCCTCGCCAGGCACGAGAGGTCCACCGGAACTCTCGAGTCCGGGCTCGGCCCCCCCGGGGGGGAGCGCCGAAGGCGCTACGGGGGGCGTCATCGCTTGTGCTGCCCGAGCCAGCCCTCGAGGTAGTGGATGCTGGTTCCGCCTTCGATGAACTTCGCGTCGGCCATCAGCTCGCGGTGCAGCGGGATGTTGGTCGAGATGCCCTCGACCACCATTTCCGACAGCGCGATGCGCATGCGCGCCAGCGCCTGCTCGCGCGTGTCGCCATGGGTGATGATCTTGCCGATCATCGAATCGTAGTTCGGCGGCACGAAGTAGTTCGTGTAGGCATGCGAGTCGACGCGCACGCCGGGGCCGCCCGGCGGGTGCCACATCGTGATGCGGCCGGGCGAGGGCGTGAACTTGTACGGATCCTCGGCGTTGACCCGGCATTCCAGCGCATGGCCGCGCATCTGGATCTGGCGCTGCGTGAACGGCAGCTTCTCGCCGGCGGCGACGCGGATCTGCATCTGCACGATGTCGATCCCGGTGACGAGCTCGGTCACCGGGTGCTCGACCTGCACGCGCGTGTTCATCTCGATGAAGAAGAACTCGCCGTTCTCGTAGAGGAACTCGAAGGTCCCGGCGCCGCGGTAGCCCATCTTCTTGCACGCCGCCGCGCAGCGTTCGCCGACGCGCTCGATCACGCGGCGCGCGATGCCCGGGGCCGGCGCCTCCTCGATGATCTTCTGGTGCCGGCGCTGCATCGAGCAGTCGCGCTCGCCGAGCCAGACCGCGTTCTTGAAGCTGTCGGCCAGCACCTGGATCTCGACGTGGCGCGGGTTCTCGAGGAACTTCTCCATGTAGACGGCCGGGTTGCCGAAGGCCGCGCCGGCCTCGGTGCGCGTGGTCTGCACCGCGTGGATCAGCGCCGCCTCGGTGTGCACGACGCGCATCCCGCGCCCGCCGCCGCCGCCGGCGGCCTTGATGATCACCGGGTAGCCGATCGCGCGCGCCTGGCGGAAGATCTCCTTCGGGTCCTCGGGCAGCGCGCCCTCGCTGCCGGGCACGCAGGGCACGCCGGCCTTGAGCATCGCCTGCTTGGCCGAGACCTTGTCGCCCATCAGCCGGATCGATTCCGGCGTCGGCCCGATGAAGACGAAGCCGCTCTTCTCGACGCGCTCGGCGAAGTCGGCGTTCTCGCTCAGGAAGCCGTAGCCGGGGTGGATCGCCTCGGCATCGGTGACCTCGGCGGTCGAGATGATCGCCGGCATGTTGAGGTAGCTCTGCGCCGACGCCGCCGGCCCGATGCAGACCGCCTCGTCGGCGAGCTTGACGTATTTCGCCTCGCGGTCGGCCTCGGAATAGACGATGACGGACTTGATGCCCAGCTCCCGGCAGGCGCGCTGTATCCGCAGGGCGATTTCGCCACGGTTGGCGATCAGGATCTTCTTGAACACGGGCGCCGGCCTATTCGAGGGTGAACAGCGGCTGGCCGAACTCCACGGCCTGGCCGTTCTCGCACAGGATGCGGGCGATCTTGCCGCTGCAGTCGGCCTCGATCTCGTTCATGATCTTCATCGCCTCGATGATGCAGACGGGCTCGCCTTCCTTGATCGGGCTGCCGATTTCGACGAAGGGCTTGGCCCCCGGGCTGGCCGAGCGGTAGAAGGTTCCGACCATCGGCGACTTGATGACCTTGCCGGCCAGTTCGTCTGCCGCGGCCTGCGCGGCCGCGGTTTCGGCGGCGGTGGCCGGTGCCGGCGCGACGCTGGGCACCGGCGGCTGGTGCGTCGGCATCGGCGCCGGCATCGACGGGGCGGCGACGCCGCCCTTCACGATGCGCACCTTGCCTTCGGCCTCGGTGATCTCGAGCTCGGAAATGTTGGACTCCGAGACCAGGTCGATCAGAGTCTTGAGTTTGCGCAGGTCCATGCTGTTCCTCGTGCTTGGGCGGCTCCCATTGCCGCTTGCCGGGGTGAAATGAGTCTCAACGGGCCCGATCGTCGGCGAAATGCCTTCGCCATGGCGACCCTCGGCAGGTCCGGTCGGGACCGCGACTGTAAGCGCTTTGCCGCCCGCCGGGCACGCCGGAGCGAAATTCGGGCCCGAATCCGGCCGGTCCGGTGCTCAGATCGCCTTCGCCCAGCGCACCAGGTCCTCGTACTGCGATTCGCCGAGCTGGCGCCGCGCGACATGGCCCGCCGCGTCCAGGATCACGGTGAACGGCAGCGCCCCGTCCGCGTTGCCCAGGCGCCGGCTCAGGTCGGCGCCGGCGAATCCGGCGATCCCGACCGGGAAGTCCAGCGGCAGCTTCTTCAGGAAGGCGCGCACCGGCGGCGGCTCGTCGATCGCCAGCCCGACGACCTGCCAGCCCTGGGCCGCGAAGGCCTTCTGGAACCGGTTCAGCGCCGGCAGCTCCTTCACGCAGGGCGGGCACCAGGGGGCCCAGAAGTTGATCAGCAGCGGCCGGCCGCGGAAGTCGGCCAGCGCCAGCTCGCCGCCTTCGGGGCGCGGGAAGCGCAGCGGCCAGAGCGACGCGAGGCCGCGCTCGGCCTGTTCCTGGTGCTGGCGCTCGCGCCGGAGCTGCCAGCCCACGCCGGCGGCCGCGGCCGCTGCGCCGGCGCCAGCGACGAGCCAGCTGCGCCGGTTCATGCCCGGCCCTCCAGCAGGCGCTCGACGGCCGCGAGGTCGCCGCGCCAGCTGCGGCCGCGCACGTCGGGCTGCAAGGCGCCGCGCTGTTCGTCGAGGTCGTGCAGCACCAGGTGCAGCGTCGCCGGCTCGCCCAGCGCCGCGCAGGGCGCGGCCAGGCTGAGCACGGTGAGCGGCTCACCGCCCGGGCGCTCCAGGGTGCCGGTGTCGTACCGCAGGCCGAGGTTGATCATCGCGATCTCCGCGCTCTTCGCGTCTTCACAGTAAAGGTCCAGCCACACCGCCGACAGCCGCGTCGCGGTGCCGCGCCAGACGGCGCCGGCCAGGTGCGGGCGGAACGCCGCCAGCCGGCGCATCCAGTGCCGCGCCAGCTCGCGCAGCGCCTGCAGCTCGGCCGGCTGGGTGTCGGCGCAGAACAAGGCCAGGTGCTCGCGCACTGCGTCTTCGACCGCCTCGTTGGCCGGGAGTTCACCGCGCCGGCCGGCGCGTCGGCCGAGGTCGCGCGCGGCGCGCCGCTTCGCCGCGCCGTACTCGAGCCCGTCCTCGACCACCAGGCGCGCCGCCGCGGCGGCGATCTCGTCGGAAATGTCGTCGCTCATGTCAAGGGACATCGACCGCGCCCATGCGCGCGACGATGGTCGCGGCGCGGCCGACGACGTAGGCCGACGCCGGGCTTTTCTCGAAGCGCTTGGGCGCGGGCAGCATCACCGCCAGCCGCGCCGCCTGCTCGGCGTTCAGCCGCGCGGCATCGACGTGGAAGTAATGGCGCGCCGCGGCCTGCGCGCCGTAGATGCCTTCGCCCCATTCGACGTTGTTCAGGTAGATCTCCAGGATGCGCTGCTTGGACAGCAAGGCCTCCAGCGTCAGCGTGATCACGAGCTCCTGCGCCTTGCGCAGCACCGTGCGCTCGCCGGACAGGAACAGGTTCTTTGCCAGCTGCTGCGTGATCGTCGAGCCACCGACGATCTTCGCATGCGCGGGCGAGCGCGCCTCGGCACGCTCGTTGCGCTTCCAGGCCTTCTCGATCGCGTCCCAGTCGACGCCGCCGTGGTGGACGAAATCGGCGTCCTCGCTCGCGATCACGGCGCGCCGCAGGTTGGCCGAGATGCGCTCGCGCGGCACCCATTGCCGGCTCCAGAGCAACCGGTGCCGTTCGACGAGCAGGCGCCGGATCTCGCTGCGCTGGAAGGCAGTCGACTGCGGGTCGACGCCGATCATCAGCGCGATGCGCAGCGCGAAGCTCAGCTGCAGCGCCAGCGTGCACAGCGCGAGCAGGCCGAGCAGGCGCAGCGCGTGGCGCTTCATGCCGCGGCCAGCCGCTCGCGCAGCGCGCGCAGCACCGGCGGCGTCAGCGGGCGCACGCCGCGCCAGACGAAGAAGGCCTCGGCCGCCTGCTCGACGAGCATCCCGAGCCCGTCCCGGGCGCGGGCGCCGGCGCCCCGCGCCCAGGCGAGGAAGGGCTCGGCGGCGGGGCCGTACATCAGGTCGACCGCGAGCGCGCCCGGCGCCAGCACCGAGGCCGGCACCGGCACCGCGGCGGCCTGCAGGCTGCTCGCGCTGGCGTTGACGACGAGGTCGTGCCCCGTGCCCGGCGCGTCCAGCCCGGCGGCGCCGAGCCTCACGCCGCGCTCGAGCGCGAGCGCCCGGTGTCGCTCGAACAGCGCCTGCGCCTTCGCGACGGTGCGGTTGACGACGAGGACCGCGGCCGGCCCGGCCTCGAGCAGCGGCCCGAGCACGCCGGCAGCGGCGCCGCCGGCGCCGATCAGCAGCACGCGCGTGCCGGCCAGCGACTGGCCGGCGTGCTGCTCGATGTCGTGCACCAGCCCGACGCCGTCGGTGTTGTCGGCGAGCCAGCCGTCGGCGTCGAAGCGCAGCACGTTCGCGGCGCGCGCGAGCGCGGCGCGCGCGGTCTGGCGCGCGGCCAGCCGCGGAGCGTCGAACTTGAACGGCACCGTCACGTTGCAGCCGCGGCCGCCCGCGGCGGCGAAAGCGCGCACCGCGGCTTCGAAGCCGCCCGGCGCGCAGAGCACGCGCTCGTAGCGGATCGCCTGGCCGGTCTGGCGCGCGAACTCGGCGTGGATGAAGGGCGACTGGCTGTGCGCCACCGGGTTGCCGAGCACGGCGTAGAGGTCCACGGTCGTCGGCGGGCTGCTCATCGTCCGCTCAGGCTGGTCTCGAGCCCGTCCTCGCGCGTGAAGCGAAAGCGCGAGGTCACGACGATCTGGTCCGCCTGGCGCCGCATCGCGGCGCTGAACGGCCCGAACGGCGCGGCCGCGCGCACGATCGCCACCGCCTGCTGGTCGAGCACGCGCGAGCGGCTCGAGCGCACGATCTCGGCGTCGACGACCTGGCCCGCGGCGTCGACGGTCACGTTCATCGTCAGCTCGCCGTAGAGCTTCCTGCCGCGGTATTCGGGGAAGTTGCGCGTGCCGCGGTCCTCGATGCGCCGGCGCAGCGCGTCGTAGTACAGCGCGTAGACCTCCTCGCGCGTGGCCGGGCTGATGTAGCGCTTCTTCGGCCGTGCGTTCTCTTCGTTGATGCGCTTCTCGATCTCGGCGAGCAGCCGCAGCAGCTGGCGCCGGTGCTCGTCCTGCTCGCGCTGCTGCGGGTCGCCGCGCTCGCGCTGCGGATCCGGCGGCGGCAGCCGTGCGACCTCGCGCCGGATCTGCGCCAGCAGCTGCTGCTGCTCGTCCTGCAACTCGTCGATGCGGCGGTGCGCCTCGTCCGGCGCGTCGCCGATCTGCGCCGTCGGCGCCGTCGGCAGCGGCGACGTCGCGCGGCCGCGCTCGGCCTCGCCGCCGCCGGCGAGGTT
>MEGM01000216.1:0-5505 GCA_001725505.1 Rubrivivax sp. SCN 70-15 | reverse complement strand
TCGCGCGGCCGCGCTCGGCCTCGCCGCCGCCGGCGAGGTTGGCCTGCGCGATCGCCTGCGCCTTCGTCGGCGCCTCGTCCGAGCGCGCGTTGACGAGCACCAACTCGAGCGGTGTGTCGCGCAGCGCGCGGTCGATCGCCTGCGGGTCGACGAAGTGCACCGTCAGCAAGGCCGCATGGGCGGCGACCGAGACGAGCAGCGCCCACTGCAGGGTCGAGAGCTCGCGCCACTTCATCGCCGCCCCACCGGCTGGTCGCTCAGGCGGCCGGCGCCGGCGCCTCGCCGGCCGCTTCGCTGACGTCGATCGCGAGCGTCAGCGGGCCCGAGACCTCGGCGTCCTCTTCGACGTCCTCGGCGGCCTCGGCCGGCGCGTCGATGCGCGCCGCCAGCGCCGCGTGCAGGTCCAGCGTCAGCAGGTCGATCCCGGCGACGCGCGCGCGCACCCGGGCGCCGCGCGGCAGGCTCTCGGTGCCCGGCACGCGGAACACGAGCGGCAGCGTCTCGGCGCGCACGAGGCCGTCCTTCATCACCGCGGCCTCGAGCTCGGCGACCTGGTTCTGCTCCAGCCAGCGCAGCGTCCAGTAGCGCTCGATCCCGTGCTGGAAGTCGCTGTACGCGGCGTAGGCGGCGTCGAAGCTGGAGATGATCGAGAACAGCACCGCGTCGCGCGGCCGGAACGGCGCCGCCAGCGCCGCGGTGCGGCCGTGGCGCGCGCAGGCGATGATCTGCCACTGGTTGACGAGGTCGACGTAGCGCCGCAGCGGCGACGTAGCCCAGGTGTACTGCGCCACGCCCATGCCGGCATGCGGCGCCGGCTTCGTGCCCATGCGTACCTTGACGCCGGGCAGCAGGCTCGCCTGGCTGCGGTAGATGCCGGGCACGCCGCAGTCGGCGAGCCAGCCGCCCCAGTGGCTGTTGGCCAGGATCATTGCCTCGGCGACGATCAGGTCCAGCGGCGCGCCGCGCCGGCGCGTCGTGATGCGCACCGCCTCGCTGCCGTCGGGCTCGCGCTCGCCGTCGGCGTCGAGGCGGAAGCTGTAGTCGGGCCGGTTGAAGGTCTCGGGCTTGCCGCGCACCACCTCGCGCGCCGCCTTGCGCTGGCGCGCGAGCCGGAACGCGAAGGCCAGCTCGGCCGCGAACGGGTACTCGGCGACCGCGTCGCCAGTGAGCGAGGCTTCGGTGACGACCTCGTCGAGCTGGTCGTGGCGCAGGTTGGCCGCGACCGGCACGCGCTCGAGCCGCGTCTCGGCGCTCTTCAGCTCGAGCGTGGCCTCGTCGAGCGTCAGGTACAGGCTCACCGCCGGGCAGTCGCGGCCTTCGGTCAGCGTGTAGGCCTGCACCACCTCGTCGGGCAGCATCGTCAGCTTCCAGCCCGGCATGTAGACCGTCGACAGGCGCTCGCGCGCGACCCGGTCGACCGCTGAATCGGGCTCGATCGCGAGCCCCGGCGCGGCGATGTGGATGCCGAAGACCACCGTGCCCTGGCCGATGCCTGTGACCGAGAGCGCGTCGTCGATCTCGGTCGTGGCCGAGTCGTCGATCGAGAACGCCTGCACCGCGGCCAGCGGCAGCGCGTCCCTGACCGCCGGCGCCTGCAGCGCCGGGAAGCCGGTGCCCTGCGGAAACTGCTCGAACAGGAAGCGGCGCCAGTGGAACTGGTACGGGCTGTCGATCGCGCCGGCGCCCTTGAGCAGGTCGAGCGGCGCGCGCTGCGAGCGCTTCGTCGCCTCGACGACGGCCTTGTACTCGGGCGCGTTCTTGTCCGGCTTGAACAGGATGCGGTAGAGCTGCTCGCGCACCGGTGCCGGGCAGCGGCCCTCGACCAGCTCGCTCGCCCAGGCGTCGATCTGCGCGGCGATCTGCTTCTTGCGTTCGATGCCCAGCAGCGCCGCCTTGACGGTCTCCTCGGGCGCCTTGCGGAACTGGCCCTTGCCCAGGCGGCGGAAGTAATGCGGCGCCTCGAACAGCCGGAACAGCGCCGCGGCCTGCTTCTCGGGGCCGGCACCGGCCTCGAAATACTCGCGCGCCAGGTCGGCGAAGCCGAACTCGGCCTCGGGGGCGAACTCCCAGGCGAGGTCGAGGTCGATCTCGGTGGCGAGCGCCTGCGCCTGGGCGATCAGCTCGGCCGGGGCCGGCTTGTCGAAGCGCAGCATCACGTTGGCCGACTTGACCTTCACGCGCTTGCCCGAGTCCAGCTCGACCTGCAGCGAGGCGTCGGCCTCGGTCATCAGGCGGCCGGCGTGGAACTTCCCGGCGTCGTCGTAAAGAACATACATGGGCCGGATTGTCGCCCGTCAGACGGTCATGCCGCCCGAGACCTCGATCACCGCACCGTTGATGTAGCTGGCCTCGTCGCTGGCGAGGAAGGCGTAGACGTTGGCGATCTCCTCGGGCCGGCCCAGGCGGTGCAGCGGCACCTGTTCGCGCATGTGCTGCAGCACCTTGTCGGGGATCGTCGCCAGGATCGGCGTCTCGACGAAGCCGGGCGCGACCGCGTTGACGCGCACGCCCTTGGGCCCGAGCTCGCGGCTCCAGGTCTTGGTGAAGCCGATGACGCCGAACTTGGCTGCCGCATAGTTGGTCTGGCCGAAATTGCCGTAGATCCCGACCACGCTGCTGGCGTTGAGGATCACGCCGGCGCCCTGCTCGATCATCCAGGGCGCGACCGCCTGCGCGCAGTGGAAGACGCCGCGCAGGTTGACGTCGATCACCGCGTCGAACTGCTCGAGCGTCATCTTCACCAGGCGCGCGTCCTTCGTGATGCCGGCGTTGTTGACGAGCACGTCGACGCGGCCGTGGCGCGCGCGCACGGCGGCGACCATCGCGTCGATCTGGGCCCGGTCGGTGACGTCGACGGCGTGGGTCTCGGCCGCGCCCGGCACCGCTTCGCGACGGCGGTCGCAGCCGATCACGACCGCGCCTTCGGCGGCGAACTTGGCGGCGGTCGCCGCGCCGATGCCTTGGGCGGCGCCGGTGACGATGCAGATCTTGTCTTTCAGTCGCATAGGTTCAGGAATCGAAGGATGGAAGGAAGGTGGTCGTCGAAGTCCGACAGCGCGTGGTCGCTGCCTTCGACGAGGCGGATCGACGCGCCGGCGTAGCGCGCGCTCATCTCGCGCCAGTCGAGCAGCTCGTCGCCTTTCGCGATGACGGCGAAATAGCGCTCGGGCTTCGTGATCGCCGGCAGCGTCAGCGCGCGCAGCTCGTCGACGTACTCGGAGCGGAAGAAGAAATGCTCTTCGGGCGTGTGGAACGCCGTCTGCTCGCCGACGTAGGCGGCCAGGTCGCGCGCGGGGTCCACCGCCGGGTTCAGCAGCACCGCCGGCCAGCCCCGCGCCTCGGCCACCGTGGTGGCATAAAAGCCGCCGAGCGAGCTGCCCAGCACGGCCGCGGTCGGCGGCCAGCCGCGCACGCCTGCGTCGACGAGCGCGATCGCGTCGCGCGGCGAGGGCGGCAGCTGCGGGCACCAGGCGCGCACGTCGGGGCGGTGGGCCGCGAGCCAGGCGAGTACGCGCTGCGCCTTGAACGACTTCGGCGACGAGCGGAAGCCGTGCAGATAGAGCAGGTGCGTCGGCGTCACGCCGCGCGCGCGCCGAGCGCGGCGAGCAGCTTGGCGTGGATGCCGCCGAAGCCGCCGTTGCTCATGCACAGCACATGGTCGCCCGGCCGTGCCGCGGCGACCACCTGCGCGACCAGCGCATCCACCGAGTCGGCGACGACCGCGCTCGCGCTCATCGGCGCGAGCGCGTCGCGCGCACTCCAGCCGTAGTCGCCCTGCAGGCAGAAGGCGAGGTCGGCCTCCTCGAGCGCCCACGGCAGCTGGGCCTTCATCGTGCCGAGCTTCATCGTGTTCGAGCGCGGCTCGAACACCGCCAGGATGCGCTGCGCGCCAACCTTGCGGCGCAGGCCGTCGATCGTGCTGTGCATTGCCGTCGGGTGGTGCGCGAAGTCGTCGTAGACGGCCACGCTGCCGGCGCCGAACCTGACGCTTCCGCGCAGCTCCATGCGCCGGCGCACGTTCTCGAAGCTGGCGAGCGCGGCCGCCGCGGCCTCGGGCGCGACGCCCACGTGCTCGGCCGCGCCGATCGCGGCGAGCGCGTTCATCTGGTTGTGCTCGCCGATCAGGCTCCATTCGACGCGGCCGATCTTCAGGCTGCCGCGCAGCACGTCGAAGGCGTGCGGCTCGCCGCGCGCGCACAGGCCGCCGGGTTCCTCGCGCCGGGTGCCGAAGCGCTGCACCGGGGTCCAGCAGCCGCGCTGCAACACGCGCTGCAGCGCCTCGTCGCGCGCGTTGACGATCAGCCGGCCCGTCGACGGCACCGTGCGCACGAGGTGGTGGAACTGGGTCTCGATCGCCTCCAGGTCGGGGAAGATGTCGGCGTGGTCGAGCTCGAGGTTGTTCAGGATCGCGGTGCGCGGCCGGTAGTGGACGAACTTGCTGCGCTTGTCGAACAGCGCGGTGTCGTATTCGTCGGCCTCGATGACGAAGGGCGCGCCCGCGCCGGCCGGCCGGACGGCGCTCACGTTCCCGAGCCGGGCCGAGATGCCGAAGTTCAGCGGCACGCCGCCGACCAGGAAGCCCGGCGCCAGCCCCGCCTGTTCCAGGATCCAGGCCAGCATCGAGGTCGTCGTCGTCTTCCCGTGCGTGCCCGCCACCGCCAGCACGTGGCGACCCGGCAGCAGGTGGTCGGCCAGCCACTGCGGCCCGCTGGTGTAGGCCGCGCCGGCGTCGAGGATCGCCTCCATCAGCGGGTTGCCGCGGCTGACCACGTTGCCGACGACGAAGACCTCGGGCCCGAGCGCGAGCTGGTCGGCGTCGAAGCCCTCGATCAGCTCGATGCCCAGGCCGCGCAGCTGGTCGCTCATCGGCGGGTAGACGTTCGCGTCGCAGCCGGTCACCCGGTGCCCGGCCTCGTGCGCGAGCGCCGCCAGGCTGCCCATGAAGGTGCCGCAGATGCCGAGGATGTGGATGTGCATCGCTTCGATTTTAGGTGTCGCACCGGTGCCCGGCAGCGGCCGGCCGAACGGCCGAGCCCGCCTTCGCGGTCGCGGTCGCACAATCGTCGGCATGGATGCGGCCTGGCCCCGGTGGCGCGGCCTCGCGCAGCGGTTCGCGAGACCGCTGCGCACGCTGGCCGCGCTCTTGCTCGCCGCGCTGGCCGCGGCGCCGGCGCCGGCGCCGGCGGACGAGGACCCGGTGCCGATGACGCTCGACCAGGCCCGCTTCGAGCGCGCCGGGAGCGTGCCGCGCACGGTGGCGCTGCCGCACACCTGGGCGCTCGACGGTCTCGGTGGCGCCGGCCGCGGCCGCTACCGCATCGACTTCGAGCTCGCCCGGGCGCCGACGCGGCCCTGGGCGCTGGTGGCCGAGCGCCTGGGTTCGCGCCATGCGCTGCGGCTCAACGGTGCGCTCGTGCACGGCACGCTCGACGCCTCGCCCGAGGTTCGCGGCGTTCCCGTGCCGGCCCTCGTCGACCTGCCGCCGGCGCTGCTGCGCGCGGGCCG
>MEGM01000215.1:6199-7454 GCA_001725505.1 Rubrivivax sp. SCN 70-15 | reverse complement strand
CAGGCGCGCGCCGACTCGAAGGCCGCGCGATCGGCACCACCGAGGCGGCGAGCCTGGCGCTGTCGGCCGGCTGCGACCTGGTGCTGCTGTGCAACCAGTCGCTGCCCGAGGGCGGAACGGCCGTCGACGATCTGCTCGACGGCCTGGCCGGCGCGGTGGGTTCTTCCTGGCAGCCCGACCCCGACAGCGAGCGCCGCCGCCTGGCCCTGCTGCCGCAGAGCGCGCCGCTGGGCTGGGACGACCTGATGCACGACCCGGTCTACCAGCACGCACTCGAGAGCCTGCCCTGACGCGCAGGGCAGGCGAGCCGGCGGCTAGACGCGCCGCTCGGCCTCGAACGGCAGCTTGAGCTGCGACAGGTCCTTGCGCGTCTCGACCAGGACCAGCGGGCCTTCGTCGATCACGACCGGCGGGCGCGGCGCGCGCGGCACGTGGATCGGCCTGGGCTCGGCGGCCATCGCCGCCTGCACGGCACGGATCTTCTCGGCGTCCGAGTTCACCCATTCCAGGCCGGCGGCCGCGGCCAGCGACTGCAGATCGGCGGTCGGCAGCGCGTAGGGCTCGATCGGCTTCGGCACGGCGGCCGCGGCCGGCGCCGGCTGGGCCGGTCGCGCGACCGGTTCGGCAACCGGTTCGGCAACCGGCACCGCGACGGCTTCGGCCGGTGCCGCGGTCTCGGGCAAGGCTGGCGTTGCCGGCGGCACGTACTCGACGGCCGGCAGCGCCTCGGCGGCGGCCGCTTCGGCCGGCACCACCATGTTGACCTCGTCCTGCTCGCGCGGCTCGCGGCGGAAGCGGTCGCGTCCACGGCCGCGGCGGCGGCCACCCTCGCGTTCGCCCTCCTCGGCGGTGGGTGCCTCGGGCACCTCGGGCGCGGCGTTCGTCTCGGCCGCCTCGGCCACGCCTTCGGCGGCCACCGCGGCCTCGCCGTTCAGCGGCGTCGCTTCCTCGGTGCGACCTTCGCCACGACCGCGACCACCGCGCCGGCGCCGGCGCCGGCTCTCTCCTTCGGCCTCGCCGGGGGGCGGTGCGACACCTTCGGTGACCGCTGCCGCCTCGGCGGCAACCGCCAGCGGAGCGACGTCCTCGGTCCGGGCAGTCGGGCGGTCTGGACGCGGGCCGCGACGGTTCTCGCCGCGTTCGGCGCGCTCACCGCGCTCACCACGTTCTGCACGGTCGCCGCGTTCAGCGCGCGCGCCGCGTTCCTCGCGCTCGCCGGTGCCGGCCGCCTTGTCGCGCCCGCCGCGCCCACCGC
>MEGM01000215.1:0-6175 GCA_001725505.1 Rubrivivax sp. SCN 70-15 | reverse complement strand
GGCGTTCGCCGCGCTCAGCGCCACGACCGCCGCGGTCGCCGCGGCGACCTTCGCGCGCCTCGCGGACTTCGGCGGCCTTCGGCGGGGCCGCCACCGCCGGTGCCGGAGCCGGCGCGGCGACCGGCGCGGGCGCCGCTTCGCCGCCGAACAGCTTCCTGACCCAGCCGAAGAAGCCGCTGCCGGCTGCGGCCGGGGCCGGGGCAACGGGAGGCCGCGGTGCGGCCACCGGAGCGGGCGGCGCCGCCACCGGAGGCGCAGCGCGCACCGGCGCTGGCGCCGGTGCCGGCGGTGCCGGCATGTCGGGCAGCACACCCTTGATCACGGGCTCCTGCTTGGCCTTGGTCTTTTCGCGCCGGGTGATGCCGACCTCGTCGTCCGGCTCCTCGATCATCGTGTAGCTGGCCTGCAGGTTCTCGAGCCGCGGGTCGTCGTGGCGCAGCCGCTCGAGCTTGTAGTTCGGCGTCTCGAGGTGCTTGTTCGGCACCAGGATCACGGTGACGCGCTGCTTGAGCTCGATCTTCGTGATCTCGGTGCGCTTCTCGTTGAGCAGGAAGCTCGTCACTTCCACCGGCACCTGCACATGGACGGCGGCGGTGTTCTCCTTCAGCGCCTCCTCCTGCACCATGCGCAGGATCTGCAGTGCCGAGCTCTCGGTGTCGCGGATGTGGCCGGTGCCGTTGCAGCGCGGGCAGGTGATGTGGCTGCCTTCGGACAGCGCCGGGCGCAGGCGCTGGCGGCTCAGCTCGAGCAGGCCGAACTTGCTGATCGAGCTGAACTGCACGCGTGCACGGTCGGAGCGCAGTGCGTCGCGCAGCCGCTGCTCGACCTCGCGCCGGTTCTTGCTCTCCTCCATGTCGATGAAGTCGACGACGATCAGCCCGCCCAGGTCGCGCAGCCGCATCTGGCGCGCCACCTCGTCGGCGGCCTCCAGGTTCGTGCGCGTCGCGGTCTCCTCGATGTCGCTGCCGCGCGTCGCGCGCGCCGAGTTGACGTCGACCGAGACCAGCGCCTCGGTGTGGTCGATCACGATCGCACCACCCGAGGGCAGGTTCACCGTGCGCGAGAACGCGGTCTCGATCTGGTGCTCGATCTGGAAGCGGCTGAACAGCGGCGCGTCGTCGCGGTAGCGCTTCACGCGCGATGCCGTCTCCGGCATCACGTGGGTCATGAACTGCAGCGCCTGATCGTAGATGTCGTCGGTGTCGATCAGGATCTCGCCGATGTCGGCGGTGAAGTAGTCGCGGATCGCGCGGATCACCAGCGACGACTCCTGGTAGATCAGGAACGCGCCCTTGCCCGCCTTGGCGGCGCCGTCGATGGCGTCCCAGAGCTTGAGCATGTAGTTCAGGTCCCACTGCAGCTCGGCGGCGCTGCGGCCGATGCCGGCGGTGCGCGCGATCAGGCTCATGCCCTTGGGATACTCGAGCTGGTCGAGGTTTTCCTTCAGCTCCTCGCGGTCCTCGCCCTCGATGCGCCGGCTGACGCCGCCGCCGCGCGGGTTGTTCGGCATCAGCACGAGGTAGCGGCCGGCGAGGCTGACGAAGGTCGTCAGTGCGGCGCCCTTGTTGCCGCGCTCTTCCTTCTCGACCTGCACGAGCAGGTTGTCGCCTTCGCGCACGACGTCCTGGATGCGCGCGTTCTTGACCTCGACGCCTTCGCGGAAGTAGTTCTTCGAGATCTCCTTGAACGGCAGGAAGCCGTGGCGGTCCTCGCCGTAATCGACGAAGCAGGCCTCGAGCGAGGGCTCGACGCGGGGGATGACGGCCTTGTAGATGTTGCCCTTGCGCTGCTCGCGCCCTTCGATCTCGGTCTCGAAGTCGAGCAGTTTCTGTCCATCGACGATTGCCAGGCGCCGCTCTTCGGGCTGCGTGGCGTTGATCAGCATGCGTTTCATGTGCACTCCGGTGGCGCGCCGCTCGAGCGGCGCGTCGTCTCACATCGATGCACGAGAAACGCGGGGGAACCGTTGGCGCGAAATGCCCTGGACTGCGAACCGGCCGCGCGAGCGCGGCGGTCTAGTGGCGCAGCGTTGGCGCGTGCGAGCCGGCGGCCGCCCTGGCAGCGGTCGGCGTCGGCCACCGCCAGGCAGCGGCCTCGCCGGCAACGCGCCG
This sequence comes from Rubrivivax sp. SCN 70-15, assembly GCA_001725505.1. GTDB lineage: Bacteria > Pseudomonadota > Gammaproteobacteria > Burkholderiales > Burkholderiaceae_C > Rubrivivax. The sequence continues at coordinate 4,064 of MEGM01000215.1, read as the reverse complement.
GGGCCTACTGGCAAGGGGGGTGGGAGACGGGGACGACATGAACTGCGAGGACGACGTTGCCTGAACGCAGGTGCAAGCTTCGGCTCGTGGCCGCTTCTTGCGCCTTGAATTTTCGGGAGCCTCGTCTGTCGAGGCCGGGTTCCACTTCGATTCTCTGCCGCCTGGCTCGAACCTGCTGCCGGGTCGCTTGGGGACCCCCGGCTCGCACGCCCGTCACCGGCGTTGCATCACCAACGTGCGCGATCCTTCGCGCACGACCCTCCCGCGTCCGCCTGGCAGGTGCCCGGGTAAACTCCGATAAATCAAGCACTTACCGCACAAACGTGGAGTCGCCGATTATAGGGGCCAAAGCCCACGCGCCGACGCCCGCCGTGCGCCGCATCACGGTGGACGAGGAATCCGCCGGGCAGCGTCTGGACAACTACCTTATGCGCCTGCTCAAGGGCGTGCCCAAGACGCATGTCTACCGCGTCATCCGCTCGGGCGAGGTGCGCGTCAACAAGGGCAGGGCGGCGGCCGACACCCGGGTCGCGGCGGGGGACGAGATCCGGCTGCCGCCGCTGCGCATGGCCGAGAAGCCGGCCGTCGTCGCGCCGGCACGCGAGTTCCCGGTGCTGTTCGAGGACGATCAGCTGCTCGCGATCGCCAAGCCCGCGGGCGTCGCGGTGCATGGCGGCAGCGGTGTCAGCTCGGGCGTGATCGAGCAGCTGCGCCAGGCCCGGCCCGACGCGCGCTTCCTCGAACTCGTGCACCGGCTCGACAAGGAGACCTCGGGCGTGCTGCTGCTGGCCAAGAAGCGCAGCGCGCTGACCGCACTGCAGGACCAGTTCCGCAGCCGCGACACCGACAAGCGCTACCAGGCGCTCGTCGTCGGCGCCTGGCCGGCGAACCTGAAGGTGATCGACCTGCCGCTGCACAAAGGTGTTGACGCCGCGGGCGAGCGCCACGTGCGCGTGGTCGCGCCGGCGCATGCCGACGGGCGGCGCTCGATCACGCTCGTCGGCGCGAGCCGGCCCTGCGGCGGCTTCACGCTGCTCGACATCACGCTCAAGACCGGCCGCACGCACCAGATCCGCGTCCACCTCGCGCATAGCGGCCACCCGATCGTCGGCGACCCGAAGTACGGAGACTTCGCGCTCAACAAGGCGTTCGCGCGCGAGCGGCGCTTCGACCGGATGTTCCTGCACGCGCGCGAGCTGAGCTTCGACCACCCGGTGAGCGGCGAGCGCATCACCTTGCGCGCACCTTTGCCGGCGGACTGCGAGAAACTTCTGCACCAGCTATGAACCGCCGCTTCGACCTCATCGTCTTCGACTGGGACGGCACCCTGTTCGACTCGACCGCCCTCATCGTGCAGTGCATCCAGGCCGCGTGCCGCGACATCGGAGCCGACGTGCCGAGCGATGCCGACGCCGCCTACGTGATCGGCCTGGGCCTGCACGACGCGCTCAGGCATGCCGCGCCGGGGCTGCCGGCCGAGCGCTACCCCGAGCTCGGCAACCGCTACCGCCACCATTACTTCGCGCGCCAGCACGAACTGGTGCTGTTCCCGGGCACGCTCGAGATGCTGCAGGCTCTCAGGGCGCGCAACCACTGGCTCGCCGTGGCCACCGGCAAGGGCCGGCGCGGCCTGGACGAAGCGCTCGCGCATTCGCAGCTGCGCGGCCTGTTCGACGCGACCCGCACCGCCGACGAGACCGCGTCCAAGCCCGACCCGCTGATGCTGTTCGAGCTGATGCGCGAGCTCGGCGCCGACCCCCAGCGCACGCTGATGATCGGCGACACCACGCACGACCTGCAGCTCGCGGCGAACGCCGGCACGCAGCGCGTGGGCGTCAGCTACGGCGCGCACGATGCGCAGGCCTTCGAGGCGTTCGCGCCGCTGCACGTCGCACACAGCACGCGCGATCTGCACGACTGGCTGCTGGCGCATGCCTGAGCCGGACACCGAAGCTCTCCTGGTCTGCGCGTCGGCGGCGCTCGCCGAACGCGGCCCCGCGCATGTCTGGCCGGTGCAGCAGTACGGCCAGCCGGTGCGCGCCTTCGCGCTGCGCTTCGACGGCCGCGTCGTCGCCTACCTGAACCGCTGCGCGCACGTGCCGACCGAGATGGACTGGCAGCCCGGCGAGTTCCTCGACGCGGACCGGCGCTGGATCCTGTGCTCGATCCACGGCGCGGCCTATGCGCCCGACAGCGGCCGCTGCGTCGGCGGACCCTGCGGGCGCGGACGCCTGACGCCGCTCGACGTGCGCGAGATCGACGGCCGGGTGCTCTGGGTCCCGTCGAGCGACATCCGGCCGGCACCGCAGGACGCGGCGACCGCGGGGCGCGCCGCATGAGCCGGAGCCCTGCGCCCTTGGGCGAGCGCCTGTTCGTGCTGTCGCAGACCCTGCTGCCCAAGCAGGCGCTGACGGCGTTCGCCGGCGTCGTGGCACGCTGGCGGGGTGGCGCGGCGACGACCGCGATCATCCGCCGCTTCGTGCGCCGCTACGGCGTCGAGATGGCCGAAGCCGCGGACCCCGACATCCGCCATTACGCCAGCTTCAACGACTTCTTCACGCGCGCGCTGCGGCCGGGCGTGCGGCCGCTCGCCGATGCCGCCTTCGTCTGCCCGGTCGACGGCGCGATCAGCCAATGCGGCGCGATAGCCGGCGACCGCATCCTGCAGGCCAAGGGCCACGACTACACCACCACCGCGCTGCTCGGCGGCGACGCCGAACTGGCCGGCCGCTTCCAGGGGGGGCATTTCGCGACGCTCTACCTGAGCCCGAAGGACTACCACCGCATCCACATGCCGGCCGCAGGCCGGCTGCTGCGCATGATCCATGTGCCGGGCTCGCTGTTCTCGGTCAACCCCGGCACCGCGCGCGCGGTGCCCGGGCTGTTCGCGCGCAACGAACGCGTGGTCTGCCTGTTCGAAGGCGAGCGGGGCCCGTTCGCGATGGTGCTGGTGGGCGCGACGATCGTCGGCAGCATGGCCACCGTCTGGCACGGCGTCGTCAACCCGCCGCGGCCGGGCCGGCTGCGCGAGTGGCGTTACGACGGGCAGCGCATCGAACTGGCGCGCGGCGCCGAGATGGGCCGCTTCCTGCTCGGCTCGACGGTCGTGCTGGTGTGGCCGCAGGGGCCGCTGCGATTCGACCCGGCCTGGGTCGCGGGGGCGCCGGTGCGCTTCGGGCAGGCGATGGCCGATGTCGCGTAGCGAGGGGCCCGCGGCGCACGCGGCGGCCGATCGTCTCGGTCCAGGGCACGGGACCGGTTGGGACCGCTCGGCGCGCCGTGCGCGGCGTGGCTAACGTCCGTTGCGCTGCATCAAGGTCGGCTCCAGCAGGCGTGCGCGGGACCCATTTCGGCTACATAATAGGAACAATTCGCATTCCCAAGGTCCAGCCATGCCTTCGAGCACCTTGCCCAAGTCCGCGATCCCGGTGTCGGCGCCCGGCCCGGCGTCGACCGCGCCGGTCGTGCCCGCGCTGGACCGCGCGGCCATCGGCCAGGCCTGCCGCGTCGTCGCCGTCCATGCGCCCGAGGGGGCGCCCGACTGGGGCCGCTGGCTGAGCGAGATCGGCTTCCTGCCCGGCGAGCGCGTCACCGTCACCGCGCGCAGCGTCTGGGGCGGCGACCCGATGGTGGTGCGCGTCGGCCAGTCGACCTTCGCATTGCGCCGCGCCGAGGCTGCCTGCGTCGAGATCGAGGCGCTGTGACCGAAGCCATCGTCCACGTCCACCGCGGCGGGCCGCTGGTGGCGCTGGTGGGGAATCCGAACTGCGGCAAGACGGCGCTGTTCAACCTGCTCACCGGCAGCCGGCAGAAGGTGGCCAACTACGCCGGCGTCACCGTCGAGCGCAAGGAAGGGCGCATGCGCGCCCCGTCCGGGCGCGAATACGCGGTGCTGGACCTGCCCGGAGCCTACAGCCTGCAACCGGCGAGCCTGGACGAGGCCATCACCCGTGACCTGTGCCGCGGCTTCTATCCGGGCGAACCGGCGCCCGACGCGCTGGTGTGCGTGGTCGACGCCACCAACCTGCGCCTGCACCTGCGCTTCGCGCTGGAAGTGCGCGAGC
>MEGM01000214.1:2971-9160 GCA_001725505.1 Rubrivivax sp. SCN 70-15 | reverse complement strand
GCTTGATCAAGTAGGTGATGCCCAGCGCCACCAGCCCGGCCAGCAGCGGGCCGATGACTAGCAACTTCCAGTGCTCGGCCAGCGGAATGGCCAGGTCCAGCAGGCTCAGGCCTTCTTCGTCGTCCAGTTCGGCGTCGCGTGCCATCGGTTCGTTGGCCATGGCGTCAGAACCCCACCACCTTGAGCCCGGCCACGCCCAGGCCGAACTGGTACAGGATCTGCGTCCAGTCCTTGAAACCCTGCACCAGCGTCGTCTTGTCGACCTGCTCGGGCGAGAAGATCGTGTCGCCCGGCTCCGCGGGCTGGTTCCAGAACTTGTCGTTCACGCCCAGCCACGAGCTGTTCTGCAGCGCGCTGACGACGGTGCCGTTGGCACGCACCACGAAGACGCTGTTCTTGTCCGCGCCGCGCGTCGGGCCGCCGGCCAGCTGCAGGTAGCTGTCCACCGTGCGAGAGGGTGCATAAAGGTAGCTGCCCGGGTTGAAGACGCTGCCGAACACGCCCACCGTCAGCGGGCGCGGCGGAATGTAGAGCCGGTCGCCGTCTTCCAGCGCCAGCGGGGGCAGGGTGGTGCTCTCGGGTGTGAGCTGCAGCACCACGCGGCCGGTGGGCTTCACCGCGCGCAGCCGCTCGATGAGCCGGTTCGTCGCCGCCGAGCGCGCCGTCATCACCGAGGCGTCCTCCGCCGTCGACACGCGCTGGGTCGAATTCAGGCGCGCGAAGTCGGTCTCCAGGTCGCGCAGCGCGCGCTCGTAGTTCTGCTGCTGCTGCTGCTGCACGCTGACGCGGCTGAACTCGGTGCCGTAGAGGAAGGCGCCGTTGGTCAGCCCGCCGGCGGCGCGCAGCGCATCGTCCAGCGTGCTCGCCGGCGGCAGCACGTAGTCGCCCGGGTGCGCCACCTCTCCGTCGACGTGGATGCGCTTGTTCTGGCGCCCCATCGGCAGCGCCGAGTCGACGGCGCTGAACGCGCGCAGCACGTCGGCGTTCTGCAGCTTGTCGCCGTCGTTGGCGGGCAGCTGCAGTTCGGTGATGCGGGTGGTGGCGCGCTCGTCCAGCCGCTCCAGCGTCAGCCGCGTGGTGTCGGCCACCGCGGCAAAGCCGCCGGCCATCTTCAGCACGTCGGCCACCGTCTCCGAGGGCTTCAGTTCGAAAACGGCGGGCTGGTTCACGCTGCCGATCAGCGCCACCTGCGGGCCGATGGGGCCGACGCGGATCACGTCGCCGGGCTGCAGCAGGCGGTCGGCCGACTCGTTGCCGTTGAGCAGCAGGTCGTACAGGTCCAGCTGCGCGACGACCTTGCCGCCACGGCGCAGCTCGATGTTGCGCAGGCTGCCGGCCGCCGAGGGGCCCCCCGCACGCAGTACCGCGGCGGTGATGGTGGACAGCGCGTTGACCGTCACCGCGCCCGGGTGCTGCACGAAGCCGGTGACGTAGACGCGCACGCCGCGCAGCTGGCCCAGCGAGACGCTGAGCTTGAAGTTCTTGTAGACCTGCGCCACCTGGCGGCTCACGGTGTCGGGCAGGTCGGCGTAGCGCACGCCGGCAAGCAGGATGGAGCCCACGCGCGGCAGGCTGACGCGGCCCGAGCGGTCCACCACCAGGCGCAGGTCGGCGTTCACCGAGCCCCAGATCGTGATCGCCACCTCGTCGCCCACCTGCACCAGGTAGTCCGGCGGCACGAGCGGGCTGTAGTCGGGCGCGGCCGGCGTGCGCAGGCCCGGCGTGACGAGCTCGGCACCGAAGCGGCGGATGCTGCGCGAGTTCGCCAGGCGCTGCACGTAGGTCTCGAACTCGCTCGGCGGCGGTGTGGCGGGGAAGAACTGCCACTGCTTCTGGCCCTGCGGCGTCGTCACGGACTGCCACACGCCCGGGCCCGGTGGCGTGGGCGGGAGCAGGCCGTTCGATTCGTCGTTCGGCGCCTGTTGCGGCTGTTGCGTCCGCTGACTCGACTGCCCGGGCTGCCCGGGTTGCGCCCCCGTCGTGTCCTGCAGCGTGGGCGTGGCCGGCAGCGTCAGCATCGACGGCGAGGCCTGCACTGCGTCGGTGGTGCCGGGGAGCACTTCGGTGCTCGTCTGCGCGCCCGCCAGCGTTGCCGACAACACGCCCGCGAACAGGGCCAGGATTCTGAGAACACGCATCGAAGCGCCTTCGGGCGGCCGGCGAAAAGTCATGGTCTGGAGGGTGCTCTCGTCGAATCGGGGAACGGCGTGGTCCGGGGCGCGCGAGGGGCGGCAAGGCCGGGCCGGGTTCGCCGGGTGCGCGTGATTCTAGTGGGGTGGTCCGCAGGGGGCCGGCCCATAGAATCCGGCGCATGTCGATCGTGATCGTGGCCTTTGCGGTATCGCTGGCGCTGACGCTGTTCATCGTGCGCTTCGCGAAGATGCATTCGCATCTGACGCACGACCATGACCTCTCGGGCCCGCAGAAGTTCCACGCCACGCCGGTGCCGCGGGTGGGCGGCATCGGCATCGTCGTGGGCATCGCGGCGGGTGCGTTGGCGCTGTGGTTCCATGTTCCGCGCGAGGCCTGGGTCGCCTTCACGCTGCTGGCCTGCGGCATCCCGGCCTTTGGCGCCGGGCTCGTGGAAGACCTCACCAAGCGTGTCAGCCCGCGCGTGCGCCTGCTCTTCACGGCGGTCTCGGCGGGGCTGGCCAGCTGGGCGCTCGCGGCCACCATCCGCCACACCGCGATCCCCGGGCTCGACTGGGTGGTGGCGATGCCGCTGGGCGCACTTGTGGTGACCGTGTTCGCCGTGGTCGGCGTGGCCAATTCGGTGAACATCATCGACGGCTTCAACGGCCTGGCCTCGATGTGCGTGGTGATCATGCTCGGCGCGCTGGCCTACGTGGGCTTCCAGGTCGGGGACTCGCTCGTCGGCGCGCTCGCGCTCGCCGGCATCGGTGCGGTGCTCGGCTTCTTTCTGTGGAACTACCCGGCCGGGCTCATCTTCCTGGGCGACGGCGGCGCCTATTTCCTGGGCTTCTTCGTCGCCGAGCTGGCGATCCTGCTGCTCGCGCGGCACCCGGGCGTGGTGTCGCCGCTGTTCCCGCTGCTGGTCTGCATCTACCCGGTGTTCGAGACGGTGTTCTCTATCTACCGGCGCCGCATCCTGCGTGCGGTGCCGCCGAGCATGCCCGACGGCATCCACCTGCATTCGCTGATCTACCGTCGCGTGCTGCGTTGGGCGGTGGGTGACCGCAGCGCGAAGGCGCTGACGCGGCGCAATTCGATGACCGCGCCCTACCTGTGGATGCTGTGCATGCTCTCGGTGCTGCCGGCCACGCTGTTCTGGGACGACACGGCGCTGGTCGCGGCGTTCATCGTGCTGTTCGGCGTCTTCTACGTCGCGCTGTACTGGCGCATCGTGCGCTTCAAGTCGCCGCGCTGGCTGCGGTTCGGGCCGTCTCGGGCGCGTTTGGCGTCGCAGGCGGATAATCGGCGGACATGACCGAACTTTCCCAGACCGCCGGCGTTGTGCCGGCCGAGGCGGTGGCCGAACCGGCGCCGCTCTTCAACACCCTCCCGCTCGACCCCAAGCTGCTGCGTGCCGTCGTCGACGCCGGCTACACGGCGATGACGCCGATCCAGGCCAAGGCGATCCCGCTCGTGCTCGCCGGTCGCGACATCATGGGCGCCGCGCAGACCGGCACCGGCAAGACCGCCGCCTTCACGCTGCCGCTGCTGCAGAAGATGCTGCGTCACGAGAACGGCAGCATGTCGCCGGCGCGGCACCCGGTGCGCGCGCTGGTGCTGGCGCCCACGCGCGAGCTGGCCGACCAGGTGGCGAACAACGTCAAGACCTACGCCAAGCACACGAACCTGCGCAGCACGGTGGTCTTCGGCGGCATCGACATGAAGCCGCAGACCCTGGTGCTCAAGGGCGGCGTCGAGGTGCTGATCGCCACGCCGGGCCGGCTGCTCGACCACATCGAGGCCAAGAACGCGGTGCTGAACCAGGTCGAGTACGTGGTGCTCGACGAAGCCGACCGCATGCTCGACATCGGCTTCCTGCCCGACCTGCAGCGCATCCTGAGGTACCTGCCCAAGCAGCGCCAGACGCTGCTGTTCTCGGCCACCTTCTCGCCCGAGATCAAGAAGCTCGCCGCGAGCTACCTGCAGGACCCGCTGCTGGTGGAGGTGGCGCGGCCGAACGCCACCGCCACCAACGTCGAGCAGCGCTTCTACGGCGTGGCCGACGACGACAAGCGCGCCGTCGTGCGCCAGTTGCTGAAGGCACGCGAGCTCTCGCAGGCGATCATCTTCGTCAACAGCAAGCTCGGCGCGGCGCGCCTCGCGCGCTCGTTCGAGCGCGACGGCCTGCGCACGCAGGCGCTGCACGGCGACAAGAGCCAGGACGAGCGGCTCAAGGCGCTGGCCGCGTTCAAGGCCGGCGAGGTGGACCTGCTCGTGGCCACCGACGTCGCCGCGCGCGGCCTCGACATCGCCGACCTGCCGGCGGTCTTCAACTTCGACGTTCCCTTCAACGCCGAGGACTACGTGCACCGCATCGGCCGCACCGGCCGTGCCGGCGCGTCGGGGCTGGCGGTGACGCTGGTCGCGCGCGACGACACGCGCCTGGTGTCCGACATCGAGAAGCTGATCAAGACCAAGATCGAGATCGAGCCCTTCGAGATCGAGGACGACCGCCCGCGCCGCCCGCCGCGCCGGCGCGACGACGAGGGCGTCTACCGCGAGGCCGCCGATCGCGCGATCGAGCGCGCCGCCGAACGTCCGGCCGACCGCTCTGCCGAGCGCCCGCGCCGCGCCGCGGGGCCGGCCGCCGACCCCTTCTTCGACAAGCCCTACGAGCCCAGCAACGAAGGCGCCGCGGCCTGGGAGAAGGAGCCCGCGCCGGCGCCCGCTCCGAGCCGGGCCCTGCTGTCGCCGAACATCCGCCCGAAGAAGAAGGTCGCGTCGCTGCTCGGCGGCGGCTGATCCGGCTCAGCCGGCGGAGGCCGGCAGGCGAAGGCAGTCCAGGCCCGCAAAGCGGTCGAAGTCACGGTCGAACGTGACCAGCCGCAGGCCGGCGCCGACCGCGAAGGCGGCCAGGTAGGCATCGGTCCACAGCCGCGCCGGCAGCGGCGGCTCTAGCGCCGAGGCCATCGCCTCCAGGCTGGGTTCGCAGCCCTCGGGTTCGCCCCGGAATCCGATTTCCGGCAGCGCGGTGAAGCGGCGATAGACGTCGAACGCCTGCGCGAGTTCCAGTGCCGCCTCGCCCATCACTCGCGGTTGGCACAACAGGCGCACCAGCGCCAGCATCGTCACGCGGCAGAACCAGAGCCGAGGCGCCGCTGCGTTTTCCCAGTAGGCGCGCGCCACGCCGTGATGCGGGTGATCACTCACCGTCAGCGCGAGCCAGACGTTCACGTCTGGCAGATCGCCTGCCGGCTGGGCGGCCCAGGACGGCTGCGGCTCGGCGACCTCAGGCGTCATCGAGCAGTTCGAAGAGGCCGGCGTTGCTGGGGTTGCGCAAGGGCAAGGGTCGGCCCGTGGCGATGCTCGGCAGCGCGCTGCGCTCGGCGCTGCTGGGCGTGGTCGGCGGCGCGTTCAGGCCCCGTTCCACCAGGCTCAGCACCAGCGCCTTGAGCGTCGTCCCTTCGAGGGCGGCGCGCGACTTCAGCTGACGCAGGAGCGGGTCGGGAAGGTCGATGGTGGTTCGCATCAAAACATTTTAGCATCTTGATGCTTTTCGCCGATCCTGACATTCCAGGCCAGGTGGCGCTGCCTCAGCCCGTGCCGACCTTCAGGAACAGCTCGCGATCGGGCGCGAAGTTGGCGTACAGCGGCAGCAGTGCCCCGCCGAGCGCGCGCGCGTCGGGGCCTATCGTCCCCGGCAGCGCCGCCGGTCGCTGCACGCCTTCCCAGTCGTAGCGGTCGAGCGCGGGGGCCAGCTCGGCCATCAGCGCGGCGAGCAGCTCGCGGCTGAACGAGCCGTCGACGATGACGCCGTCCAGGTCCAGCAGGCACGCGGCGCTGTTCGCGGCGAGTGCGATCGCTGCGGCCGTCTCGCCCAGCCAGCGCCGCGTGACCGGCGCCCACGGCGGCTGCAGTGCGCGGGCATCGCCGGTGGCGCCGGGGTCCAGGCCGGCGGCGGCGTACAGGCGCTCGAGCGTGAGCAGCGACGCACGGCCGAGCAGCTGCGTCGGCGGGGCAGCCTGGCCCGGCGCGCTCAGGCCGAGCGGTATCGAG
>MEGM01000214.1:0-2964 GCA_001725505.1 Rubrivivax sp. SCN 70-15 | reverse complement strand
CGGCATCGAGCCGATCGCGCCGGCGTTGCCGTGCAGGCCGGCGCGCAAGTGGCTATCGATGACGAGGCCGCCGCCGATGAAGGTGTCGACGAAGACGTAGAGAAAGCTCTTCACGCTGCGCCCGCGCCCGGCCACCAGTTCGGCGACGCAGGCGGCCGCGGTGTCCTTCAGCAGCTCGACCGGCAGGCCGCCCAGGCGCGCGACCTCGGCCGCCAGGTCGACGTGGTCCCAGCGCGCCGACAAGGCCGGGTCGACGCCGAGCAGCTGCTGCCAGCCGCCCATCTGCAGCGGTGCGGCGATGCCTATGCCTTGGACGCGTTCGCGCCGGGCCGGGCCGAGCAGGCGGCGGATGTCCTTCAGCCGGCGTCCGATCTCGGCCAGGACAGCATCGGGGTCGGGGAAGGGGTAGTCGAGCGACCAGCGCTCGCGCACCGCGCCGATGAAGTCGACGAGCAGCACGTCCAGGTTGCGCCGCCCGACCTTGACGCCGATCGCGAACGCGCCGTCGGGGTTCAGCGACAGCGGCACCGAAGGCTGGCCGACCTTGCCGCGCAGCGGCGCGCCCTTGACGAGCAGACCGTCGCCTTCGAGCCGCTTGGTGATCTGCGAGATCGTCTGCGCGGTGAGCTGCGTCAGGCGCGCGATCTCGGCGCCGGGCAGCGCGCCGTGCAGCCGGATCGCCTGCAGCACCACGCGTTCGTTGTACTGGCGCAGCCCGCCCTGGCTGGAGCCGCGCGGCTTCAGGCGGGATGGTTCGTCGTGGGTGGCGGCGTGATGCGGCATGGGTGGACAGGCTCTTAGGCGGCGAGGGCTTCGGCAATCACGCCCTTCTTGAAGATGAAGTTCGCATACGGCTGCAATTCGCCGGTCTGCACGATGGCGAAGGCGCGGCGCACGCGCTCGTAGAACGCGAAGCGCTCGATCGGCTCGCATTGTGCCGAGCTCGCCCAGCCGCGCGCCTCGAGGCCGCCGATCACCGCACGCTGCAGCGCGCTGCGGTAGCCGTGCGGCGTGTCGCTGACCTGCATGTAGGCCACCGGCCGCGCCACCGCGGCGTCCAGCGGCAGCAGCGACAGCAGCGCCTCGGCCGCGCGCTGCACGCCGGCACCGGGCAGCGCGATGAGCGGCTTGCCCTGGCCCAGCGACGCGGCGGTGAAGTTGGCGTCGGCAACGACGATCTCGTCGCCATGGCCCATCTCGGCCAGCACGCGCAGCAGCTCGGGGGTGAGCAAGGGGTCGATGCCCTTCAGCATTTGAATTCTCCAAGCAGGCGCCGCGGAACCGGCTCCGCCGGGCCGCTGGCGACGCCCCCTCGAGGGGGAGGCGCCGAAGGCGCTTCGGGGGTGGGCCACGTCACGCCAGGCATTCGGCCGGGATCTTCTCCGGCGGCATCGCGCCGGTCATCACCGCGACCGTGTCGCTCATGCTGATCGTTTTCGGGTTCAGCACCGCGGCGCGGCGGCCCAGCCGGGCGACGTGGATGCGGTCGGCGATCTCGAACACGTGCGGCATGTTGTGCGAGATCAGGATCACCGGCAGGCCCTTGTCGCGCACGCGGCGGATCAGCTCGAGCACCATGTTCCCTTCCTTGACACCGAGTGCCGCGGTCGGCTCGTCGAGGATCACCACGTGCTCGGCGAAGGCCGCGGCGCGCGCCACCGCGACGCACTGGCGCTGGCCGCCGGAGAGCGTCTCGACCGCCTGCGTCATCGAACGGATGCCGACCTTCAGGTCGTTCATGCGCTCGATGCTGGTCTGCAGCATCTTCTTCTTGTCGAGCATGCGCAGCACGCTGCCGAGGAAGCCCGCGCGGCGCAGCTCGCGGCCGAGGAACAGGTTCTCGGCGATCGTCATCGCCGGCGCGACCGCGAGGTCCTGGTAGACGGTCTCGATGCCGACGCGACGTGCGTCCATCGGGCTCTTGAAGTGGATGGGCTTGCCGTCGAGCACGATCTCGCCCTCGTCGGGAATCGTCGCTCCCGACAGGCACTTGATCAGGCTGGACTTGCCGGCGCCGTTGTCACCGATCACGGCCAGGATCTCGCCGGCGCGCAGCTCGAAGTCGGCGCCTTCCAGCGCCGTGACCTGGCCGTAGCGCTTGACCAGGCCCTTGGCCTGCATGACGAGTCTCTGTGAGGTCATGTCAGTTCTCCATGGCGGGGGGTGCCGCGGATAAGCGGACGGTTGGAGTGGCGCCAAGCGGACGCCGCGGAACCGGCTTCGCCGGGCCGCTGGCGTCGCCCGCGGGCAAGCATGCCCGCGGGCCCTCGCAGGCGAGAGACAGTCCGCAGGGACTGTCTCTCGTCGCTGCTCGGCCCCCTGGGGGGAGCGCCGAAGGCGCTTCGGGGGGAACCACTTCAGCGCCCTCCCTTGCGTGAGAGTTGGTCGACGGCCACCGCGACGATGACCAGGATGCCGGTGATCAGCACCTGGTAGACCGACTGCACGCCCATCAGCGTGAGGCCGTTGCGCAGCACGCCGACGATCACCGCGCCGACCAGCGTGCTGAGCACGAGGCCGCGGCCGCCGAACAGGCTGGTGCCGCCGAGCACGACCGCGGTGATCGAGTCCAGGTTGTCGGTCTGCCCGGCGTTCGGATCGCCGACGCCGGTGCGCGCCACCGACAGCAACGACGCGATGCCGTACAGCACGCCGGCGAGCACGTAGACGCCGAGCAGCACGCGCTCGGTGGCGATGCCGGTCAGCCGCGTCGCCTCGGGGTTGTTGCCCACCGCGTAGATGTGGCGCCCGGCCTGGGTCTCGCGCAGGTAGAACCAGACCGCGCCGTAGAGCAGCAGCATCAGCAGCGAGCCGTACGCGACCTCGGCGTTGCCGAGGTGCAGCGTGTTGCCCAGCCATGTCATCCCCGCGGGCACGTCGGTGACGGTCTGCGAGTTCGAGTACAGCTGCGTGATCGCGAAGGCGATGTTCAGCGTGCCCAGCGTGACGATGAACGGCGGCAGC
>MEGM01000213.1 GCA_001725505.1 Rubrivivax sp. SCN 70-15 | reverse complement strand
CCTCGTGCTCCGGGCGCGCCATCAGGCCGTCGCCGCGGCCCTTCAGGGTCTGCACCCAGACCCGGCCTTCGCGGCGCAGGCGCAGCGCCAGCCCGGCGCCGGCGAGGCGGTCGTCGGCGGTGTCGGCGTAGACCGCCTGCAGCCGCAGCGTGCGCGCGCTGGCGGTCGCGACGGCGCGCCGCAGCCCGGCGCGCACATGCGCCGGAACCTGGAACTTGAGTTCGGTTTCGACGGGGTTCACTCGGTGCCAGCGGCTAAAATCGAGGTTGCCCATTCTCGCCCGCCCGCGCCATGCCGCTGTTCTGGAAGCCCTACAAGTCCGACATCACGAGCTTCATCGATGAGCTCAAGGCGAAGAAGCCCACGCTCGAGGCCGAGCAGCGCGCCGGCCGCGCGCTCCTCTGGGACCGGGCGCTGGACCGGCGCGCGCTCGCCGAATGGCGCGACGCGCGCGTGCCGCAGCAGCCCTACGTCTACCAGACGAAGAGCGACTGATTCCCTTGGACAGCGCCCCGCTGGCCGACCTGCCCGCAGGTGACGCGCCCTCGCCCCAGGTGATCGACCAGGTCGCGGTCGCGCGGCTCTACGGCGAGCCGCTGTTCCGCATCCCGCAGGACCTGTACATCCCGCCGGACGCGCTGGAGGTCTTTCTCGAAGCCTTCGAGGGGCCGCTGGACCTGCTGCTCTACCTGATCCGGCGCCAGAACTTCAACATTCTCGACATCCCGCTTGCCGACGTGACGCGCCAGTACCTCGGCTACATCGACCAGCTGCGCCGGCGCAACCTCGAGCTCGCCGGCGAGTACCTGCTGATGGCGGCGATGCTGATCGAGATCAAGTCGCGCATGCTGCTGCCGCCGAAGAAGAGCGCCGACGGCGCCGAGATCGAGGACCCGCGCGCCGAGCTCGTGCGCCGGCTCGTCGAATACGAGCAGATCAAGCTCGGTGCGGCGAAGATCGACGCGCTGCCGCTCGTCGGGCGCGACTTCCTGCGCGCGCAGGTGCACATCGAGCAGAGCCTGCAGCCGCGCTTCCCCGACGTGAGCCCGGCCGACCTGCGCGAGGCCTGGGCCGACATCCTCAAGCGCGCGCGGCTGAACCAGCACCACACGATCTCGCGCGAGCAGCTCTCGGTGCGCGAGCACATGAGCATCGTGCTGCGCCGGCTGCAGGGGCGGCGCTTCGTCGAGTTCCACGAGCTGTTCGACACGGCGCGCGGCGTGCCGGTGCTGGTGGTGACCTTCATCGCGATGCTCGAGCTGTCGCGCGAGCGGCTGCTCGAGGTGACGCAGGCCGAGGCCTTCGCGCCGATCTACGTGCGGCTGGCCTATGAGCCGAGCTGAGCCCGCGGCGGCCCCGGCGACGCCACGATCGCGCGCCTGGTGGGTCTGGCTGTTCGCGGCGGTCGTCGTCGCGGTCTGGTTCGGCACGCTCGACGCGCGCCACCTGCTGCGCTCCGACGAGGGCCGCTACGCCGAGATCGCACGCGAGATGTTCGTCAGCGGCGACTGGGTGACGATCCGCTACAACGGACTGAAGTACTTCGAGAAGCCGCCTTTCCACCTGTGGATGACGGTGCTCGCGTACCACGCGTTCGGCGTCGGCGACTGGCAGGCGCGGCTCTGGGTCGCGGCGAGCGGCGCGATCGGCACGCTCGCGATGGTGCTCGCAGCGCGGCGCTGGTTCGGCGCGCGCGTGGGCTGGCTGACCGCGCTGGTGCTGATCGCCGCGCCGTCGTGGAACCTGGGCGCGCACTTCAATTCGCTGGACATGAGCGTCAGCGGCGCGCTCGCCTGCGTGCTCGCCGCCTTCATGCTCGCGCAGCACCCGGACGCCAGCGCCGCCGATCGCCGGCGCTGGATGTGGGCCGCCTGGGCGGCGATGGCCGTGGCGACGCTGACCAAGGGCCTGATCGGCTTCGTGCTGCCGGGGCTGGTGCTCGTGCTCTACACGCTGCTCGCGCGCGACTGGTCGGTCTGGCGCCGGCTGCACCTGGTGACCGGCAGCCTGCTGATACTGGCGCTGGCCGCGCCCTGGTTCGTGCTGATCTCGCTGCGCAACCCCGAGTTCCCGCAGTTCTTCTTCATCCACGAGCACTGGGACCGCTACACGAGCACGATCCACCACCGGATGGAACCCTGGTGGTACTTCGTGCCCCAGCTCGTCGGCGGCTTCCTGCCCTGGATCGGCCTGACGCCGCGCGTGCTGGGCCTGCTGCGCGCGGACGCCGGCCGTGCCGGCTTCAGGCCGCTGTGGTGGCTGGCCACCTGGGCGGCGGCGATCTTCGTCTTCTTCAGCCTGTCGGACTCCAAGCTGCCGGGCTACATCCTGCCGGTCTTCCCGGCGCTGGCGGTGCTGGCCGCACTCGCGCTGGACCGGCTCGACCGCCGGGCCTGGAACCGGCAGCTGCTGGTCGCGCTGATCGTCGCGCTGGCGGCGCTGGCGGCGAGCCCGCTCGTCGCGCGCCTGGGCAACGAGGGCACGCCGAACGTCCTCTACCGCCACTACATGCCCTGGATCGCCGCGGCCTGCGCGCTCGCCGTGATCGGCATCCTGGCCGCGCGCCGGCTCGCCCGCGGCGACGACCGGCTGCCCAGCATCGCCGCGTTCTCGCTCGCGATCTTCGGCGCGGTGACGATCGGCCTGGCCGGGCACGAGACGCTGGGCCGCAGCATCAGCGGCGTCGACCTGGTGGCGCCGATCAAGGCCTGGCTCAAGCCCGGCATGCCGATCTACTCGGTGCGCCTGCTCGACCACACCTTGCCGTTCTACCTGCGCCACACGACGATCATGGTCGAGGCGCCGGACGAGCTCGCCTTCGGCGTGCGCCAGGAGCCCGACAAGTGGATCCCGACGCTGGCCGGTTTCGAGAAGGTCTGGACCTCGGGCGCGCCCGCGCTGGCGATCATGTCGCACGACACCTACGCAAAGCTCGTCGCCGACAGGCTGCCGATGTTCGCGGTGGCCGAAGATACTCGGCGCGTCGTCGTCGCCAACTTCGCCCGCCCCTCGCCATGACGCTGCCCACCTTCCTGTTCATCCTCACCGGCGTGCTGCTCAACGCCGGCGCGCAGCTGCTGCTGAAGGCCGGCGTGCGGCCGCTGGGCGCGATCAGCGTCGGCTGGTCCACGCTGCTGCCGACCGCGGTGCAGGTGCTGAGCCAGTGGCCCATCCTCGCCGGCCTGGCCTGCTACGTCGTCAGCGTCGGCGTCTGGATCGTCGGCCTGTCGCGCGTCGACGTCTCGATCGCCTACCCGATGCTGTCGCTCGGCTACGTGGTCAACGCGATCGCCGCGTGGTGGCTGTTCGGCGAGGCGCTCGGGCCGATGCGCTGGAGCGGCATGCTGCTGATCCTGGCCGGCGTGCTCGTGATGGCGCGCAGCTGAAAGGAACTCCCTTGGCCATGACCGACACCGACTTCCTGCCCTTCACCCGGCCCGAGATCGACGCCGAGACGATCGCCGAGGTCGGCCGCGTGCTCGCGTCGGGCTGGATCACCTCGGGCCCGAAGGTGCTGGACTTCGAGGCCCGGCTCTCGGAGCTGTTCGGCGGCCGGCCGGTGCGCAGCTTCGCCAACGGCACCGCGACGATGGAGGTCGCGCTGCGGGTCGCGGGCATCGGGCCCGGCGACGAGGTCATCACGACCGCAATCACCTGGGTCGCGACCGCGAACGTCGTCGTCGCGGTCGGCGCGAAGCCGGTGTTCGTCGACGTCGACCCGCGCACGCGCAACCTCGACCTCGACGCCGTCGAGGCCGCGATCACGCCGCGCACGCGCGCGATCCTGCCCGTCTACCTGGCCGGGCTGCCGCTCGACATGGACCGTCTCTACGCGATCGCGAATCGCCACGGGCTGCGCGTGATCGAGGACGCCGCGCAGGCGATCGACTCGCGCTGGAACGGCCGGCGCATCGGCAGCTTCGGCGACCTGGTCAGCTTCAGCTTCCAGGCGAACAAGAACATCACCTGCGCCGAGGGTGGCTGCCTGGTGATGAACAGCGCCGACGAGGCCGGGCACGCCGAGCGACTGCGCCTGCAGGGCGTGGTGCGCAGCGGGATGGACGGCATGGACGTCGCCGAGCCCGGCGGCAAGTTCAACCTCACCGACATCAACGCCGCGATCGGCCTGGGCCAGCTGCCCCGGCTGGCCGAGGTGACGCGGCGCCGCGCCGAGCTCGCCGGGGCCTATTTCGCTGCTGCGGCCGAGGCCGGGCTCGAGGAGCTGGGCATCGAGCTGCCGCCACGCGCGCGCACCGACGGGGCGATGACGAACTGGCACATGTTCCAGGTGCTGCTTCCGGCCGATCGGCTGCGCGGCGGCCGCGCCGCGGTGATGCAGGCGCTGCGCGACGCCGGCATCGGCACCGGCGTGCACTATCCTGCGCTGCACCTGTTCACCTACTATCGTTCGCTCGGCTGGCGCGACGGCATGCTGCCGCACGCCGAGCGCATCGGGCGCGGCATCCTGACGCTGCCGCTGTTCCCCGCGATGCGCGCGACCGATGTCGAACGCGTCTGCCGGACCCTCGCCGAAACATGCCAGCGACTGCTCTCGTGAACGCACCCGCCGTCTCGGTGGTGATCCCCGTCTACAACGAGGAGGCGGTGCTGCCGGCGCTGTTCGCGCGCCTGTACCCGGTGCTCGACGCGCTCGGCGAGCCGTACGAGCTCATCTTCGTCAACGACGGCAGCCGCGACCGTTCGGCGCAGATGCTCGCCGAGCAGTTCCGCGCCCGCCCCGACGTCACGCGCGTGGTCCTGTTCAACGGCAACTTCGGCCAGCACATGGCGATCATGGCCGGCTTCGAGCAGGTGCGCGGCCAGATCGCCGTCACGCTCGACGCCGACCTGCAGAACCCGCCCGAGGAGATCCCGCGCCTGCTCGAGGCGATCCGCGCCGGGCACGACTACGTCGGCACGATCCGGCGCCAGCGCGAGGACAGCGCGTTCCGGCGCGTCGCGAGCAAGGCGATGAACCGGCTGCGCGAGCGCATCACGCGCATCACGATGACCGACCAGGGCTGCATGCTGCGCGCCTACGACCGCGCGCTCGTCGACACGCTCAACGCCTGCGGCGAGGTCAACACCTTCATCCCGGCGCTGGCCTACACCTTCGCCGCGAGCCCGACCGAGATCGAGGTCGGCCACGAGGAGCGCTTCGCCGGCGAGTCGAAGTACTCGCTGTACAAGCTGATCCGGCTCAACTTCGACCTCGTCACCGGCTTCTCGATCGTGCCGCTGCAGTGGTTCTCGCTCATCGGCATCCTGCTCTCGTTCGGCGCCGGCGCGCTGTTCCTGCTTCTCGTCGTGCGCCGCTTCGTGCTCGGCGCCGAGGTCGAGGGCGTGTTCACGCTGTTCGCGCTGCAGTTCTTCCTCGTCGGCATCCTGCTCTTCGGCATCGGGCTGATGGGCGAATACGTCGGCCGCATCCAGCAGGAGGTGCGGCGCCGGCCGCGCTACCGCGTCGCCGGGGTGCTGCAGGCGGCGCCGACCGCGCCCGAGGACGCCGCGTGAGAGCCGTCGTCTTCGCGTACTCGAACGTCGGCGACCGCTGCCTGCGCGTGCTGCACGCGCGCGGCGTCGAGGTCGCGCTCGTCGTCACGCACCGCGACCCGCCGGGCGAGACGCTATGGTACGCGCGCGTCGCCGACACCGCAGCCGAGCTCGGCCTGACCTGGATCCACGGCGACGACCCGAAGTCGCCCGAGCTGGCCGCCGCGGTGGCGGCGGCGCGGCCCGATCTGATCTTCTCCTTCTACTACCGCGCGATGATCCCGGCGGCGCTGCTCGCGCTCGCGCCGCGCGGCGCCTACAACCTTCACGGCTCGCTGCTGCCGAAGTACCGCGGCCGGGCACCGACGAACTGGGCCGTGCTGCACGGCGAGACCGAGACCGGTGCGACGCTGCACGAGATGGTCGCCCAGCCCGACGCCGGCGCGATCGTCGACCAGCAGGCGGTGCCGATCCTGCCCGACGACACCGGCGAGCAGGTGTTCGACAAGGTCTGCGTCGCCGCCGAGATCGTGCTCTGGCGCAGCCTGCCGGCGATCCTCGCCGGCCATCCACCGCGGCGTCCGAACGACCTCGCCCAGGGCAGCTATTACGGCGGCCGCAAGCCCGAGGACGGACGCATCGCCTGGGAACTGCCCGCGGTGCGGATCTACGACCTGATCCGTGCCGTCGCGCCGCCCTACCCGGGCGCGTTCACCGAGATCGCCGGCGCGCGGCTGGTGATCGCGCGCGCGCGCCGGCTAGC
>MEGM01000212.1 GCA_001725505.1 Rubrivivax sp. SCN 70-15 | reverse complement strand
GGCGTGCAGGCAGGGGATGCGCCTGAGCGTGACCCCCGCCGCGTACAGCTGCTCGGACGCCACGCGCTGCAGCTTGACCGCGTCCGCAGGCGCGATGCCCAGATCGGCTGCGGCCCGCTCGCTCGCGCCCAGCGACCAGGGGTCGATGCCGGTGAGCGTGCCGAACAGCGTCAGCGCACTGAGGTAGGCGCCGTACTTGCTGGGATGGGTGCGGTCCAGCCACCACAGGTCGATCACGTGGCCACCGGGTTCGGCGTAGGTGCCGTCGGCCTGGTAGAACCCGCTGCCCGGGGCGAGCCCCTGATCGACGGCGCGCTGGAACGCGTCGCCCACCGGCACCACGCCGGCGAAGCCGGGGTTGGCGCCGGCCAGGCCGTAGAAGGCGGCATGCATGTCGCGTGTCATGCCCGCCAGATCGCTGTAATACAGCGTGGCGGCCACGCCGTTCGGGTCGGTCGATGTGTCGACGACGGGCGCGCCGGTGGGCGAGTTCAGGTCGGGGGTGGTGCGCAGGTGCGCCTCGACCATGTCCGGCCGCGCCCAGGTCTGCTCGAGGTAGACCCGGGTTGCGGCGCTGGCGTTCGCGTTCGCGGGGATCCTGCGCGCGATGCCGCAGCTGCCGGCCGACAGCCCGGTGGCCTCGCAGGCGGCCAGGCCGCCGAAGAGCTGGGTCTCGGTGTAGTTCTGCGCCGCGCCGACATGGATGAAGCGCTCGAACTGGTTCGCATAAGCCGCGAAGCCGGCCGGGTTCGCGTTCTTGCCGCGCCCCTGCGGCAGCGGCTCGTCGCTCTGCCCCTGCAGCACGACCACGTCCCAGGTCCGGCTCGCGACGTTGCCGCGCAGGTCCCAGGCTGCGTTCGCGGTGTTCAGGAAGTGGCCGCGCAAGGTCGCGGCGTTGCGCGTGGACAGCGAGACGTCGACGTTCAGGCCGGCCTCGTCGGTGAACATCTTGAAGATTCCCGGCACGCCGCCCCAGGGGTGTGGCTCGAAGCCGGGCTTGCCGGGCGTGCCGGGCGGGTAGCTGTTGGTGCCGGTCGGGCTGATGTCGTTGAAGGCCGCCGTGAGGTCGTGCACCGCGGCCGCGTTGTATTGCAGCACCGGCTCGACGCGCCCGAAGGTGTAGCTGTTGCCGACGAACAGCACCGCGACGGGATCGGCCGCGAGTGCGACCGCGGGCAGCGCCAGGGCCGCAGCGGCAGCCAGCAGCCCAGCTCGAAATGGCTTGTGCGACATGCTCGTCCTTCACGACGCCGGGGGAAGCGCGAAGGTAAGCGACGTGGCATCGAATATCAAATATCTCCGGCCTCGAGTTGCGATACCTTTCGCGTATGGAGTTCCGCCACCTTCGCTACTTCGTCGCGGTCGCCGAAACCGGGCACATGACCCGCGCCGCCGAGCGGCTGGGCATGCAGCAGCCGCCGCTGAGCCAGCAGATCCGCCAGCTCGAGCAGCGCCTGGGCGCGCCGCTGTTCATCCGCCATCCCCGGGGCGTGACACTCACCGTCCTGGGCCGCGAGCTGCTGGCCGAGGCACGCCGGGTGCTGGACGGCGTGGGCGCCATGGAGCAGCGCATGACGCGCCTGGCCGCCGGCCTGCTGGGGCTGCTGGCGGTGGGCTTCACGAGCTCGGCCGCCGCGCACGCCTTCACGCCGCGCGTGCTGCGCGCCTGCCGCCGCGAGTACCCCGAGATCGAACTGCAGATCGCCGAGAGCAACGCCGCCGAGCTGACCGACGCCGTGGCGTCGGGACGGCTGCACTTCGCCTTCCTGCGCGTGCCGGTGGCGCGCCCCGCCGGCGTGAGCTTCGAGACATTGCTGAGCGAGCCGGTGGTGCTGGCGTTGCCGGTCGACCATGCGCTGGCCGAGCGCTACGGTGCCGCAGAGGTCGTGCCCTGGCAGGCGCTGCACGAGCAGCCTCTGATCCTGGTCCGCCGGCCCGGCGCGCTCGGCCTGTACGGCGAGCTGCTCGGCCTGCTCGAGCGGCTGGGCGTCAGCGCGCGCGTGCAGGCCGAGGTCGGCCGGATGATGACCAACCTCAACCTGGTCGCCGCCGGCGCCGGGCTGTCGGTGGTGCCGGCGTCGATGCAGAGCGCGCAGGCGCACTCGGTGGCCTACCGGCGCCTTCCGGCCGAGCCGGTGCTGCAGGCGCCGATCACGCTGGCCTTCCGCGACGACGACGACCCGGTCGCCAAGGCCACCTTCCTGGCCCTGGTGCGACGCAGCGCCGAGGTCGAGCGGGCTTCCAGCATTGCCGGGCCGGCCGGTGCCGAAACGTAAACTGCCGGCCTCGCCCGCCCCCCGAACCGACCTGCCGAGGACCCGCGCATGCGCCCGACCCCCCGCTCCTTCCTGCCCCTGGCCGCCGTCCTGGCCACCGCCCTGCTGCTCGCCGCCTGCGGCAGGAAGGACGAAGCGCCCACGAGCGCCGTGCCGACCTCGGCCTCGGCACCCGCGCCGGCGCGAACCTACCTCGTCGGCACCGACGCCGCGTACGCCCCCTTCGAGTCGCAGAATCCCAAGGGCGAGATCGTCGGCTTCGACGTCGACGTCGTCGGCGCGGTCGCGAAGGCAGCCGGGATCCAGGTCAAGTTCGTCAACACGCCCTGGGAAGGCATCTTCAATGCGCTCGCCCAGGGCGACCGCGACCTCGTCGCGTCGGCAGTGACGATCACCGACGAGCGCCGCCAGACGATGGACTTCAGCGACCCGTACTTCGACGCCCAGCAGCTGATCGCGGTGCCGCTCGCGAGCAAGGTCGAGCGCTTCGCCGACCTGAAGACGCTCAAGGTCGGCGTGCAGACCGGCACCACCGGCGACGAGGCGGTGTCCAGGCTGCTCGGCAAGACGAACCCGGACATCCGCCGCTTCGAGTCGACGCCGCTCGCGCTGCAGGAGCTGCAGGACGGCGGCGTCGACGCCGTGGTCGCGGACAACGGCGTCGTGATCCATTACGTGCTGAACAACCCGGGCGGCAAGTTCAGGACCGTCGCCGACGACAGCTTCGTGCACGAGCGCTACGGCATCGCGGTCAAGAAGGGCAACGCCGAGCTGCTCGCGAAGCTCAACCAGGGCCTGGCGGCGATCAAGGCCGACGGCGAGTACGCGCGCATTTACGCCCGCTACTTCGGCGCCGCGCCGGCCGCACCGGCGGCGTCGAACTGACACCGCGTCCGCGATGGGCCTGCACTGGGAGATCCTGGCCGGCTACGGGCCGCTGTTCGCGAGCGGGCTGTGGACGACGATCCAGCTCACCCTCGTCTCGATCGCGGTCGGGCTGCTGCTCGGCGTGGGCTTCGGCCTCGTCAGCGCGTCGGCCGACGCGCCGCGCCCGGCGTCGCGGCCCCTTGCCTGGGCGATGTCGGGCGCGCGTGCGCTGACGCACGCCTACGTGGGCTTCTTCCGCGGCACGCCGCTGTTCGTCCAGATCCTGCTCGTGCACTTCGCGCTGATGCCGGCGCTGGTCAATCCCGACCACGGCCTGCTGCTGTCGGGCGAGCTGGCGCGCGAGTTCCGCCAGAACCATGGCGCGTTCTTCTCCGGCTGCGTCGCGCTGTCGCTGAACGCCGGCGCCTACATCAGCGAGATCTTCCGCGCCGGCATCCAGAGCATCCACCGTGGCCAGACCCAGGCCGCGTACAGCGTCGGGCTGACGCACGCGCAGGCGATGCGCTACGTCGTGCTGCCGCAGGCCTTCCGCCGGATGATGCCGGC
Organism: Rubrivivax sp. SCN 70-15; assembly: GCA_001725505.1. Classification (GTDB taxonomy): domain Bacteria; phylum Pseudomonadota; class Gammaproteobacteria; order Burkholderiales; family Burkholderiaceae_C; genus Rubrivivax. The sequence continues at coordinate 2,596 of MEGM01000212.1, read as the reverse complement.
GCTGGTGAACGAGGGCGTCACGCTGATCAAGGATTCGTCGCTCGTCTCGGCGATCGGCCTGGCCGAGCTCGCGCTGGCCGCGCGCACCGTCGCCGGCGCCTATTCGCGCTACTGGGAACCCTACCTCGCGATCGCGGCGATCTACCTCGTGCTGACGCTGCTGCTGTCGACGCTGGCCAAGCGCCTCGAGGCGCCGGCCCATCTGCGCGGGCGCTGAGCGCGGCCGCCGGCCCCGACGAAGAACTGCGATGCACGTCGACCCGAAGCACCGACGCGCCACCCTGTTCGCGCTGCTGCTGGCGGCGGGCGCCGCCGCCGCGGCGCCCTCGCAGCAAGTGAAGACCGTGTTCGTGATCGCGCTGGAGAACACCGACTGGGTCCGGCCCGACGGCGACAAGTCGCTTCAGATCCTCGGCAACCCGGCTGCGCCCTTCCTCAACGGCCTCGCCGACGGCACGCTGACGGCCCAGGTCGACGGCCGGCGCATCAGCGCGCAGACGGCCTACGCCGCCGCGTACCACAACGTCCTGGCGACACCGGGCGGCGCCCAAGCGCATGTCCACCCGTCCGAACCGAACTATCTCTGGGCCGAGGGCGGCACCGACTACGGCGTGCACAGCGACGCCGAGCCCTACGGCGACGGCGGCACCGCGCAGAGCACGACGCAGCACCTGTCGGGCCTGCTCACGCGCGCCGGCGTGACCTGGCGCGCGTACCAGGAGGACATCGACCTCGCCGGCAGCAGCGACGACAAGCGCAACGCGCTGCTGCCGCGGTCGGCGTGGACCGTGCCGCTGGCCAGCTTCATCGGGCGCAGCCGAGACTACACGAACGCCTTCAACGGCTCGCACCAGTATGGCTACGCCGCCAAGCACGACCCGATGGTGTTCTTCGCCGACACCAACGGCGGCGGCGACACGACGCCGGCCAACCCGGCGGTGCGCTTCTACGCCCCGCTCGAACAACTGCGCGCCGACCTGCTGCAGGACCGGGTCGCGCGCTACAACTGGATCACGCCCGACCTCTACAACGACATGCACACGCCGTTGGACGACGGCTTCGCCTATCACGGCGTGCACTACCGCGGCGCACAGGCGCGGATCGCGCAGGGCGACAACTTCCTCGCCCGCATCGTGCCGATGATCATGGCCTCGCGCGCCTGGCGCGACGGCGGCGCGATCATCCTCTGGTGGGACGAATCGGTCGGCCGCGGCGCCGACTCGTTCGCGGCGACGATCCCCGAGATCGTGATCTCGCCGCTCGCCCATGCCAACGTCGACGGCCGGCCCTACGCGAGTGCCGTGAACCTGAGCCATTCGGACGACCTGCGCACGATGCAGGTCCTGTTCGGTGTCGACCCTTCGGCGGGCCAGCCCTGGCTCGGCGATGCGGCGAACGCGCGCGGCCTGGACGACCTGTTCGCGCCCGGCGCGCTGCGTCCGCGTCAGGGGCCGAAGAAGTAGTGCTTGAGTCCGGCCAGGATCATCTCGACCGCGACCGCGGTCAGCACCAGGCCCATCAGCTTCTCCATCGCCACCACCACCGACGCCCCGAGCAGCCGGCGGATGCGCTCGGCAGCGAGCAGCACCCCGCCCGAGACCGCCATCGCCGCGGTCAGCGCGCCGACCCAGGTGACGATGCGCTCGGGCTGGCGTGACGCGAGCAGCAGCACGGTGGCCATCGCCGACGGCCCGGCGAGCAGCGGCACCGCGAGCGGGAAGATGAAGGGCTCGCGCCCGCCCGCGTCGGCGTAGATCTCGGCGCCGGTGGCGAAGATCATCCGGATCGCGATGATGAGCAGGATCACGCCGCCGGCGACCTCGAGCGAACGCTCCGACAGCCGCATCAGCGAGAGAAAGCCCTGCCCGCCGACCATGAACACGAGCAGCACGCCGAACGCGATCACCGCCTCGCGCAGCGCGACACGCGCGCGCCGCTCCGGCGCCACGCCGCGCAGCACCGAAACGAAGATCGGCAGGCTGCCGAACGGGTCCAGCACGAGCAGCAAGAGGACGAAGGCGGAGACGAAGCTGTGTTCCATGGACCACGATTCTCGGCGACGCGGCACGGCGACTGCGCCGACCCACACCGAATGGCGAGCGATCGACCGGGAATGAAGGGCCGCTGGCGGCCCGTTGCAGTCGCTCGCAGTGCATGCGGGCGTGGGCGACGTTCAGCGTGAGCCGGCAGCCCGGGGGTGCGTTCTCCGGTCCACGCTCGCGGGCGGGCGGCGCGTGTCCTTCGCCATTGCCTCGTCAACGCCTTCTTCTCTTGCCACCGGAGGGCGCGACCGCGAATGGTTCCTGCGCCCGCACCCCCGGGCCACCGGCTCCTGCGACCACCGAGGTCGGCCTGCAAGCGGCACGCCACCGACGGAATCGCAGGGCGGTGGTGGCACCCGCGGGCGCAGGGACCATTCGCGGTCGCCTTGACACAAGCACGACGAACGCGGTGTTGAAGCCGCCGCGGTCGCGCGCCGTGGCGGTGCCCCGCGAGCGTGGACCGGAGAACGCGGGTGCCGCCGGCGACCTCGAGCGAACGCTCCGACAGCCGCATCAGCGAGAGAAAGCCCTGCCCGCCGACCATGAACACGAGC
>MEGM01000211.1:8322-15768 GCA_001725505.1 Rubrivivax sp. SCN 70-15 | reverse complement strand
AGGTCACCGTGACGCGCCCGAGCCGGTCGCCCGCGAGCGTGGACCGGAGAACGCACCCCCGGGCCACCGTCTCACGCTGAACCTCGCGCACGCGCGACGGGGCCGAACCCGCGAACGGCTGCAACGGGCCGCGAGACGACACTGGGCCTTTCTCGCCGACCGATAGCGGGTATCAGGCCGGCTGCTCGACGCGTGCCTCGACGCTGGCCGTGAGCGCGAGGCCACCGGCCTTGCGGCCGGCTGCGTCGCCGAGCACGCGCTTGGTGGCGGTGGCGCCGTAGCGTCGGGCCAGCGCCTGGGCCTCGGCGTTCAGCGCCGCGGCGGCGTCGATGCGGTCGGCGTGGCGCTGCAGGACCAGCCGCGCGGTGTCGACGAGCTTGCCGTTCAGCGTCTCGGTGGCGCCGTGGTCGCCGGCCAGGCTGTGCGCCATTGCGGCCTCCGAGATCGCCGCGATGCGGGCGTGGCAGCCCCTCAGGCGCTCGGCGAACGGCGGGTGCGCGGCCGCGCTGCGCAGGAGCAGGTCCAGCGTCGCGCGCGAGGTGTCGTGGCGCAGGCCGATCGCGTCGACCCAGTCGTCGACGCCGTCGAGGGTGACGCCGCACGCCGCCAGGCGCGCGCTCAGCTGGAGCAGGTTGCCGGCGGCCTCGAGGTCGAACGATTCGTCGTGGGTCTGCCGGCCAAGCTCGCGTATTGCCTGCGCGGCCTCGTCGAAGCGGCGCGAATGCATCAGCAACAGCACGCGCATCACCGCGTCGAGGCGCTGAAGGCGCGCGAGCGGTGCGCTGCGCGAGGCGATCAGCGCGAGCTGGTCGGCGCAGCGCTGCAAGCCCTTGCCGTCGCCTTGCTGGCTGCGCAGCAGACCCAGCAGCACCAGCGCCTGCGCGTCGAACACCTTCGAGCCGACGCCGAGGACCGCCGCACGGTCGAGCGCGCGTGCCGCTTCGGCAGGCTCGTCCAGGTGGAAGGCGAGCTGCCCCAGCTTCTGCAGGCGGCCCACCGAGCCCGGCGTCAGCGCAACCGCCTGGCGGCAGACCGCCAGCGCTTGGTCGAAGCGGCCCTGCTCGAGGTGCAGGCCGGCAAGCACGTCCAGCGCATCGGCGTAGCCGGGATGGCCGGCGATCAGCGCGTCCAGGGCTGCCGTCGCCGCGCCGGTCTCGCCGGCGTCGATCAGCGCGCGCGCGGTGCCCAGCCTTGCCCAGGGCAGATCGCGTGCGCTCGCGATGGCCTCGAACGCGGCACGCGCCTCGGCGGCGCGGCCCTGGCCGAGCAGCAGCTCGGCGCCGATGCGGCCGCAGTAGAGCCAGTACGGCTCGCGCAGTCCGACCGCGTCGCCGATGCGCTAGTCCTCGACCGCCTTGAAGACCTCGCGCAGTGCCTTCTTGCGCTGACGCGCCTGACCCAGCCGCTCGGCGAGCGCCGCCGCGGTGTGCGGCTTGATCAGGTAGCCGTCGAGCGCCGACTCGGCGGCGTCGCTGACCTTCGTGTACGAGGCCTCGCCGGTGATCATGATGAACACCGTCGACAGCGGCAGCAGCTGGTGGCGGCGCAGGTCGTCGAGCAGCTGCTGGCCCGAGCCGTCGGCGTCGCCGAAGTCCTGCTCGCAGAGCACGACGTCGAAGGCCTTGGTCTCGAGCTGGCTGCGCGCGTCGGCGACGCGGCCGCACTGGACCACCGTGCCGACGCCCAGGTCGCGCAGCTGGGCGACGAGGATGCTGCGCGAGGTCGAGTTCGGGTCGACCACGAGCGCGCGCGAATCGACGATCTCGCGGTCGAGCAGGCGCATCAGCGGCGCCCCCCGGTGCGGGGGCCGCGTTGACGGGGCAGGGCAGGGCTCATCGTCGGCGTCCGGTTCCAGAACCGGCTTTCGGCCGATGGCGCGCCGCACTTGAGCGGTGCGGCGGCGCGGGCCCTACTTGAACAGGTCCTTGACCCGGTCGGTCCAGCTCTTCGCGTTCGGCGAATGGCGCTCGCCACCCTTCTTCAGCGACTCGTCGAGCTCCTTCAGCAGCTTGCGCTGGTGCTCGGTCAGCTTGATCGGCGTCTCGACCGTGACATGGCAGTACAGGTCGCCCGGATAGCTCGAGCGCAGGCCCTTGATGCCCTTGCCGCGCAGGCGGAAGGTCTTGCCGTGCTGGGTGCCCTCGGGCAGGTCGATCTCGGCCCGTCCGGCCAGCGTCGGCACCTCGATCGTGCCGCCCAGCGCCACGGTCGTGAGGCTCACCGGCACGGTGCAGTGCAGGTCGTCGCCGTCGCGCTCGAAGATCTCGTGCTGCTTGATCCGGATCTCGATGTACAGGTCGCCCGGCGGGCCGCCGTTGGTGCCCGGTTCGCCGTTGCCGGCCGAGCGGATGCGCATGCCTTCGTTGATGCCGGCGGGGATCTTGACCTCGAGTGTCTTCTGCGTCTTGATCTTGCCCGCGCCGGCGCAGCTCGGGCAGGGCTCGGGAATGATCTTGCCGCTGCCATGGCAGTGCGGGCAGGTCTGCTGGATGCTGAAGAAGCCCTGGCGCAGGTGCACGGTGCCCGCGCCGTTGCAGGTCGGGCAGGTCTTGGCGCTGGTGCCGGGCTTGGCGCCGCTGCCGTGGCAGGTCTCGCAGCTGTTCCAGCTCGGAATGCGGATCTGCGTTTCCTTGCCCGCAGCGGCCTCCTCGAGCGTGATCTCCATCGCGTAGCTGAGATCACCGCCGCGGAAGACCTGCTGGCCACCGCCGCGCCGGCCGCCGCCACCGCCGAAGATGTCGCCGAAGATGTCGCCGAAGGCCTCGGCGAAGCCGCCGAAGCCTTCGGCTCCCGGGCCGCCGCGCCCGGCCATGTTGGGGTCGACGCCGGCATGGCCGTACTGGTCGTAGGCGGCGCGTTTCTGCGCGTCGGAGAGCATCTCGTAGGCCTCCTTGGCCTCCTTGAACTTCTCTTCCGACTTCTTCGCCTCGTCACCCTGGTTGCGGTCCGGGTGATGCTTCATGGCCAGCTTGCGGTAGGCCTTCTTGATGTCGTCCTCGGACGCGTTCTTCGGCACGCCGAGGATGTCGTAGTAGTCGCGCTTGGCCATGAAAGTCGTGGGTTGTCTGTAAGCGTGAACGCCGCGCTGAGGCGCAGGCAAGGCCTGTCGCTTCGAACGCGGCGAGATAGGTCGTCAGGCCGCCAGGCCTGAAGGCTTATCCTTTCTTGACTTCCTTGAACTCGGCGTCGACGACGTTGTCGTCGGCCGGCTTCGCATCGGCAGCGCCCGTGGCCGATTCGGCACCCCCGGCCGCCGCCTGGGCCGCCTGCGCCTCGGCGTAGGTCTTCTCGCCCAGCTTCTGGCTCGCTGCCATCAGCGCCTCGGTCTTGGCCTCGATCGTGGCCTTGTCGTCGCCCTTGAGCGCGTCGTCGACGTCCTTCAGCGCGGCCTCGATCTTCTCCTTCTCGGCCGCGTCGAGCTTGTCGCCATGCTCGGCGAGGCTCTTCTTCACCGAGTGCGCCATCGCGTCGGCTTGGTTGCGCGCCTGCACGAGCTCGAGCTTCTTGTGGTCCTCGGCCGCGTTCGCCTCGGCGTCCTTGACCATCTTCTCGATCTCGGCCTCGGACAGCCCCGAGTTCGCCTTGATCGTGATCTTGTTTTCCTTGCCGGTGCCCTTGTCCTTGGCCGACACGTGCAGGATGCCGTTGGCGTCGATGTCGAATGTGACCTCGATCTGCGGCAGGCCGCGCGGCGACGGCGGGATGCCCTCGAGGTTGAACTCGCCCAGGCTCTTGTTGCCCGAGGCCAGCTCGCGCTCGCCCTGGTAGACCTTGATCGTCACCGCCGGCTGGTTGTCGTCGGCGGTGCTGAACACCTGCGAGAACTTGGTCGGGATCGTGGTGTTCTTCTTGATCATCTTCGTCATCACGCCGCCCAGGGTCTCGATGCCCAGGCTGAGCGGGGTGACGTCGAGCAGCAGCACGTCCTTGCGCTCGCCGCCGAGCACCTGGCCCTGGATCGCGGCGCCGACGGCGACCGCCTCGTCGGGGTTGACGTCCTTGCGCGGCTCCTTGCCGAAGAACTCCTTGACCTTTTCCTGCACCTTGGGCATGCGCGTCATGCCGCCGACGAGGATCACGTCGTCGATCTCGCTGGTCTTGACGCCGGCGTCCTTGATCGCGACGCGGCAGGGCTCGATCGTGCGCGCGATCAGGTCCTCGACCAGGCTCTCGAGCTTGGCGCGGGTCAGCTTGATGTTCAGATGCTTCGGGCCCGACGCGTCGGCCGTGATGTAGGGCAGGTTGACGTCGGTCTGCGAATTGCTCGACAGCTCGATCTTGGCCTTCTCGGCCGCTTCCTTCAGGCGCTGCAGCGCGAGCACGTCCTTCGTCAGGTCGACGCCCTGTTCCTTCTTGAACTCGGTGACGATGTAATCGATGATGCGCTGGTCGAAGTCCTCGCCGCCGAGGAAGGTGTCGCCGTTGGTCGACAGCACCTCGAACTGCTTCTCGCCGTCGACGTCGGCGATCTCGATGATGCTGATGTCGAAGGTGCCGCCGCCGAGGTCGAAGACGGCGATCTTGCGGTCGCCCTTGCCGTGCTTGTCCAGGCCGAAGGCGAGCGCGGCGGCGGTCGGCTCGTTGATGATGCGCTTGACGTCCAGGCCGGCGATGCGGCCGGCGTCCTTGGTCGCCTGGCGCTGGCTGTCGTTGAAGTACGCAGGCACCGTGATCACCGCTTCGGTGACCTCTTCACCGAGGTAGTCCTCGGCGGTCTTCTTCATCTTGCGCAGCACCTCGGCGCTGACCTGCGGCGGCGCGAGCTTCTTGCCGCGCACCTCCACCCAGGCGTCGCCGTTGTCGGCGGCCGCGATCTTGTAGGGCATCAGGTCGATGTCCTTCTGCACTTCCTTCTCGGTGAACTTGCGGCCGATCAGGCGCTTGACGGCGTAGAGCGTGTTCTTCGGGTTCGTCACCGCCTGGCGCTTGGCCGACGCACCGACGAGGACCTCGCCGTCGTCCTGGTACGCGATGATCGACGGCGTGGTGCGCGCACCCTCGCTGTTTTCGATGACCTTGGTCGTGTTGCCTTCCATGATGGCGACGCACGAATTGGTGGTGCCGAGGTCGATACCGATGATCTTGCCCATGTTCTTCAGCTCCTGATGTTGGTTTGGCGGTTGCCCTGGAGTTGTGGATCGCGCGCCGACTTTCAAGCCTTCGCGGCCCGGCCGGGGCGGACTTATTTGGCGGCGGCGACGGTGACGAGCGCCGGACGCAGCACGCGGTCGGCGATCAGGTAACCCTTTTGCAGCACCGCGACGACGGTGTTCGCTTCCTGTTCGGCCGGCACGACGCTGATCGCCTGGTGCTGGTGCGGGTCGAACCGGGTCCCGGCCGGCGGGTTGATCGGCAGCACCTTGTTGCGCTCGAGCGCCTGGCCGAGCTGGCGCAGCGTCGCGTGCACGCCTTCGAGCAGCTGCTCGGGCGTGGCGTTCTGGATCGCGATCGCCGCTTCGAGGCTGTCCTTCACCGGCAGCAGGCTGTCGGCGAAGCTCTCGATCGCGAACTTGCGCGCCTTGCCGACGTCTTCCTCGGCGCGACGGCGCGCGTTCTCGGCCTCGGCCTTCGCGCGCAGGAACGCGTCGTTGAGTTCGGCGTGCCTGGCTTCGAGCTCGGCGAACCGGGCTTCGATGCCGGCCTGGGCCTCGGGGGGGATGCCGTTGCCGGCGGCGGTATCGGGGGTATCGGGTGTCGGGTTCATGGATGGCGGTCGGGCTATAGCTATTTCGCAGCTGGGGGCATCGGGCAGGACTTCAAGAGGGCTTGTCGTCGTCGATGCTGGCGCTCCAGCGCTGCCATTCGGCGAGCTGGCGCCGGTCGCGCTTGGTCGGCCGGCCCTGCTCGATCGTCGCCGCCGGCTCGACGCCTTGCCGGCGCGCCTGGGCCGCGCGCTCGCGTGCGGCGACGCTCTCGGCGGTCTCCCGGTACAGCGCCTGGGCCACCGGCGCCGGCCCGCGCACGCTGCTCAGCGCCAGCACCTCGACGACGCGCTCGACCGGGCCCTGGCGCAGTGCGAGCCGGTCGCCGGGACGCAGCTCGCGCGCCGGCTTGGCGGCCTGGTCGTTGACGCTGACGCGGCCGCGCACCACCTCCTCGGCGGCGAGCGCCCGCGTCTTGTAGAACCGGGCCGCCCAGAGCCATTTGTCCAGGCGCACGCGCAGGTCGTCCAAGGCTGGCTCCGGCGGGCCGGTGAAGGCGCGGCTCAGTCGGTCGCGCCGAGCGCGAGGGCCCGCTCGCGCTGGCGCGCGCTCTCGGCCGGGTCGGCACCTGTGCGCGTCGGCCAGCCCTGCAGGTGGCGTTCGGCCAGGTCGGCGAGGGCGCGGATCCAGGCCGGCCGGTCGTTCAGGCAGGCGATGTACTCGAAGCGCTCGCCGCCGGCGGTCAGGAAGGCGGCGCGCGCCTCCTGGTCGATCTCCTCCAGCGTCTCGAGGCAGTCGACGGCGAAGCCCGGGCACATCACGTCGACACGGCGCACGCCCTGTGCCGCGAGCGAGCGCAGCGTGGGTTCGGTGTAGGGCTGGAGCCAGCGTGCCCTGCCGAAGCGGCTCTGGAACGTGACCAGCAGCGTGTCCTTGCCCAGGCCGAGGCGCTCGCCGAGCAGCCGCGCCGTCTTGTGGCACTGGCAGTGGTAGGGGTCGCCGAGCTGGAGCGAGCGCTGCGGCACACCGTGGAAGCTGAGCACGAGGCGCTCGCCGCGCCCGTTGACGCGCCAATGCTCGGTGACGCTGTCGGCCAGCGCGGCGATGTAGCCGGGGTCGTCGTGGTATTCGTTGACGAAGCGCAGCTCGGGCAGGCGGCGCGCGTCGCGCGTCCATTGCGCGACGGCGTCGACGATGCTGGCCGTCGTCGCGCCGGCGTACTGCGGGTAGGCCGGCAGCACGAGCACGCGCGTGACGCCTTCGGCACGCAGCGCGTCGAGCACGCTCGCGACCGAGGGCTGGCCGTAGCGCATGGCGTGGCGCACGACGAGCCGGTGGCCGCGCTCGCCGAGGTAGCCGCCGAGCAGGGTCGACTGCTTCTCGGTGCCGCTCGCCAGCGGCGAGCCCTGCGCGGTCCAGACGCTGGCGTACTTGGCCGCCGACCTGGCCGGGCGCGTGCGCAGGATGATGCCGTGCAGGATCGGCCACCAGACCAGGCGCGGGATCTCGACCACGCGCGGGTCGCTCAGGAACTCGGCCAGGTAGCGCCGCAGCGCCGCCGGCGTCGGCGCGTCGGGCGTGCCCAGGTTCACCAGCAGCACGGCCGTGCGCGCCTCGCTGCCGTGGCGGTGGGCGGGTTCGGGGCGGAAGCTCACGGGTTCGACGGCACGAGGCCGAGTGCGGCCAGCTCGGCGAGCATCGCCTGCAGGTCGACCGGCTTGCTCCAGCAGCCCTGGAAGCCCGCGGCGCGCGCCGGGCCGGCGACGTCGCGCGGGTCCTCGGCCGAGCACAGGAACGCGGGCGC
>MEGM01000211.1:0-8278 GCA_001725505.1 Rubrivivax sp. SCN 70-15 | reverse complement strand
GTGCGGCCGGCGGCGGCGCGCAGCGCAGGCAGCAAGGCGTAGCCCGTGGTGTCGGGCAGGTGCAGGTCGATCACCAGCACCTCGGGCCGGAACTCACCGGCCAGGGCGACGGCCTCGTCGCCGCTGCCGGCGCTGGCGACCTCGAGCCCGGGCGCGAAGCGGCAGGCCTGCTCGAAGAGCAGCGTGTTGATGCGGTCGTCGTCGACGTAGAGCAGGCGCATGGCTCAGTCGAACAGGTCGGCCGACAGCTGCGGCTGCGTGTCGCCGAAGCGCAGCACGTCGAAATGCACGCTCGCCGAGGTCGGGTCGCTCGGGCTGCCGCCGAGCGCGATCGAGCCGCTGCCGTGCAGCGTGCAGCTGCCGCGGCGCAGGCTGACGATCTCGCCGTCGGCGAAGCGCACGTAGGTGCCGTTGTAGCTGAGGTCGGTGAGCTGGAAGCTGCCGCTGTGCCAGTCGACGCGGGCATGCGAGCGCGAGACGCGCGAGTCGTCGACGCAGAAGGTGGCCTGCGGGCTGCGCCCGAGCACGACCGGCATCTGCTGGCTCGCGAAGACGCGGTTCAGGTTCGACCAGATCAGGCGCAGCCCGTCGGGCTCGCTGACCGACGAGACGTCGCCGAACTGCGTCGGGACCCGGCCGCGCAGCACCAGCCGGTCCAGGCTGCGAAAGCGCGAGCGCTGCTCCAGCGTCAGGCCTTGCAGCACCTCGACGGTGATCAGCGTCTCGTTGTCGCCGGCATGGTCGATCAGCCTCGCGGCGACGTTGACGGCGTCACCGAAGCAGTCGCCCGCCATCTCGACGACCTCGCCGCGCGCCAGCGCCACCTGAAGCTTGAGCCCGCGCAGCCCCGAAGACGCGCCGCGCTCGCTGCCGCGCGTGACCATCGCTTCGAGGACGTCGTGCATCTGCATCGCGGCCTGGATCGCCGGCTGCGGCATCGGGAACACGGCCATCAACCCGTCGCCGAGGGTCTTGACGACATGGCCGCCGGCATCGGCCACCGGCTTGCCCAGCGCGCGCACGCAGTGCGTCACGACCGAAGTCGCTTCGGCATTGCCGAGCGTCTCGTAGAGCGCCGTGCTGCCGCGCAGATCGGCGAACAGGACGGTGCGGTCGGAGATCTGGGTCATGCAACGGCAAAGTGTAGCGTCGGCATTCGAAGGGCACCCCGCCGTCGGACCCGTGCTTCCTACCTTTGGGGACAGTCCAGATACGTGCCCAGCTCGGGCCCGCGGCGCAAATTGCGTGGCGCGCTGCGCGCCAGCCCGCTGGCCCGGGCCACGGATCCGGCCGACCCTTACAGGATGTCCAGATACGTGCGCGGCTTGTGCCTGCGGCACAGGCTGCTGAGCGCCCGCCGCGCGGTCGCCGCCGACTTCATCGTCACGTCCATGGCCGAACTCCTTGCTGCGCTCACAGATTGTCCAAGTACGTCCGCAGCTTGTCCGAGCGGCTGGGGTGCTTGAGCTTGCGGATCGCCTTGGCCTCGATCTGGCGGATGCGCTCGCGCGTGACGTCGAACTGCTTGCCCACCTCTTCGAGCGTGTGGTCGGTGCTCATCTCGATGCCGAAGCGCATGCGCAGCACCTTGGCTTCGCGCGGCGTCAGGCTGTCGAGGATGTCCTTGACCACGTCGCGCAGGCCGGCCTGCATCGCGGCCTCGATAGGCGCGGTGTTGTTGGTGTCCTCGATGAAGTCGCCCAGATGGCTGTCGTCGTCGTCGCCGATCGGCGTCTCCATGGAGATCGGCTCCTTCGCGATCTTCATGATCTTGCGGATCTTGTCCTCGGGGATCTCCATCTTCTCGGCCAGCGTCGGCGCGTCGGGCTCGTAGCCGAACTCCTGCAGGTGCTGGCGCGAGATGCGGTTCATCTTGTTGATCGTCTCGATCATGTGCACCGGGATGCGGATCGTCCGCGCCTGGTCGGCGATCGAGCGCGTGATCGCCTGGCGGATCCACCACGTGGCGTAGGTCGAGAACTTGTAGCCGCGGCGGTACTCGAACTTGTCCACCGCCTTCATCAGGCCGATGTTGCCTTCCTGGATCAGGTCGAGGAACTGCAGGCCGCGGTTGGTGTACTTCTTCGCGATGCTGATCACCAGGCGCAGGTTGGCCTCGATCATCTCCTTCTTCGCGTCGCGGCTGGCCTTCTCGCCCTCGTTCATCTTCTTGTTGATGAGCTTGAGGTCCTCGAGCGGCACGACGGCGCGGCTCTGCAGGTCGCTGAGCTTCTGCTGCAGTTCCTGCACCGGCGGCAGGTTGCGCGCGAGCACGTGGCTGTAGGGCTTGCCCGCGGCCACTTCCTTCTCGGCCCACTTCAGGTTCGTCACGTTGTGCGGGAAGGTCCGGATGAAGTGGTCCTGCGGCATGCCGCACTTGTCGACCACGATCTTGCGGATCTCGCGCTCGTAGCGGCGCACGTCGTCGACCTGGCTGCGCAGGATGTGGCACAGCTTCTCGATCGTCTTGACCGTGAAGCGGATCGTCATCAGGTCGTCGCTGATCGCATGCTGGGCCTTGTTGTAGGCCGGCGACTTGTAGCCTTCCTTCTCGTAGGCCTTGCGCATCTTGTCGAAGTGCACGCGCAGGTTGGCGAACTTCTCCAGCGCCTGCTTCTTCAGCTCCTCGAGCTTCTTCGTCAGCGCCTTGCTGCCGCCCTGGCCGTCGTCGTCGTCTTCCTCGTCGAACTCGTCGAAGTCTTCCTCGGCGACGTAGTCGTCGGCCTCGTCCTCGGCGACGAAGCCGTCGACGGCCTCGGAGATCTGCATCTCGCCGGCGGCGATGCGGTCGGCCATCGCCAGGATCTCGGCGATCGTCGTCGGGCTCGCGCTGATCGCGAGCATCATCGCCTGCAGCCCGCCTTCGATGCGCTTGGCGATCTCGATCTCGCCCTCGCGCGTGAGCAGTTCGACGGTGCCCATCTCGCGCATGTACATGCGCACCGGATCGGTCGTGCGGCCGAATTCGCTGTCGACGGTGGACAGCGCGGCCTCGGCCGCTTCCTCGGCCTCTTCCTCGGTCGCCGTCGACGTGCCGCCGCCGGCGATCAGCAGCGTCGCCGCGTCCGGCGCCTGCTCGTAGACCGCGATGCCCATGTCGTTGAGCATCGAGACGATGGCCTCGAGGATCTCGTTGTCGACCAGCTTCTCGGGCAGGTGGTCGTTGATCTCCTGGTGCGTCAGGAAGCCGCGCGTCTTGCCCATCTTGATGAGCGTCTTCAGCTCCTGGCGGCGCTTGGTGGCTTCCTCCTCGGTGAGCGCGGTCTCGTCGAGGCCGAACTCGCGCATCAGCGCGCGCTCCTTGGCGCGGCTGACCTTCATGCGCAGCGGCTTGGCCTTGACTTCCTTCTCGTCGGCGACCTCGACCGCCTCGACCTCGCCCTCGAGATCGGCTTCGATGTCGGCCAGGTCCACCTCCTCGGTGATCGCAGGCTTCTGCGCGTCGCCCTTCTTGCCCGCCGACTTGGCGGCGGACTTCGGCTCGGGCCTGGCCGGGGCTGCCTTCGCGCCCTTTGCCGGCAAGGCGGTCTTCGCCGGCGCCGCAGCCTTCGTCGGCGCGGCGGCCTTCGTCGCGACCTTCGCCTCGGCCGCCGGCTTGACCTTCAGCTCGGCCGCCGGCGGCGCCTTGGCCTTGGGTGACTTGGTCGGGGCGGCAGGGGCGGCGGCGGTCTTGGCGGCGGGCTTCTTGGCAGTCATGCGATTCCTCGGTGATGGCGGGCGACGGGACACGCCACTCGTGAGATGGAGGCGTCCTGCGGACAATGCAAGACGCCCGCCACGACGCCGCGACGAACGGCGCACGGTGGGACCCAGGTCGGGCGGGCAAGCTCGCGTGAACTCATCGGGTGGCAGCCCTTGCGGAGGGGTTGGGCTGGCCCTTGTCTGGGCCTGCCCGGGCCGGAGGTGCTGCTGTCACTCTTGCCGCTGCAGTGAGCCGTGGATTATACCGCGGCGGGCTCAGCCGATCGGCAGCGACTCGGCAGCGCGGTGCTGCTTGATGAGCTCGCGGCAGGCGGCGATGCGGTCCAGGTGTTCGCGGTCGGTGCGGCCCTCGGCAATCAGTGCGCGCACCGTCTCCTCGTGGTGCGCGATCCAGAGCCGGTGCAGCACCCGCTGCAGGTCCTCGAAGCCATGCTCCTCGTCGAACGCGCCGCCGCCGACCCAGGCCTGCGCCGCGGCGTGCAGCGGCGTGCCGTCCAGCGCCACGGCCAGCGCGGCCCAGGTCAGCGGCCCGTGCTCGGTGATCTGCTGTTCGAGCCAGGCGACCGTCTCGCCATGCGCGCCGCCCAGTGCGTGCAGCAGTTGCTGGTCGTCGGCGCCCAGGCGTTCCCACCAGTCGCTGTGGCGCAGCAGCAGCCGCAGCGCCAGGTCGGCGGTCGCCGCGGGCGCCTTCCGGCCGGTGCGCGCGGTGGGCCGTGGCGGCCGCAGCGGCGCCGGTGCGGCGGTCGGCGCCGGTCGGCCGCCCCACAGCGCGGCGAGGTCCGCGTCGCCGAGGCCTGCCTGGCGCGCCAGCTCGGGCAGAAGCTGGCGCTTGAGTGCGCCGTCGGGCAGCGCCTGCCAGAGCGGTCGCGCCTGGGCCAGCATGCGCGCGCGGCCCTCGGCCGTGCTCAGGTCGGCGTCGGCGCCGGCCTGTTCGACGAGCTGGCGCGACAGCGGCACGGCCTGTGTGACGGCGGTCTCGAACGCCGCCGGGCCGAGCTCGCGCACGAAGCTGTCAGGGTCGTGCTCGGGTGGCAGGAACAGGAACTTGACGCTGCGCAGGTCGGTCGCGTGCGGCAGCGCGGCCTCGAGCGCACGCGCCGCGGCACGGCGGCCGGCGGCGTCGCCGTCGAAGCTGAAGACCACCGAATCGGTGAAGCGGAAGAGCTTTTGCACATGCTCGGCGGTGCACGCGGTGCCGAGCGTGGCGACGGCGTTGGCGAAGCCCGACTGCGCGAGCGCGACGACGTCCATGTAGCCTTCGACGACGAGCGCGTAGCCCTTGTCGCGCAGCGCCTGGCGCGCCTCGAACAGTCCGTAGAGCTCGCGCCCCTTGCTGAACAGCGGCGTCTCGGGCGAGTTGATGTACTTGGGCTTGCTGTCGTCGAGCACGCGCCCGCCGAAGCCGATCACCTCGCCCTGCACCGAGCGGATCGGGAACACGATGCGGTCGCGGAACCAGTCGTAGCGGCCGCGCTCGGCGTCGTCGCCGCCGGCGTCGGCTTCGCGCTGGCGCACCAGCCCGCCTTCCTCGAGCAGCGGGTCGTCGTAATGCGCGAAGACGCCGGCCAGCGTGCGCCAGCCGGGCGGTGCGTAGCCCAGGCCGAAGCGCGCCGCGATCGCGCCGGTCAGCCCGCGCGCCTTCAGGTAGGCGACCGCGCGCGGGTTCGCGCGCAGCTGGGCGCGGTAGAAGTCGGCCGCCTTCGCGAGCACGTCGGCGAGCGAGACGCGGCGCTCGCGCAACTTCTCGCGCCGCTGCTGCTCGTCGGCGCTGACCTGTTCCTCGGGCACCTGCAGGCCGACGCGCTGGGCCAGGTCGCGCACCGCCTCGACGAAGCTCAGCCCCTGGTGCTCGGTGAGGAAGCGGATCGCGTCGCCGGACGCGCCGCAACCGAAGCAGTGATAGAACTGCTTGCCCGGGCTGACCGAGAAGCTCGGCGACTTCTCGGCGTGGAACGGGCACAGCCCCATCAGGTTCGCGCCGCTGCGCTTGAGCTCGACGTGGCGGCCGACGACCTCGACGATGTCGGTGCGCGCGAGAAGGTCTTGCAGGAAGCCGGCAGGGATCACGCGAAGAGTCTAGCCGCCGTTGGAGGCGAGGGCGGGCCTGTGGGCCCGGCGCGAGCCTAGGCGCCGCGCGCCTTCGGGGCTTCGGCGTCGAGCGCCGCCGGCGCGAGCGCGAACATGCCGCGGTAGTCGCGCACCCAGTTCGCGACCTGCCCGGCCGGCATCGGCGCGGCGATGCCGGTGCCCTGGCCGATCTCGCAACCCAGCTCGAGCAGCGTGCGCGCCTGCGCCGGCGACTCGACGCCTTCGGCGACGACGGTGCAGCCGAAGGTGCGCGCCAGCCCGATCACGCCCTCGACGATCGCGCGGTCCTGGCTGTCGTCGAGCATCTGGTGGACGAAGCTGCGGTCGATCTTCAGCACGTCGACCGGCAGCCGCTTCAGGTAAGTCAGCGTCGAGTAGCCGGTGCCGAAGTCGTCGAGCGCGAAGCGCACGCCGATCTGGTGGCAGCGCGCCATCAGCGCCGAAGTGGCGTCGATGTCGGCATGGGCGGCCGTCTCGAGCATCTCGAGCTCGAAGTGCGGCGCCAGCGCCTCGGCGTGGCGGGCGAGCAGCTCGGACAGCCGCTGCGTGAAGTCGGGCTCCTGCAGGTGGCGCGCGGCGACGTTGACGCTGACCGAGATGTCCAGCCCATCGCGGCGCCACGACGCCAGATGCTCGAGCGCCTGCGCGAAGACCCAGTCGCCGACCCGGGCCGACAGCCCGGTGTTCTCGATCAGCGGCAGGAACTGCAGCGGTGCGACGAGGCCTTGCTGCGGGTGTTCCCAGCGCAGCAGCGCCTCGAAGCCGAGCACGCGCCCGCTCTTCATGTCGACCTTGGGCTGATAGAAGAGCACGAACTCGCCCTTGTCCAGCGCCTCCTGGACGCGGCCGATCGCCATCACGCGCTCTTCGGTGCGGCGCCGGTGCTCGGGGTCGAAGAACAGGTAGCCGTTGCGGCCCGACTGCTTGGCGCCGTACATCGCGTGGTCGGCATGGCGCAGCAAGGTGTCGGCATCGCTGCGGTCGATCGGGTAGACCGTCGCCCCCATGCTGGCGGTGATCTGAACAGCGTCCGCCGCAGGGTCGATCGAATAGGGCTGGGCGACGACGCGCAGCACGCGCTCGACCGCGAGCCGGGCTTCCTCGAGCGTGCCCGCGCGCAGCAGCAGCACGAACTCGTCGCCGCCGAGCCGCGCCGCGACGTCGGCCCAGGTGTCGCGCCGGCGCAGCGCGCCGCCCGGCCGGCGAGCTCGGCGAGCAGCCGGTCGCCGGCGGCATGGCCGAAGCGGTCGTTGACCGGCTTGAAGCGGTCCAGGTCCAGGTAGCAGACGGTGAGCAGGAAGCCCTCGCTGTCGGCCGCGTGCATGGCCTCGGCGAGCAGCGTCGCGAGCTGGACGCGGTTCGGCAGCCGGGTCAGTTCGTCGAAATGGGCCTGGCGCTCGAGGCGCTCGCGCTGGACGCGCTGCTCGGTGATGTCCGAGATCACGAGCACGCGGTGCTCGAGTGCGCCGGCCGGGCCGAGCACGCTGGAGATCGTCGCGCTGAGCACGCAGGTCTCGCCGTTGCGCCGGCGCTCGAACAGCTCGCCGCGCCAGCCACCGGTGTCGCGCAGCGCGGCCCACATCGCCGCGCGCTGCTGGCGCGCGATCGGATCGGCCGGCGCCGGACGCAGCAGCGACGGCACGGTGCCGAGCAGCTCGTCGCGCGGCACGCCCAGGATCTGCGTGTAGGCGGGGTTCGCGTCGAGCACGCGCAGCTCGGCATCGGTGACGAGCAGGCCTTCGTGCAGGTGCTGGAACAGGCTCGCCGACAGGCGCTGGCGTTCGCGCGCCGCGTGGCGCTCGTCGACGTCGGCCAGGCTCGCCAGCAGCCGCTGCGGCCGGCTGCGCGAGTCGCGCTCGATGACGAGCAGCGTGGCCTCGAACCAGCGCCAGCCGCCCGGCTGCGGCATGCGCAGCTCGAGCTGCAGGCGGCCGGCGTCGCCGCCGGTGAGCGCGGCGATCGCGGACTGCAGTGCCGGCCGGTCGTCGGCATGCACCTGCGCGAGCCAGAGCGCCGGCGTCCAGCGTTTCGCGTTCGACGCCGTCAAGGCCAGCCAGGCGGCGGATGCGAAGCTCTCGTCGCGCTGCAGATGCCAGTCGGCAACGCCGAGGCGGCTGCCGTCGAGCGCCCATTCCCAGCGCTGCGAGCGGCGCGCGTTCTCGACGATGCCGGCATGCGCCACCAGCAGCAGGCCGAGCATCGACGCGAGCCAGGCGCCGACGCCGGCATACAGCGCCGGGCCGACGTTCCAGCCCAGTCCGCCGGTCGACGCGGACCAGCCGGACGCGCCGGCGACGACGAGCAGCAACGCGCCGGCGAGCGGCGCGCCGGCGCGCACCGCGACCGCGAGCAGCAGCACCGGCGGCGCGAACAGCAGCAGCGACGCGGCCGGTCCCAGGGCCTGTCGCGCCGGCGCGAACATCAGGCTGGGCAGCAGCGCCGCGGCGACGAGCACCAGCGTGCCGACCAGCCGCGGGCCGGGCTGCAG
>MEGM01000210.1 GCA_001725505.1 Rubrivivax sp. SCN 70-15 | reverse complement strand
GGCCCTCGCAGGCGAGCAACAGTCCGCAGGGACTGTTCCTCGTCGCTGCTCGGCCCCACCGAGGGGGAGCGGCGAAGCCGCTTCGGGGGGGAACCCGTCACTTGCGCATCACCTTCTCGGACGGCGTCAGCGCCTCGATGTAGGCCGGGCGCGAGAAGATCCGTTCGGCGTACTTGAGCAGCGGCACCGCGTTCTTGCTCAGGTCGATGCCGTAGTAGTCCAGGCGCCAGAGCAGCGGCGCGATCGCGACGTCGAGCATGCTGAAGTCGTCGCCCAGCATGTACTTGTTCTTCAGGAAGATCGGCGCCAGCTGCGTGAGCCGGTCGCGGATCTGGCTGCGCGCCTTCTCGAGCTGCTTGTCGGTCGCCTTGACGCCGCGGCCCTCGAGCAGGTTGACGTGCGCGAACAGCTCCTTCTCGAAGTTGAACAGGAACAGCCGCACGCGCGCGCGCGCCACCGGATCGCCGGGCATCAGCTGCGGGTGCGGGAAGCGCTCGTCGATGTACTCGTTGATGATGTGGGACTCGTAGAGGATCAGGTCGCGCTCGACCAGGATCGGCACCTCGTTGTATGGATTCATCAACGCGATGTCTTCGGGCTTCGCGAAGAGATCGACGTCGCGGATCTCGAAATCCATGCCCTTCTCGAACAGCACGAAGCGGCAGCGGTGCGAATAAGGACAGGTGGTTCCGGAGTAAAGCACCATCATGGCGTGCGGCCCTCGATCGTCAGTGGGACGCGGGCGTCCCGATAAAGAAACAAACGCAGTGGACGCCCGGCCGGACCTCCACTGCGCTGCGCAGCCGGCACGCGGCCGGGCAGGCGGTTGACTCGACTACTTGATGTCCTTCCAGAACGCGGCGTTCAGGCGCCAGGCGATCACGGTGAACAGCCCCAGGAACAGCATCACCCAGACGCCCAGGCGCACCCGGGTGTCCTGCACCGGCTCGCCTATCCACTGCAGGTACGCGACCAGGTCGGCGACCGTGTCGTTGTACTCGGCCTGGCTCAGCTTGCCCTTGCTGATCGGCTCGAAGTGCTTGAACACCTCGATCGGCTGTCCGCCTTCCTCGGGGTTCTTCTCCTCGGCGAAGACCGCACGCTGCTGACCCTGCAACTCCCACAGCACGTTGGGCATGCCGACGTTCGGGAACGCGAGGTTGTTCCAGCCGGTCGGACGCGTGTCGTCGCGGTAGAAGGTGCGCAGGTAGGTGTACAGGTAGTCGGCGCCGCTGCCCTTGCCCTCGCCGCCGCGCGCGCGCGCGATCAGCGTCAGGTCCGGCGGCACGGCGCCGAACCAGGCCTTGGCGTCCTTCGGGTCCATCGCGATCTTCATCAGGTCGCCGACCTTGACGCCGGTGAAGATCAGGTTGTTCTTGATCTCCTCGTCGGTCAGCCCGATGTCGTGCATCCGGTTGAACCGCATGTACTCCGCCGAGTGGCAACCCATGCAGTAGTTGACGAAGGTCTTGGCACCGCGTTGCAGCGCTGCCAGATCGGTGACGCGCTCGGTCGGGAAGCGGTCCCAGTGGATGCCCTCTTGGGCGGACGCCACCGAGACGAAGGACATCGCCGCGAGCAGGGAGAGGATCAGTTTCTTCATGGTTGAATGCGCTGGGCCGGTCTCAATGCGCGTGGAACGTCACGCGGTCGGGCACGGGCTTGAATTCGCCGATCCGGCTCCACCAGGGCATGAGCAGGAAGAAGCCGAAATAGAACAGCGTGCCGGTCTGGGCGATGATGGTGCCCACCACCGTCGGCGGCTGCATCCCCAGGTAGCCCAGGATGAAGAAATTGATGACGAACAGGCCGAAGAGGATCTTGTTCCAGCCCGGCCGGTAGCGGATCGACTTCACCGGGCTGCGGTCCAGCCAGGGCAGCACGAACAGGATCAGCACCGCCAGCCCCATCACGACCACGCCCCAGAACTTGGCGTCGAAGGTCTTGAGCAGCAGCCCGATCACGACCGCCGCGATCAGCGGCACCCAGCGCCAGATGCCGCGCAGCCCGGCCATCAGGAAGCCGAGCACACCGGCCGCGCCGACGACGACGCACAGCACGTTGACCATGTCGTCGGTGACCGCACGCAGCATCGAATAGAACGGCGTGAAGTACCAGACCGGCGCGATGTGCAGCGGCGTCTTCAGCGAATCTGCCGGGATGAAGTTGTTCGTCTCGAGGAAGTAGCCCCCGCCCGTGGGCGCGAAGAACATCACCGCGCTGAAGATCATCAGGAAGACGCTGACGCCCATGATGTCATGCACGGTGTAGTACGGGTGGAACGGGATGCCGTCGAGCGGAATGCCGGTCTTCGGGTCCTTCTTCGCCTTGATCTCGATGCCGTCCGGGTTGTTCGAACCCACGTCGTGCAGCGCCAGCAGGTGGGCGACGACCAGCCCGAGCAGCACCAGCGGCACCGCGATCACGTGGAAGCTGAAAAAGCGGTTCAGCGTCGCGTCGCCGACGACGTAATCGCCGCGGATCAGCAGCGACAGGTCCGGGCCGACGAAGGGGATCGCCGAGAACAGGTTGATGATGACCTGCGCGCCCCAGTACGACATCTGGCCCCAGGGCAGCAGATAGCCCATGAAGGCCTCGGCCATCAGGCACAGGAAGATCGCGCAGCCGAAGATCCACACCAGTTCGCGCGGCTTCTTGTAGCTGCCGTAGATCATCCCGCGGAACATGTGCAGGTAGACGACGATGAAGAACGCGCTCGCGCCGGTGCTGTGCATGTAGCGGATCAGCCAGCCCCAGGGCACGTCGCGCATGATGTACTCGACCGACGCGAAGGCCTTCGCGGCGTCGGGCTTGTAGTGCATCACGAGGAAGATGCCGGTGACGATCTGCATCACCAGCACCAGCATCGCGAGCGAGCCGAAGAAGTACCAGACGTTGAAGTTCTTCGGCGCGTAGTACTCCGACATGTGCACCCGGTAGGCCTCGAACGCGGTCGGGAACCGGTTCTCGAGCCACGTGGTGACCTGCTTCGTGACCGGCGCGCCGGCCGGCAATTCCTTGAATTCAGCCATGAATTGTGGACCTCGGGTTCTGCTGGGCTCAGACCTTCTTGTCTTCACCGATCATGAGAACGGTGTCCGACAGATACATGTGCGGCGGCACCTGCAGGTTGTCCGGCGCGGGCTTGTTCTTGAAAACGCGACCGGCGAGGTCGAAGGTCGAGCCGTGGCAGGGGCACAGCCAGCCGCCTTCCCAGTCGTCGGGCAGCGACGGTTGCGGGCCGGCCTGGAACTTCTCGCCCGGCGAGCAGCCCAGGTGAGTGCAGATGCCGACGACGACCAGGTACTCGGGCTTGATCGAGCGCCACTCGTTGCGCGCATAGGGCGGCGTGAACTCGTCGGGATGGCGTTCCGAATTCGGGTCGGCGACGAGGCTGTCGGTCTTCTTCAGGCCCTCGAGCATCGCCTTCGTCCGGCGCACGATCCACACCGGCTTGCCACGCCATTCGACGGTCTTCATCTCGCCCGGAGCGATCGAGCTGATGTCGACCTCCACCGGCGCACCGGCGGCGCGCGCGGCCTCCGAGGGCTCGAAGGTGCTGATGAACGGGATCGCCGTGGCGACACCGCCGACGGCGCCGGCGCCGCAGGTGATTGCAATCCAGGTGCGTCGGTTTCGATCGACGGGGGCGTCACTCATGGAAATCCTCGACAGCTTTTGTGCAGGGTTCGGGTCAACCGGGGATTCTATCCGAGCCTATTGCGCGCCTTTCGCGCGCCCGGCCCCGGTTGACGGCGCTGCGCGCGTGGCTTACCGTGCGCCGCGTCGGCCCGCCCCCGTCGACAAGAACGGGCCGCCAATACAGGAGTGAGTGACATGAGTTTTGCATCGGAGTTCCGGGAATTCGCGACCAAGGGCAACGTCATGGATCTAGCCGTCGGCGTGATCATCGGCGGCGCCTTCGGCAAGATCGTCGATTCACTGGTCGGCGACATCAACATGCCGGTGGTCAGCAAGGTCACCGGCGGGCTGGATTTCAGCAACTACTTCATCCCGCTCGCAGGCCAGACGGCCACGACGCTGGCCGATGCGAAGAAGGCCGGCGCGGTGTTCGCCTACGGCAACTTCGTCACCGTGCTCGTCAACTTCATCATCCTGGCCTTCATCATCTTCGTGATGGTCAAGCAGATCAACCGGCTCAAGCGCAACGCGCCGCCGCCCCCGCCGGCCGCTCCGGCGCCGACGCCGGAAGACGTGGTGCTGCTGCGCGAGATCCGCGACGCGCTGAAGAAGTAGCGCAGCGCGCGCGGCGGGTGGCGCCGGTTGCCAGCGCTTGCAGGGGAGCGCCGGCACTTGCCGCATACTAGGCGTCCGCTGCGCACGCATGAAACCCAACCCCGTCCACCGCCTGCCCGCCGCGCTGGAAAACGCCGTCCAGCGCATCAAGCTCGCCGCCCGCGAGGCCGTCGAGCGCAGCATCGAAAGCCTGGGGCTGGCGGCACTGGCATCGAACAACGTCTTCCAGCGCGACGGCCTGCTCGGTGCGCAGTTCGAGCTGAACCGCAAGTCGGCCGTCTTCGCGCTGACATTCAACGAGGCCCTCGACCAGCGCGTGCTGCGCGAGGTCGCACCACGCGCCGATGCCGCCGAGACGGGCGAGACCGCCTGGGACGCACTCAGCCTCGTCGACGACCACGAGGTCGAGATACAGGTCGCCGCCGAACGCTTCGGCCTCGAGATCGCGCACGCCTGCGAATGGGAGCTGCGCGAACTGGGCGCCTACGTCAGCGCACTGCTCGGCGCGGCCGGCGGCGGGACCGAGCGCAACCCGCTGCGGCCCGACGTCATCGGCAACGCGATGATCCGCGCGATCGAGGCCACGTCCGAGCGCGCCGAGGTGCGCAAGGTCCTCACCGCCGAGCTGGGCCGCTCGATGGCCGGCCTGCTGCGCGCGAGCTACAAGGACATCGTCGCCGACCTGCGCGGCGCCGGCGTGCAGCCTGCCGGGCTGAGCGTGCGCACCGCGGGCACGCGCAGCGGCGCGGGTTCGAGCTTCGACCCTCCGCCGGGCATCGGCACCGAGAGCCAGCGCTCGGAAGGCGGCTTCGACAGCCGCTACGACCCGCGCCGCCCGGCGGCGAGCGGCTTCGCGCCGTCCACGCGCAGCGGCGGCGTGTCCGGACGTAGCAGCGGGGCGACGCTCGGTCAGGTCGACCCGGCGCTGATGTCGCTGATCCGGCGGCTGGCGTTCACCGACGGCGGCGCCGAAATCGCGGCCACCGACTGGGGCGCCGGCGCGTCGGGCGCGGGGGTCCCGCTGCCGAACCTGATCCGCGCCCACCGCGACGAATTGCGCCAGGCCTCGACCGGCTCGCTCGACCACATGGTGATCGACGTCATCGGCAGCCTGTTCGACCAGATCCTGTCCGATCCGCGCGTGCCGCCGCAGATGGCGCGCCAGATCGCGCGGCTGCAGCTGCCGGTGCTGCGCGCGGCGCTGGGCGACCCGAGCTTCTTCTCGTCGCGCCGGCATCCGGTGCGCCGCTTCGTCAACCGCATCGCGTCACTCGGCGCCGCGTTCGAGGACTTCGACGACGAAGGCGCGAAGGCCTTCCTGGCCAAGGTGCGCGAGCTGGTGCAGGAGGTCGTCGAGGGCGACTTCGACCAGATCGAGGTCTACGAACACAAGCTCGCCGCGCTCGAAGCCTTCATCGCCGAGGAAGGCAGGCGCGAGGTCCAGGCGCAGGGCGACGCGGCCGAGCTGCTGTCGGCAAAGGAGGACGAGCTGCGCCTGCGCGCGCTCTACGCGCAGCAGCTGCAGGGCGAGCTGAAGGATCTGTCCGCACCGGCCTTCGTGCGCGACTTCATCAGCCAGGTCTGGAGCCAGGTGCTGCTGAAGGCTGCCGAGCGCGACGGCCCCGACAGCGAGCGCGTGCGCCGCCTGCGCCAGACCGGCCGCGACCTGTTCGTCAGCGTCCAGCCCAAGACCTCGCCGGCGCAGCGCAAGAGCTTTCTCGCCGAGCTGCCGCCGTTGATGAAGGCGCTCGGCGAAGGGATGGATCTGATCCAGTGGCCGGCCGAGCAGCGGCGCGCCTTCTTCGGCCAGCTGCTGCCGACGCATGCCGATTCGCTGAAGGCCACGCAGGGTCCGCGCACGCTCGAGATCAACCTGCTCGCCAAGCAGGTCGAGGTCGCGCTGGACAAGCCCTTGCCGTCGCGCGACGCGCTGAAGGCGGCGCCGCTCGCGCTGCCGGTGCTCACCGACGTCATCGCCACCGGCGCCGCGGCGCCGCAGTTCAGCGCCGACGAAGCGGCGCGCATCGGCCTCGTCGACGAAGCGGCCGTCGACTGGGACGGCAAGGTCGATATCGACCTCGGCGCCGAGCCGGCGCTGACGCCGTCGGACCTGCAGATCGCCGGGCTGCCGACGTCGGCCGCGCCCGGCGGTGCAGTCGAACNNNAACCGCTGGAGCCCGTCTCGGGCAAGGCGCTGGCCGACCACGTGCAGATCGGTTTCGCCTACCAGATGCACCTGGACGACCAGTGGCAGAAGGTCCGCCTGGTGCACGTCAGCCCGGGGCGCAGCTTCTTCGTCTTCAACCGCGGCGCGCGTCACAAGCAGACGATCTCGCTCACCCAGCGCATGCTGGTGCGGCTGTGCGAGACCGGCCGGCTGCGCGCCTTCGAGAGCGCCTACCTGCTCGAACGCGCGACGGCGCGCGCGCGCCGCCAGCTCGCCGGCGCCAGCGCGTAGGCGCGCGCTTCAGCGCCCGGCGCCGTCGAGCAGGCTGCGCGCGAAGCGGATCGCCGCGATCAGGCTGGCCGGGTCGGCGCGCTCCTGGCCGGCGATGTCGAACGCGGTGCCGTGGTCCGGGCTCGTGCGCACGAAGGGCAGCCCAAGCGTCACGTTGACGCCATGCTCGACGCCCAGGTACTTGACCGGGATCAGCCCATGGTCGTGCGTCATCGCGATCACGAGGTCGAACTCGCCGCGGCGCGCGCGCATGAACACCGTGTCCGGCGGGAACGGGCCGCTGACCGTGATGCCCTCGGCACGCGCCGCCTCGACCGCTGGCGCGATGAACTCGACCTCCTCGCGGCCGAAGCGCCCGCCTTCGCCGGCGTGCGGGTTCAGCCCGGCGACCGCGATGCGCGGCTGGCGCTGACCCCAGCCGGCGCCCGCGGCGTGCGCGATCCGTATCGTCTGCAGCACGGCGTCGAAGTCCAGCGCGTCGATCGCCGCGCGCAGCGCGACGTGGATCGTCACCAGCACCACGCGCAGCTCGTCGTTGGCCAGCATCATGCGCACCGGCGGCAGCGGCCCGCCGGCGGCGGCCAGCGACTGGAGCATCTCGGTGTGGCCGGGGAAGGGCATGCCCGCGGCGGCGAACGCCTCCTTGTGGATCGGCGCGGTGACGATCGCCGCTGCGTCGCCGGCCTGGACCAGGCGCACCGCCTGCTCGATGCAGCGCGCCGCGGCCGCGCCACAGCGCGCGTCGACGCGGCCCCAGGGCAGTTCGGCCAGCCCGGCAGGCAGCCCCGGCGGCACCAGCACTGGCAGGCAGCCGGGCGGCACCGCGGCCAGATCGGCCGGTGTGTCGATCACCGCCGTCATCGCCGCACCGGCGCGGCGCATCACCGCCGGGTCGGCGATCACGACGCAGTCCCGCGCCTCGCCGCGCTCGAAGGCCCGGCCGATGATCTCCGGACCGATGCCGGCCGGATCACCCATCGTGATCAGCAGCGGCTTCATCGCCGGCCCTCCGCCCGGGCGCGGCGACCGCCCCGCGGACCGACGCGCGGACGGTTGGCCGGATAATCGTTGCTCGCTTCCGGCCGCTGCCTCCGCAAGGCAGGGCCCCCGCCCCATCCGGCCATCACGCCATCACTCCCGCCTCATCTTGCGCAAAACCTGGCTCGTATTCTCGCAGGCGGTCACGGTCGCCGTCGCGCTGGTGTTCGTGCTCGCGACGCTCAAGCCGCAATGGCTGCCCGGCCCCTGGCGCGACAGCGGCTTCGCGCTGCCGGCACCGACGCTGAGGGCTACCGCGCCGCGGCGCAGCGCGCCGCGCCGGCCGTCGTCAGCATCGTCGCGAGCCGGATGACGGCGCGGCGCAACCCGCAGCTCGACGACCCGCATTTCCGCTTCTTCTTCGGCGACCGCGCGCCCGAGCAGCAGATCGGCCTGGGTTCGGGGGTGATCGTCTCGCCCGAGGGCTACCTGCTGACGAACAACCACGTGATCGAGGGCGCCGACGAGATCTCGGTCCAGCTCGCCGACGGCCGCCAGGCCGGCGCGCGGCTGATCGGCGCCGACCCCGAGACCGACCTCGCGGTGCTGAAGATCTCGCTCGACCGGCTCCCGGTGATCGCCTTCGGCAGCACGCCAGGGCTGAAGGTCGGCGACATCGTGCTCGCGATCGGCAACCCGTTCAACGTCGGCCAGACCGTCACCGCCGGCATCGTCAGCGCGCTCGGGCGCAACCAGCTCGGGCTGTCGACGTTCGAGAACTTCATCCAGACCGACGCCGCGATCAACCCGGGCAACTCGGGCGGCGCGCTCGTCGACGCGGCGGGCAACCTGGTCGGCATCAACACCGCGATCTTCTCGCGCACCGGCGGCAGCCTGGGCATCGGTTTCGCGATTCCGGTCGACACCGCGCGCCAGGTGCTCGAGAGCCTGGTGCGCGACGGCCGCGTCACGCGCGGCTGGATCGGCGTCGAGCCGCGCGACCTGACGCCCGAGATCGCCGAAGGCTTCGGTCTGCCGGTCAAGCAGGGCGTGCTGATCACCGGCGTGCTGCAGGGCGGCCCGGCGAGCCAGGGCGGGCTGCTGCCGGGCGACGTGGTCGTGCGCGTCGCCGGCCGCCCGGTCGACGACACGGCCGCACTGCTCGCCGCGGTGGCGGCGCTCAAGCCGAACAGCCGGGCCGTGCTCGGCGTTCAGCGCGGCGCCAGGGCGCTCGACGTGAACGTCGTGATCGGCGAGCGGCCGGCGCCGAAAGTGCGGCGCTGATCAGGTCGCCGGCTTGTCCTTCGCCGCGTCGGCGTCGGGCGCCTGCGTGTGCTTGATGAAGAGCTGCGCGCCGATGATGCCGATCTCGTAGAGCAGGATCATCGGGATCGCCAGCGCGAGCTGCGAGATCACGTCCGGCGGCGTGACGATGGCCGAGACGATGAACGCGCCGACGACGAAGAAGCCGCGCACCTTCTTCAGCTGCGCGATGCTGACGATGCCGATGCGCGCGAGCACGACCACCGCCACCGGCACCTCGAAGGTGACGCCGAAGACGAGGAACATCGTGAGCACGAAGCCGAAGTACTCCTCGATGTCCGGCGCCGCGGTGATCGAGGTCGGGGCGAACGCGTGGATGAAGCGCGACATGTTCGGGATCACGATGAAATAGCAGAACGCGACCCCGACGAGGAACAGGAAGGTGCTGCTGATCACCAGCGGCAGCACCAGCTTCTTCTCGTGCGAGTACAGCCCCGGCGCGACGAAGGCCCAGACCTGGTACAGCACGACCGGCAGCGCGCACATGAACGCCGCCATCAGCGTGATCTTGAGCGGCACCAGGATCGGCGAGATCACGTTCGTCGCGATCAGCTTCGTGCCCGGCGGCAGGTGCGACAGCAGCGGCGCGGCGAGCAGGTCGTACAGCCCCGACGGCGAGGGCCAGATGAACAGCACCGCGAACGCGATGCCGACCGCGATCAGCGCACGGATCAGCCGGTCGCGCAGCTCGATCAGGTGCGAGACGAACGGTGCTTCGCTGCCGTCGAGCTCGTCCTTCGCCTCCTTGGCCTCGCCGCCGCTCATCGCAGCCTCCTGAACGGGCTCATGCGCGCGGCCCGATGCCCGGCGGCCTGAAGCGCGCGACCCGGGCCGCACCCGACTGCGCCTTGCTGCGCACGCCGTGGCGCTGCTTGTACCACTGCGGCATCGCGCCGCGCTTGAGGCGCCAGTTCTTCTTCGGGTGCCGGTACTCGGGTGGCGGCGGCTCGTAGGCCACAGTGGGCGCATCGCTGCCGTTCAGACCCTCGGTGATGCCCTTCCATTCGCTCTCGAACGCGCTGCCCGCGGCCTGCACTTCCTTGTGCACCGCCTGCGTGACGTTGCGCGCCGCGTCCTCGAACTCGGTCTTCATCTTCTTCAGTTCATCGAGCTCGATCGAGCGGTTGACCTCCGCCTTCACGTCGGCCACGTAGCGCTGCGCCTTGCCGAAAAGGTGGCCGAAGGTGCGCGCCACCTTGGGCAGCTTCTCCGGCCCGATGACGATCAGCGCGACCGCGCCGATGAGCGCGATCTTGTCGAATCCGAAGTCGAGCACCGCGGATCAGGACTTGGTTTTCGCTTCGACGTCGACGGTATTGCTGTCCGTCGCCGAACGCTGCGCGGTCACCTGCTGCGGCGGCGCGGCGGGCGTCTCGTCGGCGTTCGCGCCCTTGACCCCGTCCTTGAAGCCCTTGACGGCCTCGCCGAGGTCGGTGCCGATGTTCTTGAGCTTCTTGGTGCCGAAGATCAACACCACGACGAGCAGCACGATCATCCAGTGCCAGATGCTGAAACCACCCATGGTCTTTCTCCTGAAGGGAATCCCGAATTCTAGGTGACGCGCCGGTCGGCGTAGGCGATCAGCCGCGTGCCCACGGCCGCGGTCCGCCCATCACGTGCATGTGCAGGTGATAGACCTCCTGCATCCCGTCGCGCCCGGTGTTGATCAGCGTGCGAAATCCGTTCGTCACGCCCAGATCGCGCATCAGGCGCGGCGCCAGGCCCAGCATGCGCCCGAGCAGCGCGTCGTGCTCGGGGCCGACGTCGGCGAGCGTGGCGATGTGCGTCTTCGGGATCAAGAGCACATGCACCGGCGCCCACGGATTGATGTCGTGGAAGGCAAGAAGTTCATCGTCCTCGTGGACTTTTCGTGCCGGAATCGCGCCGGCGACGATCTTGCAGAAGATGCAGTCGGGATCGGTGTTCATCGGTTTCGGCGCCGGCCGGCTCAGGCCGGCATCGCGCGGTTGCTGTTCAGGGCCATCCAGCCGCGCACGACGCGGTAGAGGAACCAAATCGAGATCAGCGTCCAGGCGATCCAGCCCGGCAGCAGGAAGAAGAACCACAGCGGCAAGGTCACCAGATAGAGCACGCCGACCCACAGCACGGTGCGGATGCGCCAGCTGAAATGCGATTCCTGCCAGCTGCCGACGGCGTCGCCGCGCTTGACGAGGTCGATGACGAACGCCACCAGCAGCAGCCCGATGCTGGCCTGCGCGCCCGGCAGCACCGCCGCCACGGCGACGATGGTGTGCAGCAGGTAGCTGATGTGGCCGACGGACTTGAGCGAGCCGTCGAGCCGCGCCGCCTCGATCGGATCGCTCATGCCGACCCCGCCTCGCGCTCGCGGACCTTGCGCAGCGCGAATTCCTCCAGCCCCGACAGCCCCTCGCGCCGGCGCAGCTCGGCGAGCACGTCGTCGGGCGCGAGGCCGAACTGCGACAGCGTCACCAGGCAGTGGAACCACAGGTCGGCCATCTCGGCGACGATCTTCTCGCGCTCGCCGTCCTTGCCCGCCATCACGACCTCGGTGGCCTCCTCGCCGACCTTCTTCAGGATCGCGTCGGTGCCCTTGGCGAACAGGCGCGCGACGTAGCTCCGGTCGGGGTCGCCGCCACGGCGCGAGCCGATCACGGCCGCGAGCCGGGCCAGCGTGTCGTCGGGTGCAGTCATCGGTAGATCGCCTCGGGATCCTTCAGCACCGGCTCGACGCTGTGCCATTCGCCATTCTCGTGACGCTGGAAGAAGCAGCTGTGCCGGCCGGTGTGGCAGGCAATCGAAGGCTCCGCGGGTTCGTGGCCCTGCTGCGTCACCTTCAGCAGCACGACGTCGTTGTCGCAGTCGGTGCGGATCTCGTGCACTTTCTGCACATGGCCCGATTCCTCGCCCTTGTGCCACAGGCGCTGGCGCGAGCGGCTCCAGTAGACCGCCTCGCCGCGGCGCGCGGTCTCGGCGAGCGCGTCGCGGTTCATCCACGCGAACATCAGCACGTCGCCGCTTTCCTGCTCCTGGGCGATCACGGGCACCAGACCGTCGCGGTCCCAGCGGAGGCTGTCGAGCCAGTTCATGGGTGGAGTTTAGTTCGGACACCCGGCACCGGGCGGCGCAGGCCTTCTCCGGCCCGCCGCGCGGGCCGGTGCGTCTAGTGCGTCGGTCCCTCGAAGCCGCGCTCGGCGGCGAACCAGCCCAGCACCGGCACCGTCCCCGGCAGCACCGGCGCCACCCGCACCGGCAGCGTCTGCCAGGCCATCTGCTGGCCCTCGCGCATCTCGAACTCGCCCTGCCACGCGTAGACCTTGCAGAAATGCAGCCGCACCCGCGCATGCGGGTAGTCCATCAGCTCCACCTTCCAGGGCTGGACCGGGCCGATCGCGATGCCCAGTTCCTCATGCAGTTCGCGCGCCAGCGCCTGCTCGACCGACTCGCCCGCCTCGAGCTTGCCGCCCGGGAACGACTCGCCCGCCTCGAGCTTGCCGCCCGGGAACTCCCAGTAGCCCGCGTAGGGCTTGCCGGCCGGGCGCGAGGTGAGCAGGAAGCGGCCTTCGGCGTCGATCAGCACGCCCACCGCGACGTCCACCGGACGGCGCGGCTCCTGAGAATCGACGTCCAACGCGCGGGGCGGCTCCCGTGACTCGGCCTCCACCGGCTCGCGCTCAGGCATGCCGCCCCGCGTAGTCGCGCGCGAACTGCTGCGCGACGCGGCCCGAGCGCGAACCGCGCTCCAGCGCCCAGACCAGCGATTCCTGGCGCGCCGCGGCGATCGCGTCTCTGCGCGACGATCGCCAGGTACTCGGCCTGCGTGAAGGGGTAGAAGCTGATCCACAGCCCGAAACGCTCGGACAGCGAGATCTTTTCCTCGACCACCTCGCCCGGGTGGACCTCGCCGTCCTCGGTGTGCTGGTAGCTCAGGTTCTCCTTCATGTACTCGGGCAGCAGGTGGCGGCGGTTGCTGGTCGCGTAGATCAGCACGTTGTCGCTGGCCTGCGCGACCGAGCCGTCGAGCATGCTCTTCAGCGCCTTGTAGCCGGGCTCGCCCTCGTCGAAGCTGAGGTCGTCGCAGAAGACGACGAAGCGCTCCGGCCGCGCCGCGACGAGGTCGACCAGATCGGGCAGGTCGACCAGGTCGGCCTTGTCGACCTCGATCAGGCGCAGCCCGCGCGGCGCGAACTCGTTCAGGCAGGCCTTGATCAGAGAGCTCTTGCCCGTGCCGCGCGCGCCGGTGAGCAGCACGTTGTTCGCGCCGTGGCCGGCGACGAACTGCTCGGTGTTGCGCACGAGGCGCTCCTTCTGCGCCTCGACCTCCTTCAGGTCGGCAAGCCGGATCGTCGCGACGTGGCGCACCGGCTCGAGCACGCCCGCCGATCCCAGTCCCGCGCGCCGGCGGTAGCGGAAAGCGACCGAGGCGCCCCAGTCGGGCGCGGCGGGCGGATGCGCAAGCACGCCTTCGAGCCGCGCGAGCAGCGATTCGGCGCGGGCGAGCAGGGATTCGAGAGCCGTCGACGTCATGGGCCGAAGTTTAGGGCCCGGCCCACGCCGGCCCGGCGCACGCTCAGGCCGTCAGGCGCTGCAGCGCCAGGTCCAGCTGTTCGGTCGGCGGCCGGCGGAACCCCGAGCGCGCATAGCGCTGGAGCCGGCCGACGACGAGCGCGGTGAGCGCCGACGCGAGCGCATTCGCGTCGACGGTGGGGGTCGCCGAACCGGCCGCCTCGGCGGCCGCGCGCAGGCTCTGGCGCAGCTGCGACTCGACGCGATCGAAGAACTGGTTCATGCGCGTGATCAGGCGCTCGTGCTCGAAGACCAGCGCGTCGCCGACCATCACGCGCGTCATGCCCGGGTTCTTCTCGCCGAACTGCAGCAGCATCGCGACGATCTTCTGCGCCTGTGCCGCACCCGAGGGCTCGCGCTCGGTGATCTGGTTGACGAGCGTGAAGACGCTCGACTCGATGAACTCGATCAGCCCCTCGAACATCTGCGCCTTGCTCGCGAAATGGCGGTACAGCGCGGCCTCGCTGACATCGAGCTTCGCGGCCAGCGCCGCGGTCGTGATGCGTTCGGCGCCGGGCTGCTCGAGCATCGCCGCCAGCGTCTGCAGGATCTGGACGCGGCGCTCACCCGGGCGCGGGCGCTTGCGCACCGGGGTGGCCGGTTCGGCCACCGCTTCGGGCGCGGCCACCGCATTCGCTTCGTCGGGCAGTTCGGACATCGAGGCTTCGGGGGCCGGCATCAAAAGGGCAGCGGGATTCTGGCACAGGGTTTGCGGTCACTCGCTTGCAGGTAAACCATGAGCCTCATGCGCCGTGAGCGCCCTCAAGTTGCGCACGCGCCGGTCGACATAGGCCGGCGTCACGCTGGTGCGCGTCGCGCCCGACGGCCCGCCCCGGGCCGCGGCGCCGCGCGCCCAGCGCTGCATCCACACCGTGCCCATGCCGACGCTGCGCGCCGCCTTGAGGTGGCCCGGCGTGTCCTCGACGAGCACGCAGCGCGACGCGGGGACGCCCAGTCGCACCGCGATCCGGCGCAGCATGCGCGCGTCGGGCTTGGGGCGCAGTTCGCCGAACATCCGCATCCGCTCGATTGGGATCACGGCGTCGAAGAGATGGCGCACGCCGAGCGCGCCGAGCACGCGCTCGGCGTAGGCGGCGGGCGCGTTCGTCAGGATGATCTTCGTGCCGCGCAGCCGCGCGATCGCGGCGAAGTCATGGTCGTGCCCGCGCACGCGCTCCTCGAGCCCGGGCAGCAGGTGCGTGTGGTGCAGGAAATGGTGCGCGCGCACGCCGTGGTGACGCACCAGCCCGAGCAGCGTCGCGCCGTAGCGCAGCCAGTAGCGGCGCCGCAGCGCGTCGGCCTCGGCAGCGGAGACACCGAGCTCGCGCCCGATGTACGCCGTCATGCTGCGGTTGATGTCGCCGAACGCGGCCGCCGACGCGTCGTGCAGCGTGTTGTCGAGGTCGAAGAGCCAGACCCGCTGGTCGCGCATCGGTCGTTGGCACACGACAGCCCCGCCACGGCCCTCAGTGCGAGCGAATCATCGTGCCGAAGGGCTGATCGGTCAGGATCTCCAGCAGCGTCGCGTGCGGCACGCGGCCGTCGATGATGTGCACTGCGTTGACACCGCTCTTGGCGGCGTCGAGCGCACCGGCGATCTTGGGCAGCATCCCGCCGGAGATGGTGCCGTCGGCGAACAGCTCGTCGATCTCGCGCGCCGACAGGTTGGTCAGCAGCGTGCCCGCCTTGTCCAGCACGCCGGGCGTGTTCGTCAGCAGCATCAGCTTCTCGGCCTTGAGCACAGTGGCCAGCTTGCCGGCGACGATGTCGGCATTGATGTTGTAGCTCTCGCCCTGCTCTCCGAAGCCGATCGGGCTTATGACCGGGATGAACTGGTCGTCCTGCAGCGCCTGCACGACGCTCGGGTCGATCGCGGTGATCTCGCCGACCTGGCCGACGTCGTGCTCGATCGTCGGGTCGTTCTTGTCGAGCATCTTCAGCTTGCGCGCGCGGATCATCGCGCCGTCGCGCCCGGTCAGCCCCACCGCCTTGCCGCCGGCGGCGTTGATCAGGCCGACGATGTCCTGCTGCACCTCGCCGCCGAGCACCCATTCGACGACCTCCATCGTCTCCTCGTCGGTGACGCGCATGCCCTGGATGAAGGTGCCCTTCTTGCCCAGACGCGAGAGCGCCTCGTCGATCTGCGGCCCGCCGCCGTGGACGACGATCGGGTTCATCCCGACGAGCTTGAGCAGCACGATGTCCTCGGCGAAGTCCTGCTGCAGCGCCGGGTCCGTCATCGCGTTGCCGCCGTACTTGATGACCAGCGTCTTGCCGTGGTACTTGCGGATGTACGGTAGCGCCTGGGCCAGGATCTCGGCCTTCTCGCGCGGGGTGATATGGTCCAGGACCGTGTCGGCGGGGGTGTCCATCGGCGGCATCCGAAGAAACGCAAAGTTGGCCGCGATTGTAGGGACCGGGTCATCGGCCAGCCGCCCACCCGCGTTGCAAGCGAACAGGAGCGCCCATGAAATCACTGCTCACCCTGGCCGCCGCGGCCACCGTCACGATCAGCGCGCTCGCGCAGGCGCCCACCAGCACCGGCGAGGTGACGAAGATCGACGCGGCGCAATCGCGCATCACGCTCAAGCACAAGGGCGTGAAGAACCTGGACATGCCGCCGATGACGCTGACCTTCCGCGTCGCCGATCCCAAGTTGCTGGAGGGGCTGGCGGTCGGCGACGAGGTCCGCTTCACGGCCGCCAAGGTGAACGGCAGCTACACCGTCACCGCGATCGGCAAGGCGCGCTGACGGCCGCGGCGGCGCCCGCAGCGCCGCGCGGCCCGGGTCGAGCGCCGGCGCCTACTTCGCGTCCACCGGCCAGTTGCGCACCTGCTGCCAGGCCTGCTGCACCGCCGGCGGCAGTTTGTCCATGTGGCCGACGAAGAGCGCCAGCGTCCACATCTGCTGGTCGGTCAGCGTGCCCCGGAACGAGGGCATCGCGGTGAGCCGGATGCCGTGCTTGATCTTCCAGAACGACACCGCGTCGGGGTCGTCCTCGACACCGTCGGTGGCCAGCTGCGGTGGCTTCTGGTACAGGCCCTTGGCGATCGGCGACGGCGCGGCCGCGCCGCGGGAGTCGCCGTGGCAGACGGCGCAGTTGCGCGCGTAGAGGTCGACGCCTTCGAGCAGGTTCGGGTCGGTCAGCGCGACCGGGTTCGGCTCGGTCGGCGCCTCGCGGCGCAGCGTCGCATGCAGCGAGGTCTTCGCCATCCAGGTCTCGATCGGCCCCGGCGTCGCGTCCGCGTTGGCGGGGATCAAGCCGCTGTGCAGCAGCCCGAAGCCGACCAGTGCCGCCACGACGAGCGTCAGCACGATGCCCGACATCACACCCTTCAACATCACTTCTCCTTGTGTCGGGCGCCCGGCGTTCGCGTCGATCCGGGCCCGAGTGTTGCGCCTGCGCGGCCTGGGCGGTCGAGCGAACGATGACGGCTCGTGACTTCATATGTCACCTGGCGTCACCGATTGCGCGCGGCGCTAGAAATGGATGCCGCGCATCATCTGCTCCAGCGCCATTGCCTCGGGGCCGAGCTGGGTGCGTCCGCCTTTCTCGCCCTTCGCCGCGTCGCTGTCGGGGAACATCCTGAAGCTCGTGTTCATCACGATCTGCGCGATGCGCGGCGCCAGCGCGTGCAGCACCTCGCCGGCGATGCCCAGCCGCGTCGCGATCCGCACCGGGCGGCCGATGCAGGCCTGGGCGATCATCTCGGCCGCCTGCTCCGGGCTCAGCGTCGGCACGTTGTTGTAGATCTGGGTCGGCGCGATCATCGGCGTGCGCACCAGCGGCATGTTGATCGTCGTGAACGTGACGCCCTGGTCGGCGAATTCGCTGCTCGCGCAGCGCGTCCAGGCGTCGAGCGCCGCCTTGCTCGCGACGTAGGCCGAAAAGCGCGGCGCATTCGTCAGCACGCCGATGCTGCTGATGTTGACGACGTGGCCGCGCCGCTTCGCCACCATGCCCGGCAGCAGCCCCATCGTCACGCGCAGGCAGCCGAAGTAGTTCAGCTGTATCGTGCGCTCGTAGTCGTGGAAGCGGTCGTAGCTGGACTCGATCGCGCGCCGGATCGAGCGCCCGGCGTTGTTGATCAGGAAGTCGACGCCGCCATGCGCGTCGACGATCGTCTCGACGAACGCGGCGCAATCGGCCGCGTCGGCGATGTCGACGCGGTAGCGGTGCACCTGCGGGTTCGCGTTGCCGCGCGCCTGCGCGTGCGCCGTGATCTGCCGCACCGCGTCGGCGAGCTTGTCCTCGTCGCGCGCGCAGATGATCGTCACCGCGCCGGCCTCGGCGAAGCGGCACG
>MEGM01000209.1:1095-7552 GCA_001725505.1 Rubrivivax sp. SCN 70-15 | reverse complement strand
ACCCCGCCGCAGCCGGAGGCTTGACCGCGGCCGGCGCCGGATCAGCCCGGTGCCTGCGGCGGCTGGATGCGCACCTTGATCGGCTGCTGCGGCCAGCCCTGCTCGGCGAGCGCGGCTTCGAGCGTGGGCAGCCACTGGCGCAGCTTGGCGGCGGCGGCGCCGTGGGCGGCGAGCAGCGACCAGCCTTCGTCGTCCAGCGGACCGGCGCGCACCGCCTCGCGCAGCCCGTCGGGCAGCAGTGCGGCAACGACCGCGAAGCGCGCCTTGGACTCGCGCGCGCGCTCGAGCAGGCGCGCCAGCGGTTCGCTGCGGTCGAGGGCGGTGGCCAGCGCCAGGGTGCCGGCGGGCGCGTTGGAGGCGGGCATGGGGCCAGTCTAACGGCCGGCCGCGATGCCGGGGTCGGGGCAGCGTGGCTAGGCTAAACTCGCACGCTTCGCCAGCGGCCCAGCCCAGCAAGGCGCCGCCTGTCCGAGGCCTGCCGATCGCGGGCCCGGGCGTCGCGATGGGTCGCGTGACAACCACGCGGCACCCGAATCACCCCGCCTGCGGATGCTGCATGTTCCCCAAGATCCTGACCCAGATTTTCGGCAGTCGTAACGAACGGCTGCTGAAGACCTACCGGCGCACGGTGGAGAAGATCAACGCGCTGGAGCCCCAGTTCGAGACGCTGGACGACGCCGCGCTGCGCGCGAAGACCGACGAATTCCGCCAGCGCCTGGCGCAGGGGACGACGCTCGACGACCTGCTCCCCGAGGCCTTTGCGGTCGTGCGCGAGGGCAGCAAGCGCGTGCTGAAGATGCGCCACT
Source organism: Rubrivivax sp. SCN 70-15 (assembly GCA_001725505.1). Taxonomy (GTDB): domain Bacteria; phylum Pseudomonadota; class Gammaproteobacteria; order Burkholderiales; family Burkholderiaceae_C; genus Rubrivivax. The sequence goes on along the minus strand of MEGM01000209.1, from coordinate 6,746 downwards.
TCGACGTCCAGCTGATCGGCGGCATCACGCTGCACCAGGGCAAGATCGCCGAGATGCGCACCGGCGAAGGCAAGACGCTGATGGCGACGCTGCCGGTCTACCTGAACGCCATCGAAGGCAAGGGCGTGCACGTGGTCACCGTCAACGACTACCTCGCGCGCCGCGACGCCGAGTGGATGGGCCGGCTGTACGGCTTCCTCGGGCTGACGGTCGGCGTCAACGTCCCTGGCCTGCAGCGCGAGGAGAAGCAGGCTGCCTTCGCCGCCGACGTGACCTACGGCACGAACAACGAGTTCGGCTTCGACTACCTGCGCGACAACATGGTCTACGAGGTGGCCGACCGCGTCGCGCGCGGGCTCAACTTCGCGATCGTCGACGAGGTCGACTCGATCCTGATCGACGAGGCGCGCACGCCGCTGATCATCAGCGGCCAGGCCGAGGACCACACCGAGCTCTACGTGCGCATCAACGCCGTCGTGCCGCGGCTGAAGAAGCAAATCGGCGAGGCCGATCCGCGCACCGGCGAGGGCGTGATCGATCCGGGCGACTTCACCGTCGACGAGAAGAGCCACCAGGTCTTCCTCACCGAGGCCGGCCACGAGAAGGCCGAGCAGATCCTCGCCGAGGCCGGGCTGCTGGCGCCGGGCGCGAGCCTGTACGACCCCGCCAACATCGCGCTGATGCACCACGTGTACGCGGCGCTGCGTGCGCACCAGCTCTACAACCGCGACCAGCATTACGTGGTGCAGAACGGCGAGGTGATCATCGTCGACGAGTTCACCGGCCGGCTGATGACGGGCCGGCGCTGGAGCGACGGGCTGCACCAGGCGGTCGAGGCGAAGGAAGGCGTGCAGATCCAGCACGAGAACCAGACGCTCGCGTCGGTCACCTTCCAGAACTACTTCCGGATGTACGGCAAGCTCGCCGGCATGACGGGCACGGCCGACACCGAGGCCTACGAATTCCAGGAGATCTACGGTCTGGAGACGGTGGTGATCCCGCCGAACAAGCCGACGATCCGCAAGGACGAGCTCGACCTGATCTACAAGACGGCGAAGGAGAAGTACGACGCCGTCGTCAAGGACATCCGCGACTGCTACGAGCGCGGCCAGCCGGTGCTGGTGGGCACGACGTCGATCGAGAACTCGGAGCTGGTCTCCGGGCTGCTGACGCAGGCCAAGCTGCCGCACCAGGTGCTCAACGCCAAGCAGCACGCGAAGGAGGCCGAGATCATCGCCCAGGCCGGGCGGCCGAAGATGATCACGATCGCGACCAACATGGCCGGCCGCGGCACCGACATCGTGCTCGGCGGCAACGTCGAGAAGCAGGTCCAGTTCGTCGAGGCCGACCCGAACCTGTCGGACGAGGAGAAGAAGGCGCGCGCCAGGCAGCTGCACGACGAATGGCAGGGCCTGCACGAGCAGGTCAAGGCGCTCGGGGGCCTGCGCATCGTCGCGACAGAGCGCCACGAGAGCCGGCGCATCGACAACCAGCTGCGCGGCCGCTCGGGGCGCCAGGGCGACCCGGGGGCGAGCCGCTTCTACCTGTCGCTCGACGATTCGCTGATGCGCATCTTCGCCGGTGAGCGCGTGCGCTCGATCATGGACCGGCTCAAGATGCCCGAGGGCGAGGCGATCGAGGCCGGCATCGTCAACCGCAGCATCGAAGGCGCGCAGCGCAAGGTCGAGGCGCGCAACTTCGACGTGCGCAAGCAGCTGCTCGAGTACGACGACGTCGCGAACGACCAGCGCAAGGTCATCTACCAGCAGCGCAACGAGATCCTCGAGTCGCCTTCGCTCGAGGAACAGATCGGCAACCTGCGCCACAGCGCGATGACCGACGTCGTTCGCGCCTTCGTGCCGGCCGAGAGCCTGGAAGAGCAGTGGGACCTGGACGGCCTGGAGCGCGTGCTCAAGGAGGAGTGGCAGCTCGAGATCGCGCTCAAGTCCGAGGTCGACGGCAGCGAGAGCGTCACCGACGACGACATCGTCGAGAAGGTCCGTGCCGCGGCCGACGCCCAGTTCGCCGGCAAGCTGCAGGCGGTCGGCGCCGAGCAGTTCATGCCCTTCATGCGCATGGTGCTGCTTCAGGCCATCGACTCGCACTGGCGCGAGCACCTGGCCGCGCTGGACTACCTGCGCCAGGGCATCCACCTGCGCGGCTACGCGCAGAAGAACCCGAAGCAGGAGTACAAGCGCGAGGCCTTCGAGCTGTTCTCGCAGCTGCTCGACGCGGTGAAGCTCGAGGTCACGCGCGTGCTGATGACGGTGCGCATCCAGTCGCAGGACCAGGCGGCGCGGGCGGCCGAGGCGATCGAGCAGCAGGCCAGCGCACTGTCGAACGTGACCTACACGCACCCGAACGAGGACGGCAGCGTCTCGTCCGAGGCCGGCCCGGCGACGGGCGCGGCCGCGGTGGCCAAGGTCGGGCGCAACGACCCCTGCCCCTGCGGCAGTGGCAAGAAGTACAAGCACTGCCACGGCCGCCTGGCCTGACACGGCAGGGGTGGGGCAGCGGCGTGACCGAGGGCGGTCTTCGCGCTGACGCTGCGGCCGTGTCTGCCGGCGTGCGCACGCTGGTCGGGCGCGCACCGCCGCAGCTGCTGACGCCGCGGCTGACGCTCGAGTTCCCGCGCGCCGCGCATGCGGCCGCGGTGCGCGACAGCGTCAACATCTCGCTGCCCAGCCTGCGCTTCGTCCAATGGGGCCAGCGCCCGTTCGACGAAGACGGCGCGCGCCGCTTCTGCGAGATCGACGCCGAGATGGTGGCGCGCGGCGAGGCGCTGATCTATTTCGCCTTCGAGCGCGAGACGCAGCGCTTCGTCGGCAACCTCGACCTGCACAGCTTCGACCTGGGCGCGCCGCGCTGCCAGATCGGCTACGTCGGCGACACCCGGCTGGCCGGCCGCGGCCTGATGCGCGAGGCCGCGCTCGCGCTCGTCGACCTCGCGTTCGAGCTCGGCATCGAGCGCGTCGAGGCCTGGTGCGACCTGCGCAACACGCGCTCGATCCATTTCGCGCAGACGCTCGGCCTGCAGTACGAGGGCGTGATGCGCGGCGTAGAGCGAGACGCCCGGGGCGAGCTTTGCGACCAGGTGCTGCTCGCGCGGCTGAAGCGCGATCCGGCGCCGGCCGGCTGAACGCGACTTCTACAATCGCGGCGTCACAGCCCCGAGGTCGCATTCGATGCCCGTCAACCTGAGCCCCCCGGACCCATCGGCCCTGCACCCGGTGGCGGGCCTGAAGATGGGCACCGCTATGGCCGGCATGCGCAAGCCCAACCGGCGCGACCTGGTCGTGTTCGCGCTCGACGAGGGTGCCGCCGTCGCCGGCGTCTTCACGAACAACCGCTTCTGCGCCGCGCCGGTGCAGCTGTGCCGCGAGCATCTGGCCGGCGCGACCGAGAGCGGCGGCATCCGCGCGCTGCTCGTCAACACCGGCAACGCCAACGCCGGCACCGGCGCCGACGGGCTGGCGCGCGCGCAGCGCAGCTGCGCCGCGCTGGCGGCGCTGCTCGGCTGCCGGGCGCAGCAGGTGCTGCCGTTCTCCACCGGCGTGATCATGGAGACGCTGCCGGTCGAGCGCCTCGAAGCCGGGCTGCCCGCGGCTCTGGCGGCGCTGCGCGCCGACGGCTGGTTCGAGGCCGCGCAAGGCATCATGACCACCGACACGCTGCCCAAGGCGGCGTCGCGCCGGATCACGATCGGCGGCCGCACCGTCACCGTGACCGGCATCTCGAAGGGGGCCGGAATGATCCGCCCGAACATGGCGACGATGCTCGGCTTCGTCGCCACCGACGCGGTCGTCGCGCCGGCGCTGGTGCAGGCGCTGGTGCGCGAGGCGGCCGACCTCAGCTTCAACCGGATCACGATCGACGGCGACACCTCGACCAACGATTCGTTCGTCCTCGCCGCGACCCAGCGCGCTGGCCACGCGCCGATCACGTCGCTCGACTCGGCCGACGGCCGCGCGCTGCGCGACGCGGTGGTCGCGGTCTCGCAGCAGCTCGCGCAGGCCATCGTGCGCGACGGCGAAGGCGCGACCAAGTTCATCACCGTGCGCGTGCAGGGCGGCCGTGACGAGGCCGAGTGCCGGCTCGCGGCCTATGCGATCGGCCACTCGCCGCTCGTGAAGACGGCGTTCTTCGCCAGCGACCCCAACCTCGGCCGCATCCTGGCCGCGGTCGGCTACGCCGGCATCGCCGACCTGGACCCGTCTGTGATCGACCTCTTCCTCGACGACGTGCACGTCGTGCGCGAAGGGGGCCGCGACCCCGGCTACCGCGAAGAGGACGGCCAGCGCGTGATGAAGCAGAGCGAGATCACGGTGCGCGTCGATCTGCACCGCGGGCCCGCCGAAGCGACGGTCTGGACCTGCGACCTGTCGCACGACTACGTCAGCATCAACGCCGACTACCGCTCCTGAGCGGCCCCAACCCGAGACCGACGATGGCCCAGCTGCTGATCCTGAACGGCCCGAACCTGAACCTGCTCGGCCAGCGCGAGCCGGCGGTCTACGGTGCGGCGACGCTGGCCGATGTCGAGGCGCTGTGCCAGCGCACCGGCGAGCGCCTGGGCTGCAGCGTCGAATGCCGGCAGTCGAACCACGAAGGCGTGCTGATCGACGCGATCCACGAGGCCGGCCGCCGCTTCAAGGCCGGCGAGCTGATCGGCGTGGTGTTCAACGCCGGCGCCTACACGCACACCTCGGTCGCGCTGCACGACGCGATCAAGGGTGCCGAGGTGCCGGTGGTCGAGGTCCACATCTCGAACGTCCACGCGCGCGAGGCGTTCCGCCACCACAGCTACATCTCGCCGGCCGCGGCCGGCATCGTCGTTGGCTTCGGCATCGACGGCTACGTGCTCGCGATCGAGGGGCTGGTCCGGCGTGCGCGCGCCGGCAGCGCGTAGCGCACCGATCCACGCTCAGGTTTGCGTTCCCGGCCGCTCGCCCGTTGGCCGGGAGCCCGGCGCAGCGGCCGGCTCGTCGCCCCGGCCGCTGGCGTCCAGGCCCCACCCGGGCCATCGGCGACGACGAGAGAACGACGAATGGGACAAGCGCTGCCCGCGCTCCTCGCGCGACTGCGCGCCGCGCTCACGCTGCCCGAGCGTGACCTGCTGCGCGACGCCACCTACCGGCGGCTGTGGACCTCGATCCTGATCAGCTCGTTCGGCGGCCAGGTCACGATGCTCGCGCTGCCGCTCACCGCGGCCGTGCTGCTGCACGCGACGCCGACGCAGATGGGCCGGCTCACCGCGATGGAGATCCTGCCCTTCGTGCTGTTCTCGCTGCCCAGCGGCGTCTGGCTCGACCGCGTGCGCAAGCTGCCGGTCTACGTCGCCGGCGAGACCTTCATCGCCGTCACCGTCGCCAGCGTGCCGCTGGCGGCCTGGGCGGGCTGGCTGACGATGGGCTGGCTGTACTGGGTGGCGTTCATGATCGGCACCGTCTACACCACCGCCGGCAGCGCGGCGCAGATCGTGCTGACCCAGGTCGTCGCACGCGACCGGCTCGTCGAGGCGCACGCGAAGAACGCGCTCGCGACCTCGGGCGCCGACGTCGCCGGGCCCGGTGTCGCCGGCCTGCTGATCCGGCTCTTCGGTGCGCCGCTGGCCTTGCTCGTCGACGCCGCGCTGGTGCTGGTCTCGGCGG
>MEGM01000209.1:0-1086 GCA_001725505.1 Rubrivivax sp. SCN 70-15 | reverse complement strand
CGCGGCATCCGCATCACCGAGAAGCGCACGCCGCGAGCGGACGCCCACTTCGGGCGCGATCTGGTCGCCGGATTGCGCTTCGTGCTGCGCCATCGGCTGCTGGTGGCGCTGGCCGCGGCGGTGGGCACCTGGCAGCTGTGCCAGAACGCGGCGGTGGTGGTGCAGATCCTGTTCGCGACGCGCACGCTGGGCCTGTCGGCGCAGGCGGTCGGCCTGTGCTACGCCGGCATGGGGGTCGGCACCGTGCTGGCCAGCGTGTTCGGCAACCGGATTAGCCGTCGCGTCGGCCCCGGGCCCTGTCTGGTGCTGGGCTTCGCGGTCTGCAGCGCGGCCTGGCTGCTGCTCGCTGCGGCGCCCGTCGGCCGCTGGGGCGTGGCGGCTTTCGCGACGATGCTGATGCTCTACAGCACCGGCGCGGTGCTGATCTTCATCAACTTCCTCGCGCTGCGCCAGGCGGTGACGCCCGAGCCCTTGCTCGGCCGCATGACGAGCACGATGCGCTGGCTGATCCTGCTGCCGGCCGGCCCGGGCGCGCTGCTCGGCGGCTGGCTCGGCGAGCATTTCGGGCTGCGTGCCGCGCTTGCGTTCGCCGGCGGTGTCGGCAGCCTGCTCGTGCTGCTGGCCTGGCGGCACCCGGTGATCCGCAGCGTGCTGGCCCTGCCGCAGCTCGACCCGGCGCCGGCGCTGCTGCCGGCGCGCGAAGGAGCTTGAGCGCCAGCGCTGGATTTCACCGGGCGCCGGCGACAGCTCATGCCAAGTCTCGAGCAGTCGTCGAGAAAGGCCGTCTGTCGGCCCATTCCGGCCGTTCGCGCGTTCGGCCCTGCCGCGTGTGCGCGAAGTTCAGCGTGAGCCGGTGGCCCGGGGGTGCGTTCTCCGGTCCACGCTCGCGGGCGACCGGCTTGTGTCTGCCACCGTGACCTCGTCAACGCCTTCTTCTCGTGCCACGGGGAGTGGCAACCGCGAATGGGCCCTGCGCCCGCACCCCCGAACCACCGTCTCCTGCCGCCCCCGAGGGCCGCCCCCGGAGGCACGCCACCGACGGACTCGCAGGGCGGTGGGGGTACCCGCGGGCGCAGGGCCCATTCG
>MEGM01000208.1 GCA_001725505.1 Rubrivivax sp. SCN 70-15 | reverse complement strand
GTGAGCCCGGACACGGGCAGTCCACACGGACTGTCCGTGCCTGGCGAACGCCAGCGCCTGTGGTGCTGGCCCAACCCCGGCTGCGCTTTGCGCCTAGATCGGGCCCGTTCCGGGGCCTCACGCGGGTGCGATTCATATCTTCACAGGCTCTCAGAACTCGAACTGCGACGGTTCGGCGAAGCCTTCGAGCCGCGGCGCGACGGTGTCGAACAGGTCCACGTCGGACCAGGCGGCGTCGCCGACCCGGGTGTACAGCCGCGCGCGCATGATCGGCAACTCGCCGACGATGGCCGCGAGCCGGCCACCGATCTTCAGTTGCTCGAGCAGCGCGCGCGGCACCTCGGCGACCGATCCCGAGAGCAGGATCACGTCGAAAGGCGCCTCGGCGGGCAGCCCGCGCGCACCCTCGTCCGCGCTGACCTCGACGACGGTGGCGTTGACGATGCCGCTCTTGCGCAGGTTCTCGCGCGCCATCTGCACCAGCGCCGGCCGGCATTCGAGCGTGAAGACCTGCTGCGCGCGGTGCGCCAGCAGCGCCGCCATGAAGCCCGAGCCAGCGCCGATCTCGAGCGCCTTCTCGTGGCGCTGAACCTGCAGCTCCTGCAGCAGCCGCGCCTCGACCTTGGGCTCGAGCATGCAGGGGCCGGACGGGTCGCCGTCGAGCAGCGGCACCTGGGTGTCGACGAAGGCGAGCGCGCGCAGGCCCGGCGGCACGAAGTCCTCGCGCTTGAGTGTCGACAGCAGCGAAAGCACGTTCTGGTCGAGCACCTCCCAGGGGCGGATCTGCTGCTCGATCATGTTGAAGCGGGCGATTTCGGTGTTCATCGGTTCGGTTTCCACGGGACGCGGTCGGGGCAAATTCTAGGGGCGCCGCCCAGCGCCCCGGCGCGGCCCCGGTGAGGGCGCCGGCCGAGGCTGCGGTGGCCACTATCATCCCCCGCTTTGCCCGGGAGCTGCGTTTGGATCCGTTGATGCTGGTCAAGGCCGCCGTGATGGGCATCGTCGAGGGCCTGACCGAGTTCCTGCCGATCTCGTCGACCGGGCACCTGATCATCGCCGGCGCGCTGCTGCGCTTCACCGGCGAGACGGCCAAGGTGTTCGAGATCGCGATCCAGACCGGCGCGATGTTCGCCGTCGTCTGGCAGTACCGGCAGCGGCTCGCGCGCACCGTGGCCGACATCGGCCGCGACCCGGTCGCGCAGCGCTTCGCGCTAAACGTGCTGATCGCGTTCATGCCCGCGGTGGTGCTCGGGCTGGCGTTCGCGAAGGCGATCAAGGCGCACCTGTTCGCGCCGGTGCCGGTGGCGCTGGCCTTCATCGTCGGCGGCCTGGCGATCCTGTTCGTCGAGCGCCGCCAGCGCGGGCCGGGTGCCGACCGGGTGCGAACGGTCGACGAGATGACGCGCGTCGACGCGCTGAAGGTCGGGCTGATGCAATGCCTGGCGCTGATCCCCGGCACCAGCCGCTCCGGCGCGACGATCATCGGCGGCATGGTGTTCGGCCTGTCGCGCCAATGCGCCACCGAGTTCAGCTTCTATCTCGGCATCCCGACGCTGATGGGCGCCGGCGTCTACTCGGTGTGGAAGCAGCGTGCGGCGCTGCATGCGGCCGACCTGCCGCTGTTCGCGGTCGGCACCGTGTTCGCGTTCTTCAGCGCGCTGCTGTGCATCCGCTGGCTGATCCGCTACGTCTCGACCCATGATTTCAAGGGCTTCGCCTGGTACCGCATCGCGTTCGGCGCCCTCGTGCTGCTGACCGCCTACACCGGGCTGGTCAACTGGAGCGAGTGAAGACCAGGTCCCAGACGCCGTGGCCGAGGCGCAGGCCGCGCGCCTCGAACTTTGTCAGCGGCCGCCAGCCCGGCCGCGGGGCATAGCCGGCCGCGGTGTTCGTCAGCCCGGGCGCGGCCGAAAGCACCTCCAGCATCTGCTCGGCATAGGGCTGCCAGTCGGTGGCGCAGTGCAGGTAGCCGCCGATCGCCAGCCTCGAGACCAGCAGTTCGACGAAGGCCGGCTGGATCAGCCGGCGCTTGTGGTGGCGCGCCTTGTGCCAGGGGTCGGGAAACCAGACATGCACGCCGGCGAGCGCGCCCGGGGCGATCATCTCGCGCAGCACCTCGACCGCGTCGTGGCGCACGATGCGCAGGTTCGTCAGGCCGGCCTGGCCGATGCGGCGCAGCAGCGCGCCGACGCCGGCCTCGTGGACTTCGACGTCGATGAAGTCTTGCTGCGGCTGCGCGGCGGCCACCGCGGCGGTGGCGTCACCCATGCCGAAGCCGATCTCGAGCACCAGCGGCGCGCGCCGCCCGAAGACGGCCTCGGCGTCGAGCGGGGTCGGGCCGAACGGGAGCACGAAACGGGGCCCGAGTTCGGCCAGGGCGCGCTGCTGTCCGGGGCCAAGCCGGCCGCCGCGCAGCACGTAGCTGCGTATCGGTGGGTGGGTGGGTCCGCTCATGACGGCGCGCAGTGTAGCGGCGGCCCCGGGCGCCGTCCGCACCGCCGCGCGCAGGCAACACATCCGTTCGCGCGGATATTCATATGGAAAACTGTGCGAATGCGGGTTTCCCGGTGCGCGCCGCTCCGGGTTGGTCAGGAGTGCGCCGGCGTGCGTTCGCCTTGATCATCCGCACCGGGCTCGATCACCGGGCCGTGAAAGGGCACGAGATGAAATTCTGGGGACATCGTTCGGGGCGGGCGTCGGGTTGGCGCACGCTGGCGGTCATTGCGTTCGGCCTGTTCGCCGGCGCGGCGGCCTGGGCTCAGCAGCACAAGGTCGTGTTCCAGGTCAGCGACCCGGCCGAAGGCAAGTGGAACCTGACGCTGAACAACGCGCACAACGTCCAGCAGCTCCTGGGCAAGGACAACGTCAAGGTCGAGATCGTCGTCTACGGCCCGGGCATCGGGATGCTGAAGGCGGAGTCGCCGGTCGCCAACCGTGTCGCCGAGGCGGTCGCGAACAAGGTCGAGATCGTCGCCTGCGAGCAGACGATGAAGGCGCAGAAGCTGACCCAGGCCGACATGCTGAAGGAGATCGGCTACGTGCCGGGCGGCGTCGTCGAGCTGATGAAGCGCCAGGGAGAGGGCTACGCCTACATCCGCCCCTGAGCGCGTCTCGGGCTTGCGAGGACCGCGGCAGCGATGCCGGCGGTCCTTTGCATTTGTACGACGGCTTGCCGGGCCGCTGCGCGCCGGCTGGCGGGCAGCGGCGATAGAATTGCGCCACGCTGCGGGTGTAGTTCAATGGCAGAACGGCAGCTTCCCAAGCTTCATACGAGGGTTCGATTCCCTTCACCCGCTCCAAGATACCTTTCCCGTGGGTCCCGCCCGGCCGGCCGCAAGCTCGGCAAGAGCATCGTCGGTATCGTGATGCAGACCGAGGTCGCGCGTGCCGTGCAACGCCACCGCGCCGCGCAGGCTGACCTGCCGGGTATGGCCATGACGCAGGGGCGGGGTACACGGCGCGTGCGACCGGAGCCGAACCGCGGCCCGGACACGAGCGGGTAGCGGCAGCGACCGAAAGCCGAAGTCCTCGCCGCCGGACGGGCTCGGGGGCAGGCCGCTGGGACTGCCGCCGGCCCGCGAGCCGGAGCGTGCGCGCGCACCGCGCCGCGTCAAGGGCTTGCTGGTGCCGGGCTGCGCCCGCCCTGGGCCCGGCGCCGTGCGGCCGGTTTGCCGTGCCGACCGAAGGTGCTTGGACTGCACAGGATTCTGTAACTTTCCAAGAGGCCAGTCATGAGCATCTCCGCCAACTTCCGGGAGAGGCTGGAGACGATCGAGGTCTTCCTGGGCGAGGCCGACGCGGACTTTGCAATCGACAGACTGCTCGCCGAGCTGCGCACCACCGTCATTCCCAACCTGCGGCGCCTTCCGCGCATCGGCCGGCGCCATCTCGAGCAACCGCCTCAGTCCGTCGAAGCGCTGGCCCAGCCGGCAAGCCCGAGCGCTGACGAGAATGGGCGACCGACATGATTGAAGCCGACACCTGCAGCAGGTCCGTCACGCCCAGGTTCGTCGAGGATGGCTGAGGCGTAGCAATGCAGCGAGCATTCGAGCAACTGCAAGCCGAGATTGACAGGCATCCATGATACGAGCAAAATGGAACTGTGGAATGTAGAAAGGCGGTGACTGCCGACCTCTTCGCGCGCGCGGTGGCCGATCCGGCCTCGCCCGTCGAAGGCGACCCGACCTGCGGCCGCGCACGCGGCGAGAAGCACGCGTCACCGCCCGGCGAGCCGATCGGCATTTCGAGCTCGTCTTCCGCTTCCTGCTGCCGAGGTCACCGATGAGCGACAAGGTCTACGACGTTCTCTTGATCTGCACCGGCAATTCCGCCCGCTCCATCATGGCCGAGGGGTTGATGAATCACCTCGGCGCCGGGCGGTTCAGGGCTTGGTCGGCCGGAAGTCATCCCAACGGCACGGTCAACCCCTTCGCGCTGCAGACCCTGGCCGCCAGGGGCATCCCGACGGACGGTTTTCGCAGCAAGAGCTGGGACGAGTTCGCGCTGCCCGGCGCACCGACGCTCGACTTCGCGTTCACGGTCTGCGATAACGCGGCGGGCGAGGTCTGTCCGGTGTGGCCCGGGCAGCCGATGACCGCCCATTGGGGCGTTCCCGACCCGGCGGCCGTCGTCGGCACCGACGCGCAAAAGGCCAAGGCCTTCATGGACGCGGCCATCATGCTCAGGCGCCGCATCGAGCTGATGCTGGCACTGCCCCTGAGATCGCTGGCCGGCATCTCGCTGCAGCGCGAGATCGACCAGATCGGCAAGACCGGCGCGTGAGCCGAAGACCAACGGCGTGACACCGTCGTCGGCGTGCTGATCGAGGTGCCCGTGCTGCCGCTGGTCGTCGGGATCGCCGACGACAGGCAGGGCTGGATCGAAGCCGGGCCGACAAGGCAGCGAAAGACATGAGCGACACCACCATCACGATCTTCCACAACCCGGCCTGCGGCACCTCGCGCAACACGCTGGCGCTGATCCGCAACAGCGGCGTCGAGCCCGTGATCGTCGAGTACCTGAAGACGCCCCCGGGTCGCACCAGGCTGGTCGACCTCGTCGCGGCGCTGGGCTTGCCGGTGCGCAGCGTGCTGCGGCGCAAGGGCACGCCCTACGACGAACTGAAGCTCGACGATCCGAAGTGGACCGACGAGCAGCTCATCGACTTCATGGTGGCGCACCCGATCCTGATGAACCGGCCGATCGTCGTGACGCCGCTGGGCACGCGCCTGTGCCGTCCGTCGGAGGTGGTGCTCGACATCCTGCCGTCGCCGCAGCTCGCAGCGTTTCCCAAGGAAGAAGGCGAACCGGTCGTCGATGCCGTCACATTGCAGAAGAGTCGCCGTGTCGCTCCTTGATCCGAGCCTGCCCAACGTCGACGGCACGCTGTTCGACGCACCCAGCGGTGCGCGCTTCGCGAGCGCCGGAACCTCGACCCATGCGCCGCGCTTCCTGCTTCTCTACGGCTCGCTGCGCGAGCGCTCGTACAGCAAGCTGCTGACGCTCGAAGCGGCGCGCCTGCTGATCGCGATGGGCGGCGAGGTGCGTGTCTTCGACCCGGCGGGATTGCCCTTGCCCGATGCGGCACCCGACACCCACCCCAAGGTGCAGGAATTGCGCGAGGCCGCGGCCTGGGCCGAAGGCATGGTCTGGACCTCGCCCGAGCGCCACGGCGCGATGACCGGCATCATGAAGGCACAGATCGACTGGATTCCGCTCAGCGTCGGCGCCGTCCGGCCGACACAGGGCAAGACGCTGGCCGTGATGCAGGTCTCGGGGGGCTCGCAATCGTTCAACGCGGTGAACCAGCTGCGCGTGCTGGGGCGCTGGATGCGCATGATCACGATCCCGAACCAGTCGTCGGTCGCGAAGGCCTTCCTGGAGTTCGACGAGGCCGGGCGGATGAAGCCCTCCGCCTACTACGAGCGCGTCGTCGACGTGATGGAGGAGCTGATGAAGTTCACGCTGCTCACGCGCGATGTCGCGCCCTATCTGGTCGACCGCTACAGCGAGCGCCGCGAGAGCGCCGAAGCGCTGTCCAGGCGCGTCAACCAGCGGACCCTGTAGCCTGCGGCGGACGTTCCCGATGAACACCCGAGCCGTGACCGACGCCGAGAACCGCGACCGCGAATCCTTCGCCTGCGTGGCGGCGGCGTGGCGGGCCCACGAGGGTGAGTTGCGCGGTTACCTGCGCCACCGCCTCGCCGATGCCGAAGCGGCCGACGACGTGCTGCAGGATGTCTTCGTGAAGGCCATGCGCCAGGGGCAGGGCTTGTGCACGCTCGACAACCCCCGTGCCTGGCTGTTCCAGGTGGCGCGCAACGCGCTGGTCGACCGGTCGCGCACGGCCCACCCGACGGAGCCCTTGCCCGAAGGGCCGGAGGAGCCCCCAGCGCCCCCCGAGGAGGGCGTCGCGCCGGTCGATGCGCTGGCCGAGTGTCTGGATCGATCCCTCGGCGAGCTGTCCGCGGACGACGCGGACATCCTGCGCGCCTGCGACCTGGAGGGCCTGACCCAGCGCGAGTTCGCCGCGGCGCACGGGCTGAGCCTGCCGGCGACCAAGTCCGGCTGACGACCGTCTGCCGCGTCAGCTTCGACGAGGACGGCGTGGCCGGACATGCCGGCCGCGCGCCCGACGGATCGTGAAGATTGCGCTGCCGTCGCTGTGGCCCGATGCGTGGCCAGGGTGAAACGATGACCGGATGCCAACGTCCACACCGAGCGAGCCGGCCATGAAGCCTTCCACCGATTCCTCGAGCGAGTTCTCCCGTCGGATGGACGGCACCCTGCGCGGCATGCTGCACTGGGAACAGCTCGATGCGCTGTGGCTCGGGATCCGGGCCGAGCCGCAGGGCTGGTACGTCAGCCAGCTCGGCGAGGCGGCGCCCGCCGTGCCGCTGCAGGCGCAGGCCCTGCTTCGGTTCGTCGACGAGATCGACGCAATGCTGCGGCGCGAACATCGGCGCGGTGCATCGCCATGTCTTCGACGCCGCGACCCGCGTCATTGCCGGCGACAGCCGCTGGATCGGTCACACCAGCGACGACTACTGGGCCTTCGTCGGACCGTTCGGCGGCGCCACCGCAGCCACGATGTTGCGAGCGATCATCGGACACGTCGATTGCTCCGGCGATCCGCTGGCGACCACCGTCAACTATTGCGCGCCGATCGCGCGCGGCGCGTTCGAACTGGACGTTCGCCTTATCAAGGCCAACCGCTCGACGCAGCACTGGTCCGTCGAATTGACGCAGAACGATGAGGTCGCGGCCTTCGCGACCGCGGTGTTCGCGATCCGGCGGCCGTCATGGACGCATCAGCCTGCAACGTTTCCGGGCGCGCCGCCGTTCGAACAAGTCAGACCACTTCCGAGAAGTGCAATCGCGATGTCATGGGTGAAGCAGTACGATTTCCGCTTCATCGATGGCGCGCCGTCGCTGTCCGGTCAGGCGAATGCCGACCCCGCATCCGCGCACTCGAAGCTG
>MEGM01000207.1:1629-8260 GCA_001725505.1 Rubrivivax sp. SCN 70-15 | reverse complement strand
TTGGCTCATCGTCTTCCTCGGCTCGTGGGGCGCTCGCTCGTCAACGCACAGCACCTTCGTCGAGACGATCTGATGGCGAATAAATCAGCAACTCCTTAAGGGAGAAGCAACACTTCTCACCTCTGACAATGGAATTCTTTCACTTTCAAACTATCGCGTGAAATAAGACGCGAAGGGAAACGGAATGTCAAAGGTTGTGAACATATCTTGCGGGGTGAAAGTGGCCAAGATCCTTCGCCTCCTGCTGCGCATGGGTGGTTCTTGGTTGCGCAGCGAGGCAGTCACCGCCAGTTCAAGCACGCTTTGAAGGTCGGGCGCGTCACCGTCCCTGGCAAGCCCAGCGATGACCTTGCCCCCGGCACACAGAACAGCATCCTCGAGCAGGCAGGTCTGAAATAGCGAGGTTCGAGATGAAGTACACCGTCGTCATCGAGAAGGCCGAGGGCAACTACTCGGCCTACGTGCCCGACTTGCCTGGTTGCGTGGCCACGGGCGCGACGATCGAGGAGGTCGAGCGCGAAATTCGCGAGGCCATCGCCCTCCACATCGATGGTCTGCGCGAGGACGGCCTTGCCGTGCCCGAGCCGACCAGTCAGGTGGAAGACCTCGAGCTCGCCGCCTAGCCGCGCATCTGCTCGGCCAGGCCGCGCACCCACCTCGAACTCCCGACCCCTCCTCGAAAGCCAGCCCATGAGCGAACGAACCGGCGGATGTCTTTGCGGCGCGGTGCGCTACCGCCTGAGCGCCGAGCCGGTGGTCTCGCGCATCTGCTGGTGCCGCGACTGCCAGCGCCTCGCCGCCAACGGCACCGTCAACGCGATCTTCCCCAGCGCCGCGATCGAGGTCACGGGCACGACGGCCGAATACACCAGCACCGCGGACAGCGGCAACCAGGTGCGCCGGCGCTTCTGCCCGAGCTGCGGCTCGCAGCTGTTCGCCGATTCGTCCGGCCGCCCGGGCCTGACCGTCGTGCGCCTGGGCACGCTGGACCACCCGTCGTCCGTGACCCCCAGCGCCAACATCTGGGCCGGCAGCGCGCCCGCCTGGGCCTGCCTGGATGCCGGGCTCGAGCGCTTCGAGCGCCAGCCCGGGCCTGCGCCGCAGCGCTGACGGCACATCGCTGCCCCGAACGTCGCGCCGGAACGGCACGGTGCGCCACGGCGGCGGTACGGACACCCGAAGCAACGACCATGGACGCACGGCCCGAACCTTCACTCTACGGAGCCTGCCACTCCGGCGCGGTGCGGCTGAGGCTACCCTTCCCGCCCGAGAAGGCCATCCGCTGCAACTGCTCGATCTGCCGCCGCCTCGGCGCGGTCTTGGCCTACTACGAGTTCGGCACCGTCGCGATCGAGGGGCAGCCCGAGCACACGGCCGCGTACATCCAGGGCGACCGGACGCTGGGCACGTTTCGCTGCAAGACCTGCGGCGTGCCCACGCACTGGGAACCGCTGGCGCCGCAGCCCGGGGCGCGCCACGGCGTCAGCCTGAACAACTTCGAGCCGTGGCTGCTGGAATCGGTGCCGGTGCGCCGCTTCGACGGCGCCGAGACCTGGACCTTCCTGGACTGACGCGATGGCGCCCGCCTCCCTGCCGCCCCACGCAGCGACGCAAGGCTTCACGGTGCGGCCGCTCGCGGGTGACACCTGGCCGGCCTTCGCGGCCCTGGTCGAACGCCACCACGGCGTCTGGGGCGGCTGCTGGTGCATGGAGTTCCACCCCGAGGGCAAGGAACGCGGCCCGCAGCGCCGAGCGCAGAAGCAGGCCCGCGTCGCCGCAGGCACCGCGCACGCGGCGCTGGTGTTCGCCGGCGCGGCCTGCGTCGGCTGGTGCCAGTTCGGCCCGCCGGCCGAGCTGCCCCGCATCAAGCACCTGCGCGTCTACACGCAGGGGCTGGAGCAACTGCCTGACTGGCGCATCACCTGCTTCTTCGTCGACAAGGCCTGGCGCGGCCAGGGCGTCGCCGCGCGGGCGCTGGCCGGGGCGCTGGGGCAGATCGCGCGTCTGGGCGGCGGCCGGGTCGAGAGCTACCCGGAGGACGTGCACGGGCGCAAGGTGTCGGGCTCCTTCCTCTACAACAGCCGGCTCGCGATGTTCGAGCACCAGGGCTTCGAGCGGCTGCGCCCGCTGGGCAAGAACCACTGGGTCGTCGGCAAGGTGGTCGAGGCCGCCGTGGATTGAGGCAACATGGCGCCGGAGGTTCCCCCCATGCCCACGAACACCGTCCGGCTGCACCGTGTCCTGCGCGCGCCGCCCGAGCGTGTCTACCGGGCGTTCCTCGACGCCGATGCGATGGTCAAGTGGCTGCCACCGCACGGCTTCACCGGAAAGGTCCACCAGCTGGACGCGACGGTCGGCGGCTCCTTCAGGATGTCGTTCACCAACCTCGCGAATGGCCAGAGTCACGCCTTCGGCGGCGAGTACCTCGAGCTGGTGCCGGGTGAACGCATCCGGCACACCGACCGCTTCGACGACCCGGGGCTGCCGGGCACGCTGCAGGTCACGATCTCGTTCAAGGCGGTGTCCTGCGGCACCGAGCTGTCCATCGAGCAGGCGGGCATCCCCGAGGCCATTCCGGTCGAGGCCTGCACCATGGGGTGGCAGGAATCGCTGGCGCTGCTCGCGCAGCTGGTCGAGGCCGAGATCCCGGGCTGAGGGCCGGCACTGCCACGTTCGCGACCCCGCCGTCGCGCCATCCGGCCCCTGGAGGACCTTGCGATGAAGCCCTTGATGAACCTCGACGAGGTCGAGTTCGACGACGTCGAAGAGAACGGTTGCTACAGCTCCAGCCGCGGGCAGATCAGCGACCGCATCGGCGCGCGCAAGCTCGGCTACAACCTGACGGTGCTGCCGCCCGGCAAGGCCCAGTGCCCCTTCCACTGCCATCACGGCGAGGAAGAGATGTTCCTGATCCTGGAAGGCGAAGGCGAGCTGCGCTTCGGCAGCGAGCGCCACCCCATCCGCAGGCACGACGTCATCGCCTGCCCGCCCGGCGGGCCCGAGGTGGCGCACCAGATCATCAACACCGGCCAAACGACGATGCGCTACCTGGCGCTGTCGACGCTGGTCGAGGTCGAAGCCTGCGAGTACCCGGACTCGCAGAAAGTCCTCGTCGTCGCCGGGCCGCGCGGCCAGCGCAGCCTGCGCAAGCTGTTCCGCGCCGAGAACACGGTCGACTACTACGACCGCGAGAACACCCAGGATCCGCCACGCTGACGGCGTGCGGCGGGCGCTCTGAGCAACCGCTACAGCGCCGCCAGTCCGCCCTCGCCCGCCACCTGCACCCAGGCGGCCGCGAAGTCCGCCGGCGGCGCGCAGTCGAAGACCAGCGGCGCGCGCGTCAACGGGTGCGCCAGAGCGAGCCGCACCGCGTGCAGCGCCTGCCGCTGCATGCCGAGTGCGGGCTTGCCGCCGTAGAGCGCGTCGGCCACCAGCGGGTGGCCGCGCCACGCGAGGTGGACGCGGATCTGGTGCGTGCGCCCGGTGTGCAGCGCGCAGCGCAGCGCGCTGATGGCGTCGCGCTCGGCGACGCGTTCGACGTCGGTGCGCGCGGCGCGGCCACCGGCCACCACCGCCATGCGCACGCGCACCGCGGGGTCGCGGCCGATCGGCGCGTCGATGCGCTGGCTCTCGACGCGGCCGTGCGCCAGCGCCAGGTAGCGCCGCTGCACGTCGCGCGCAGCGATGTCGCGCACGAGCGCGGTCACCGCGGGCAGGCTCTTGCCGACCATCATCACGCCCGAGGTGTCCTTGTCGAGCCGGTGCACGATGCCAGCGCGCGGCAGCGTCGCGGCCGCGGCATGGTGCGCGAGCAGCCCGTTGAGCAGCGTGCCCGACCAGTTGCCCGGCGCGGGGTGCACCACCAGCCCGGCCGGCTTGTCGAGCACGAGCAGGTGCTCGTCCTCGAACACGATGGTCAGCGCCATCGGCTGCGGCCGGAAGGCGCGGCTCTCGTCGGTGGGCACCAGTTCCAGCTCGAGCCGCTGGCCGGCGCGCACGCGGCGCGCGGGCGCCAGGCCGGCCTGGCCGTCGAGCCGCACGTGGCCGAGCGCGATCAGCTGCTGCAGGTGGCTGCGCGAGAACTCGGGCGCGAGCGCGACCAGCACCTTGTCCAGCCGCTCGCCGTGCTGCGCCGAGGCGACGCGGGCCTGGCGCGTCTCGACGGCGTCGGTGCCGGCGTCGGCCGCGGGGTCGTCGTCGTCGGCGATCGGCTGCGCGAGGGGGGGCTCCCTATAATCTGCGCTCTCCCGCTCCCCCGGCAAACTTGCGATGACCGTCTCCCTGTCGTGGCGCTCCGCGCCGATGGCCTTGCTGCTGGCCGCGCTGGCCCTCGCGTTCGCCGGCTGCAGCACGACGCCGAAGGACGAATTCGCCGGCCAGTCCGCCGAAAAATTGTATCGGGAGGCGAAGGAGAACATGGACTCCGGCAGCAACGACCTCGCGATCAAGGCGCTCGAGCGCGTGCAGGGCCTGGCCGCCGGCACGGTGCTGTCGCAGCAGGCCCAGCTCGACCTGGCCTACCTGTACTGGAAGACGGGCGAGAAGGCGCAGGCGCAGACCGCCGTCGACCGCTTCATCAAGCTCAACCCGTCCAGCCCGGCGCTCGACTACGCGCTGTACCTGCGTGGGTTGATCAACTTCAACGACAACCTCGGCCTGTTCGGCAAGTTCACCGGGCAGGATCTCTCGGAACGCGACCAGCGCGCGTCGCGCGACTCGTACGAGGCCTTCAAGCAGCTCGTCGAGCAGTTCCCGGCCTCGCGCTACGTGCCCGACGCACGCCAGCGCATGAACTACATCGTCGACTCGCTCGCGCGCTACGAGGTGCACGTGGCGCGCTACTACTACAACCGCGGCGCCTACCTGGCCGCGGCGAACCGGGCCCAGCAGGCGGTGACCGAGTTCCAGGAGTCGCCGTCGGTCGAGGAAGCGCTGTACATCATGATGCTCAGCTACGACCGGCTCAAGCTCGACCAGCTGCGCGACGACGCCAAGCGCGTGCTCGAGCTGAACTACCCGCACAGCCGCTACCTCGCGCAGGGCTTCGCGCCCGAGAAGCGCGCCTGGTGGCAGCTCTTCTAGCCGCCTGACGCCCCCGCTCGCGGCGGCCGGCGCTCAGTGCCGGGCCGCGAGCTCGGCCAGCCAGGCCAGCGCCTGCGCCTCGTCGTCGAGCACGCCCATCGGTGGCAGCGCGGCGCGCAGCCGGCGGCCGTAGGGCATCGTGCGCATGCGCGGGTCGCAGACGACGAGCAGGCCGCGGTCGGTCTCGGTGCGGATCAGCCGCCCCGCGCCCTGCTTCAGCGAGACCGCCGCCTCGGCGAGGAAGTAGTCGTCGAACGGGCTGCGCCCCTGCGCGCGCAGCTGGCGCACGCGGGCCTCGACGAGCGGGTCGTTCGGCGGCGGGAACGGCAGCTTGTCGATGAGCACGCACTGGAGCGCGTCGCCCGGCTTGTCGATGCCTTCCCAGAAGCTCTGCGAACCCACGAGCACCGCGCCGCGCCCGTCGCCGAAGCGCTGCAGCAGCGCGCGCCGCGGCTGCGTGCCCTGCACCAGCACCTCGAGCGCATGGCCCTGCGCGGCGGCCTCGTCGCGCAGCGCGTCGGCCACCAGCGGCAGCACGCGCAGCGTCGTCGTGAGCACGAAGCAGCGCCCGCCCAGCGCGCCGGCCAGGCGCGCCGCCAGACGCCCCACTGCGGCCGGGTGCGCGCTCTCGTTGGGCTTGGGGAAGCGCGCCGGCACCCACAAGCGCGCATGCGCCGGGTAGTCGAACGGGCTGCCCACGCGCAGCTTGGTCGCGTCCTCGAGCCCGGTCGACGCGGTGAACCAGCTCAGGCCGTCGTCGTCGCCGAGCGTGGCCGAGGTGAAGACCCAGGCCTTGGGCGACGCCGCGCGCTGCTCGGTGAGCATCTGCCGGATGTCGAGCGGCGACTCGACCAGCCGCGCCTGCTGCGGCGACAGGTCGATCCAGCGCACCTGGCCGTCGGCGGCTTCGGTCTCGAAGCGCTGCGCCAGCGCGGCGAGCGAGCGTGCGCGCTCCTCCAGGCGCGGGAAGTCCGGCGCCGCGGCGGCGACGACGGCCAGCGCGTCGGCGGCGGCGCGCAGCGCCTCGGCGAGCGCGCGCAGCGCGGGCACGAGGGCGCCGCCTTCGGCGCGCTCGTCCCAGCGCAGCTTGAGCAGGCCGCGCACCTCGCGCAGCGGCCCGGCGCAGACCAGGCGCAGCTCGCGCGCGGCATGCTCGACGCCCGCCTGCAGATCGGCCCAGCGCTGCAGCCCGCGCGCGTGCGCCAGCCCGGTGGCGAGCAGGTCGCGCGCGAAGTCGATCACCTGCCCGGTGCCGAGCATCGTGCCCAGGAACTGCACGCCGGCCTCGACGAGCTGGTGCGCTTCGTCGAACACCGCCGCGTCGACGGTGGGCAGCAGCTCGGCGACGCCGCTGTCGCGCAAGGCCATGTCGGCGAAGAACAGGTGGTGGTTGACGACCACCAGGTCGGCCGCCATCGCCTCGCGCCGCGCCGCCATCACGTGGCAGGCGCGGTGCTCGGGGCATTCGGTGCCGAGGCAGTTCTCGCGTGTCGACGTGACGAGCGGGATCACCGGCGAGCGGTCGTCGAGGCCGTCGATCTCGGCCAGG
>MEGM01000207.1:0-1610 GCA_001725505.1 Rubrivivax sp. SCN 70-15 | reverse complement strand
CGAGCGCGCGCACCGCGAAGCGGTCCGGCAGCTGCGCGCCGTCGCGCGCGAGCGCGAGCCGGTGCCGGCACAGATAGCTCGCGCGCCCCTTCAGCAGGGCCATGCGCACCGGCACGCCCAGCGCCTGCGCCAGGCGCGGCAGGTCGCGCAGGAAGAGCTGGTCCTGCAGGCTCTTCGTCGCGGTGCTGACGAGCGCGCGCCGCCCCGACAGCAGCAGCGGCACGAGGTAGGCGAAGGTCTTGCCGACGCCGGTGCCGGCCTCGGCGACGAGCGCGCTGCGCTCGTCGATCGCCTGCGCGATCGCGAGCGCGAGCCGGTCCGGCGCGTCGCGCGGCAGGAAGCCGGGGTCGCTGCGCGCGAGCGGCCCGTCGCTGGCGAAGGCCTTCGCGACCTGCGCGGCGAGCGCGCTCATCGGCGAGCGGCCCTCACGCGGGTTCCGGGGGGTCGAGTTCGGTCTCCAGGCGCGAGATCTGGTCGCGCAGGCGCAGCCGGCGCTTCTTGAGACGGCGCAGCGTGAGCTCGTCGGCCAGGTGGTCGAGCGCGTTGCGGTCGATCAGGTCGTCGAGGTCGGCGTGTTCCATGCGCAATTCGATCAAGCGCCGCTGCGGCGAATGCAGGTTCTCGTCCATTGCTGCACGGGTGGGGGGCTGGTCCTGAGTTTATATTCAGCCGCATGGTCACCCTTGCCTCCAGCGCCGCCACCTTTCGCCTCAGCGCCGCCACCGGGCTGCACCGCGGCGACCGCGCCTACCAACAGGACCAGGTCGAGGTGCTCCTGCATGCGCGCGTGCCGGGCTGCGCGCTCGCGGTCGTCGCCGACGGGATGGGCGGCAAGAGCGGCGGGCGCAAGGCGGCCGACCAGGTGCTGCTCACCGCGCGCCAGATCTTCGAGCGCTTCGCGCCGGGCAGCGAGAGCGGCGAGGAACTGCTGCGCCAGCTGGTGATGGAATCGCACCTGATGATCAAGCTCACCGCGCTCACCGCCGAGGAGGAGCCGCACAGCACCGTCGCTGCGTTCCTGGTCGCGCCCGACCTCGGCTGCGACGTGGTCCACGCCGGCGATTCGCGCGTCTACCATTTCCGCGGCCCGGAGCTGATGCGCCGCACGGTCGACCATTCCTTCGTCCAGCGGCTGATCGACGAGGGCAAGATCACCGAGACCGCGGCCAACACGCACCCGCAGTCGAACCTGCTCACCGGCTGCCTGGGCACGCACGCCGACCCGCCGCACGCACCCTGGCACATCGACAAGCTCGAGTTCGGCGACACGCTGCTCGCCTGCAGCGACGGGCTGTGGCATTACTTCAGCGCCAAGGAGCTGGGCGCGATCGTGCACACGCTGCCGCCGCGCGATGCGAGCGAGATGCTGATCAACAAGGCGCGCCAGCGCGCACGCGGCGGCGGCGACAACCTGTCGCTCGTGATCGCGCGCATCGAGGCGATCGCCAAATAGCGTCAGCGCGCCGGCGCGCTCGCGGCCAGCCCGGGCGGTGGCGGCAGGGGCGCAGCGCGGCGCCCGCTGGCGGCGCGCCGGGCCTCGCGATCGGCGATGCGCGAGCGGTCCGCCGCGGCGGCGGCGCGACGCCGTTCGGCCGCTGCCGCGCGCCGCG
>MEGM01000206.1 GCA_001725505.1 Rubrivivax sp. SCN 70-15 | reverse complement strand
GCAGCCGCTGCGCGAGCGCGAGCGCGTCGGCGATGAAGCGCGCGCGGCTGATCGGCCGGCCGGCGCGCCAGGCGAGGGTCTGCGCGAGGTCCTGCCCGGCGAGCAGCGGCAGGCGCTGGCTCATCGGGGCTCGGCCGCGCCCGGGCTGCGCCAGGCCTGCACCGCGGCGGCCAGCGAGACGCGTTCGAAGTCGGGGTGGCGCCAGCGGCGCAGCAGGTGCTCGCCGACGAAGAAGGCCGCGGCGGCCAGCGGCGTGACGAGGTTGGCGAACCACGACCAGACCGCCCACGGCGCGAGCGCGTAGAGCACGAGCGAGATCGCGATCATCGCGATGAAGTAGGTCGTCCACAGCGCGGTCAGCCGGCGCGTGTAGTCGCGCATCGCCGGCGTGAAGCGCTCGTGCAGGCGCGCCGCCAGCGCGCTGATCAGCGGCGTCGCGCCCGGGCGCAGCGTGATGCCGAAGGTCCAGGCCAGGGCGGCGTGGATCAGTGCGTGCTGCAGCACGTAGAGCCGCGCGACGCCGGCCACGCCACCGCGCGCCACCAGGACCGCCAGCACGGCCGCGAGCACTGCGGCGAGCGCGAGCGTCGCGCGATGGCGGCGGCGCCACCCGTCGGCGGCCAGGCCGAGCAGCAGTGGACCGAACAGCAGCGCCACCGTCCAGGCATGCGCCGGCGCATGGACCATCAGCCAGTTCGACGCCAGCGCGTAGCCGGCGAAGGCCGCCGCGCCGGCCGCGAGCTGCCACCTCATGCGCGCGGCCTACTTCGTCCGGTGCGCGGCGACATGCGCCGCCAGGCTGCGCAGCGACTGGAAGATGCGTTGGTTGTTCTCGTCGTCCGAGCGCAGCTGGAAGCCGTAGCGCTGCGAGACCTCGAGCGCGACTTCGAGGATGTCGATCGAGTCCAGCCCGAGGCCGTCGCCGAACAGCGGCGCCTCGGCAGCGATCGCCTCGGCCGCGACCTCCAGATTGAGCGCGGTCACGAAGAGCTGCGCCAGTTCGCGTTCGAGCGCGAGCTGCTCCGGCGGCAAGGCGTCGGCGGAAACGGTTGGCGGCAGTGACAAGGGCTTCTCTCCAGCGCCGCCCGACGTCGGGGCGGCGTACGGCCGAATTGTAGGCGGGGCCCGGTGACCTACAGGCCGCGGAAGCGGTGCGCGTAGAGCCGGCTCACGCTGACCGTCTCGAGCCGTCCGCGCAGCGTCAGTTGGACCTTGCCGCTGTCGTCGCGGCGCGCGCTGACGATGCAGCGCGCCTGCACCACGGCACCGCGATGCACCTGCCAGAACGCCTGTGCGTCCAGGCGTGGCAGCAGCTCCTTGAGCGACAGGCGGATCAGGTGCTCGCGCTCGGCGGTGACCACGCGCACGTACTTGTCCGCGGCTTCGAAATAGATCACGTCCTCGACCGGCACCATGTGCACCAGGTTGCCGATCTGGGCCTGGATCACGCTCAGCGGCTCGCCGTCGTCGTCCCGGCCGACGCGCGTGCCGAGCAGCGCGCGCAGCTGGCCCAGCGTCTGTTGCAGCACGTCCGCGCTGCCGGCGCGCTCGGCCAGACGAGCCTGCAGCCGGCTCACGCAGGCCGCCAGGCGCCCGGGCTCGACCGGCTTGACCAGGTAGTCCACGGCCTGCGCCTCGAAGGCCTGGAGCGCGCACTGGTCGTAGGCGGTCACGAACACGAGCAGCGGGAAGGGCACGCCATCGGGCCAGTCCTCGGCCAGGGTCTGCGCGGCGTCCAGGCCGCTCGGACCGGGCATCCGGATGTCCAGGAAGCAGACCTGCGGCTGCAATGCCAGCGCCTGCGCGACGGCGCTCGCGCCGTCCCCCACCATCGCCACGATCTCGAGCCCGGGCCAGAGCCTGGCGAGATCGGCCTGGACCCCGAGCGCGAGCAGCGGTTCGTCTTCGGCGATCAGGCAGCGCGGGACGTTCATCGGGCCCTGCGGTCGTCGAGCGGCAGCCGCACCGTGGCCCGCGCGCCGCCTGCGGCATCGTCGACCGGCATCAGCGTCAGTCCGGCGCGCGTCCCGTACAGCGTGGCGAGGCGGTCGCGGACCTGCTGCAGGCCGAAGCCGGCGGTCGACGCGACGGCCGACGGTGGCTGGCCCAGGCCGAGACCGGTGTCGCGCACCTCCAGGCCCTCGCACCACGCGCGCACAGCGATGCGGCCGCCCTCGACCTTCGGTTCCAGGCCGTGCTTGATCGCGTTCTCGACCAGCGGCTGCAGCAGCAGCGGCGGCACCGGCAGCGCGCACAGCGCCTCCGGCAGGTCGAGCGCGACCTGCAGCCGCGGGCCCATGCGCATGCCCATCAGGGCCAGGTAGTCGGCGACGCGGTCGAACTCGGCGGCGAGCGGCTGGTGGCCGCTGCGCGAGGCATCGAGCGTGGCGCGCAGGTATTCGTTGAGCCGGTCGAGCATGGCTTGCGCGCGTGGCGGGTCCAGGCCGATGAGCACGCGCAGGTTGGCCAGCGTGTTGAACAGCATGTGCGGCTCGAGCTGCGATTCGAGCAGGCGCAACCGAGCCTCGGCGGCCTGGCGCTGCGCCGCCTCGGCGAGTGCGCGCGCGCCGGCCAGCCGCTCTAGCGTGCTGAGACTGAACACCGCGATCAGCGAGCCCAGCACCGTGAGCGTGAGCGTCACCCGGGTGCCCGGCGAGTCGAGATGGAACAGGCTGGGCGAGCGGTTGCCGGTCAGGCGGTCGGCGACGCCGATGCCGATGCCGACGAAGGGGCCGATCAGCACGCCGAGCAGCATCGCCGGCACGATGCCGCGCCAGCCGCTGCCATAGCCCGAGGCGCTCGGCGCGAGGCCCTGCCAGCGGCGCAGCCGGTCGGTGAGCGCGGCGCCGGCGAAGCGTGCGGCGTCGATGACGACCAGGCAGCTGATCCCGATCGCGAACGAATAGACCAGCTTGACGGCCAGGCCGCCGCCGTCGAAGGCGGCCAGCAGCAGCGCGATCGCGACGCACAGCGCGACCATGAAGACCAGCGCTGGCGCCGCGTGGCGGCGCCAGCGCGCGGCCGCCGCGGCGAGCGCGGTGGT
Source organism: Rubrivivax sp. SCN 70-15 (assembly GCA_001725505.1). GTDB lineage: Bacteria > Pseudomonadota > Gammaproteobacteria > Burkholderiales > Burkholderiaceae_C > Rubrivivax. The sequence continues at coordinate 5,732 of MEGM01000206.1, read as the reverse complement.
GGCCGGCGGCGCGGGTTCACGGGCGGCGGGTGTGAGCATGCGCTTCGATTGTCGCTTCGATGCGCCGTGCGGCGGGTCGCGTCAGCGTCCACAGCGCGAGGGCGCGGCCGGACAGCAGGCCGCTGATCGCGCCGTAGAGCGCCGGCGCGGTGAGCCGGACTGCGGTGGAGTCGCGCCAGCCGGCGTCGAGGATCATGGCCACCGTGATGCCGTAGCGCAGGCCGAAGACCAGCACCACGAGCGTGAGCGGCAGGATGCTGCCGGGCAGCCAGAGGCGCTGCGTCGCTGCATCCCAGCGCGCGGCCGGTTGCGGCAGCCTGCGGCCGAGCGCGCCGCCCGCGAGCAGCGCGGCCAGCCAGAGCACGAACGTGCGCGGATCGGCGACGAAGCCGGCGCTGCTGGACCACAGCCCGAGCGCGAGCAGCACCAGCGGCAGCAGCAACAGGCGCAGCGGGGCGACGGCGCGCGGGCGCAACTGCGAGGCGCCGAGCAGCAGCAGCGCGGCGAACAGGCCCCAGACCCAGAGCGGGGTGTGGCGGAGGATGGCGAGGAGGAGCATCGGTCGCTTTCGGCGCCGCGGCAGGAGGGGCGGCGCAGCGCCACTGTTGCCGCGTCACGCCGCTGCGGCGAGCGCATTGCGACGGGTCGTCGCGGGCAGGCGCGAAACGGCGCTGCCGCGGCGGCAGGCGCCCTGGGCCGGCGCTCAGCGCCGGCGCGAGCCGCCGAGCAGCGAGCCGAGGACGCCGCGGATGATCTCGCGCCCGACCGTCGAGCCGATCGTGCGCACCGCCGAGCGTGCGGCCGCCTCGGCCAGGCCTTCGTGCTTGCCGCCGCGCGGGCCGGTGCTGCCGAAGAGCACGTCCTTCAGCTCGTCGATCAGGCCGCCGCCGGCAGGCGTGCTCGGGCCGGGCGCGGCCGCCGCGCCCGCCTCGCCCGAGGCCGCGGCGCGGCCCATGAGCTTCTCGTAGGCCGATTCGCGGTCGACCGTCTTCTCGTAGGTGCCGGCGACGAGCGAACCCGCGATCAGCGCCTGGCGCTCGGCAGGCGTGATCGGGCCGATGCGGCTGCCGGGCGGGATCACGAACACGCGCTCGGTGACGCTCGGGCGGCCCTTCTCGTCGAGGAAGCTGACCAGCGCCTCGCCGACCGCCAGCTCGGTGATCGCGGTGGCCATGTCGCCGATCTTCGGGTTCGCGCGCATCGTGTCGGCGGCCGCCTTGACCGCCTTCTGGTCGCGCGGCGTGAACGCGCGCAGCGCGTGCTGGACGCGGTTGCCGAGCTGCGCGAGCACGGTGTCGGGAACGTCGAGCGGGTTCTGCGTGACGAAGAAGACGCCCACGCCCTTGCTGCGCACCAGGCGCACGACGAGCTCGATCTTCTCGAGCAGCGCGGCCGGCGCGTCCCTGAACAGCAGGTGCGCCTCGTCGAAGAAGAAGACGAGCTTGGGCTTGTCGAGGTCGCCGACCTCGGGCAGTGCCTCGTACAGCTCGGACAGCATCCAGAGCAGGAAGGTCGCGTACAGGCGCGGCGCGTTCATCAGCTTGTCGGCGGCGAGGATGTTGACGACGCCCATCGGCGACGGGCCGCCCCGAGCCGATGAACCCCCTTGGGGGGCCGACGCCGAAGGCGTCCCGGGGGCCGGGTTCACGTCCAGCGTCTGCATGAAGTCGGCGATCTGCAGCATCGGCTCGCCGAAGAACCTGTCGCCGCCCTGTTCCTCGATCTGCATCAGCCCGCGCTGGATCGCGCCGATGCTGGCCGCGCTGACGTTGCCGTACTCGGTGGTGAACCGGGCCGCGTTGTCGCCGAGGTACTGCAGCATCGCGCGCAGGTCCTTCATGTCGAGCAGCGCCAGGCCGTTGTCGTCGGCGATTTTGAACGCCAGGTTCAGCACGCCGGCCTGGGTCTCGTTGAGCGCGAGCATGCGCGCGAGCAGCAGCGGGCCCATGTCGGAGACGGTGGCGCGCACCGGGTGGCCCTGCTCGCCGAACACGTCCCACAGCGTCGTCGGGCAGACGCTGCTGGCCGGCGCCGGCAGCCCGCGCTCCTTCAGCAGCGCGGCGATCTTCGGGTTCAGCGTGCCGGGCTGCGAGATGCCGCTGAGGTCGCCCTTCACGTCGGCCATGAAGACCGGCACGCCGAGCCGGCTGAAGGCTTCGGCCAGCGTCTGCAGCGTGATCGTCTTGCCGGTGCCGGTGGCGCCGGTGATCAGGCCATGGCGGTTCGCGAGCGCGGGCAGAAGCTCGCAGCGGATGTCGCCATGCATCGCGACGAGGATCGGGTCGGTCATCGTGAAGTTCCGGTGGCGGCGGGTGCACCAAGTCTATGAGAGATGGCACCCGCTGCCCGGGCGCCGGTCCGGGCTGCGCCCGCGCGGGCCGGGGCGCGGCTTCGCGCTACCGGCCCGGCTCGCCCGGGATCTTCCCGACCGTGACCTCGATCGCCGCGTAGTAGGCGGCGAGATCGTCGATCTGCTGCGGCGTGAGCGCCTGGACGATCACCGCCATCTGCTCGTTGCGCCGCTGGCCGGACTTGAACGCCGTCAGCTGCGCGGCGAGGTAGCCCTCGACCTGGCCGGCCAGGTTCGGGGCCTCGGGCATCCGCGAGCGCCCGTCCAGACCGTGGCAGGCTTCGCACATCCGGGCCTTCTCGCGCCCGGCCGGCACGTTGCCGGCAGCCTGCGCGGTGCCCGCCGCACCGAGGAGCAGCAGCGCGAACCACAGGGGGAGGGTTGGTTTCATCGGCATCACGGGGTTCGTCAGTTGGATCGAAGGCAGCGCGGCGCCGGACCGGCGCCGCAGGACCGGCGGCGGCCCCGGCCTGCGCCGGAGCCGCCGCCTCGCACTTCGGTCACTTGCCGTCGTACCAGATGCGGTAGATGGCGCCGACGAGGTCGTCGGAGACCAGCAGCGAGCCGTCCCACGACTGCGCGACGTCGACCGGGCGGCCCAGGTAATGGCCGTCCTCGTTCCAGCCCTCGGCGAACGGCACCGACGGCCCGGCGACATGGCCGTCGGGCTTCAGGAAGGTCACCATCACGCGCGCGCCGACCGGCACCGTGCGGTTCCACGAGCCGTGCTGGGTCGAGAAGATCGCGCCCTTGTACTTGGCCGGGAACATGTTGCCGGTGTAGAACATCAGGCCCAGGTCGGCCGCGTGGGCGACCTGCTCGACCTCGGGGAAGACGGCGTCGGCCGGCGGCTTCTCGTCCTTGTACTCGTTGGTCCGCACGTGCCCGCCGCCGTACCACGGGAAGCCGAAGTTCTGCCCCATCTTCGTGATGTGGTTCATCTCGCCGGGCGGGATGTCGTCACCCATGCCGTCGACCTGGTTGTCGTTCGCCCAGAGCGTCTTGTCCTTCGGGTTGAAGTCCATGCCGACCGGGTTGCGCATGCCGGTCGCGTAGACCTCGCGGTTCTTGCCGTCCTGGTCCATCCGGATGATTCCGCCGATGCCCAGCTTGCGGTACATGTCCATCTTCTCCTTGGGCGGCACGTTGTACGGCTGGCCCAGCTGGACATAGAGCTTGTTGTCCGGCCCGACGCGGCATTCGCGCGCGGTGTGGTTGAAGCTCTCCTCAGAGGTCGGGATCAGCTGGCCCTGCGCAACGACGACGCCGACCGCCACGTCCGGGCTCTCGTAGAAGAACTCCGCGGCCGGGTACTGGAGGATGCGGTTCTGCTCGACGATGTAGAGGAAACCGTCCTTGGACCAGCACGGGCCGTTCGGAAGCGTCTTCGGAATCGACGGCGCGAACTCCTTGACGTCGTCGGCCACGCCCATGCGGCTGCGGTCGGTCACGGCATAGGCCTTGGTCTTGCGCGTGCCGACGATCGTCACCACGCCCTGCGGCCCGACGGCCATGTGGCGCGCGTCGGGCACGAGCGCGTACAGGCCGATGTGGAACCCGGGCGGCATCTTGATCTTCTCGAGGTTCTGCTTGACCTGGTCGGCCTTGGGCCCGGTCTGCGGGATGGTCGGCCAGTCGATCGGTGCGGTCTTGCGCATGCCCTCGAGGGTCTCGATCGCATCGTCGGCACGCGCAACGATCGGAGCGAGCGCGAAGGCAGCGAGTGCTGCGGCGGCCAGCAGGCGCAGGGCCGGTTTCGGGGTCTGGGGCATGGATTCGTCTCCTCGTTGGAATGGGTCTTGGGTTCATGGCCGCGCACGGCGGCTGTTGCTGGTTTGCAATGCACGTACCAATGCGGGGGAACCCTGAACGCGGCCGCGAGCTGCGCCTCGGGTCCTGTTCAGCCCCCTGTGCCGCAGTGGCACGGTGGCTGGACAGCGTGTCCAGAAACGGTGCAGTTGCGCCGGCCCGGGGGCGCTGCTACCGTGGACGCATCCAGCCGGCGGTGATCGGCCCGAGGAGACGACCCCATGACCCTGATGGCCGAGCGCCGGCTGGCGCACGCGGACCTTCTGCGCGCGCGCGGCGTGGCGCTGTCGCCCGACGGCCTGCCGCCGGCCGAGATCCTGGACAGCTGGGCGCGCTGCCAGCAGGCCGGGCTGGACTTCGCGGCGCCGGCGCCGCTGGTCGTGGTCGGCGCGGCCGAGCTCGCGCGGCGGCGCGAGCAGACCGCGGTGGCGCGCCGGCTGGCCCAGGCCGAGCTCGAGACGCTGGCGCAGCAGATCGCCGGCTCCGACTTCCTGCTCGCCTTCGCCGATCGCGACGGCGTGATCCTCGACTGCTATGCGGACAACCGCTTCGCCGCGGGCAGCGGCGACGCCGCCATCGTCGTCGGCCGCAACTGGTCCGAGTCCCTGTGCGGCACGAACGGCCTGGGCACGGCGCTGGCGCTCGGGCGCCCGACCTCGGTGAGCGGGCCGGACCATTACTTCCTCGGCCTGGGCGACCTGAGCTGCTGCGCGGCGCCGGTGCGCGACGCGCGCGGCGAGGTCGTCGGCGTGCTCGACGCGTCCTCGCATTTCGATTCGCGCCAGCGCCACACGCAGGCGCTGGTGCAGATGGCGGCGACCCATGTCGAGAACGGCCTGCTGCTGCACCAGATGCGCGAGCACCTGGTGCTGGCCATGCATCCGCGGCCGGAGTTTCTGCGCACGCTGAGCGCCGGGCTGCTCGCGTTCGACGCCGCCGGTGCGCTGGTCGCGCTGAACGCGCGCGCCAGCCAGATGCTGCAAGGCCTGGCCCCGTCCCCCGGCAGTTCGTTCGACACGCTCTTCGGCGAGCCCTTCAGCGGCCTGCTCGCGCGGCTGCAGCTCGGCACCGACCTGCGCCTGCGTGACCGGCTGGGCAGCGTGCTCAGCGCCCGCTGCGTGAGCCACCCGACGGCGCCGGCCGCCGCGTCGCCGGCGCGTGCGCCGGCCGACGGCGGCGCTGCGCGTGCCGGCGAGTCGCTGCGCTGGGCGGTCGATCCGACACCGCTGACCGCCGATCCGACGGTGGCCGAAGCCTGCCGGATGGTCGAGGCCGCGGTGCGTCTGAAGGCGCCGATCCTGATCCAGGGCGAGACCGGCACCGGCAAGGAACTGCTCGCCCGCCATGCGCACCGCGCGAGCGGCCGCCGCGGCGCCTTCGTCGCCGTCAACTGCGGGGCCTTGCCGGCCGAGCTGTTCGAGGCCGAGCTGTTCGGCTATGTCGGCGGCTCGTTCACCGGCGCCCGGCGCGAGGGCAGCGTCGGACTGATCGCCAGCGCCGACGGCGGCACGCTGCTGCTCGACGAGGTGCGCGAGCTGCCGCTGCGCCTGCAGGCCGCGCTGCTGCGCTTTCT
>MEGM01000205.1 GCA_001725505.1 Rubrivivax sp. SCN 70-15 | reverse complement strand
CCCAGGTCACGATGGCGACGCTGCCGCCCGGGCGTGCGATGCGGCGCGCCTCGCGCAGCGCGGCGCCGGGGTCGGCGGCGAACTGGAAGGCGTTGAAGCCGGTGACGACGTCGAAAGCGGCGTCGGCGAAGGGCAGCTGCTCGATCTCGCCGAGGTGGAAGTCGCCGTCGGGCGTGCGCCGGCGCGCGATCGCCAGCAGCGGCGCGGCGGCGTCCAGGCCGCTGACGCGGGCGCCGCGGCCGGCGGCCAGCGACGCCGCCATGCCGGCGCCGCAGCCGAGGTCGCAGTAGCGCGTGCCGGCACCGACGCCGGCCTTCGCCAGCACCGCCTCGTAGGCCGGCCGCGCCGTCGCTTCCTGCACCGCGGCCCAGTCCTCGGCGCGTGCACCCCACCAATGCCCATGGGCCTGCGCGGTGCGCGGCTTCGACGGCTGGTTCATCGCGTCACCTCCTCTTCGGCTCGCGCGCCGGGCAACCCCGGCGCGGCTCGGGTCGAAGTATGGATCCGGGCAGAACCGTCGCGCGACGGCGGCCCTCGCCCACCGAATCGCGCGCGATGGGTCACGAGGGCCGGCCGGCAGCCGTGGGATCATCGCCCACATGTCCGCCCGCCCGCCCCGGCCCGCACGCCGGCGTCTCGTCCCTTCGTTCCTGCGCCATGTCGGGCCGGGGGTCGTCACCGGGGCCGCCGACGACGACCCGTCGGGGATCGCGACCTACACCCAGGCGGGCGCGCAGTTCGGCACCAGCGTGCTCTGGACGGTGTTCCTGTCGCTGCCGTTCATGATCGCGATCCAGCTCGTCAGCGCGCGCATCGGCCGCCAGTCGGGGCGCGGCATCACGGCCAACCTGCGCGAGCACATGCCGCGCCCGGTACTGCTGATGATCGTCGCGCTGCTCGTGGTGGCGAACACGATCAACATCGCCGCCGACATCGCGGCGATGGGCGAGGCGCTGCAGCTCGTCGTCGGTGGCGGCTCGCACCTGCACGCGCTGGTCTTCGGCCTGCTCACCGTGCTGCTGCAGGTCTTCGTGCCGTACCGGCGCCTGGCGCCGCTGCTCAAGTGGCTGACGCTGACGCTGTTCGTCTATGTCGCGGTCGCGTTCACCGTTCACATTCCCTGGTCGAAGGTGCTGCATGACCTGGTGCTGCCCAGCGTGCAGCTGAGCCCCGCGTTCTGGACCACGATCGTCGCGGTGCTGGGCACGACGATCTCGCCCTACCTGTTCTTCTGGCAGGCCGCGCAGGAGGTCGAGGAGATGCGCCTGCGCGGCATCAGGGCCGGGCAGGAGCCCGAATCGGTGGTCCGGCGCGCGCTGCGCCGGGTGCGCATGGACACGATCGTCGGCATGACGTTCTCGAACGGCATCGCGTTCTTCGTCATGCTCAGCGCCGCGATCGTGCTGCACGGTGCCGGCATCACCGACGTGCAGACATCGGCCCAGGCCGCGCTGGCGCTGCGCCCGCTCGCCGGCGAGCTGGCCTTCCTGCTCTTCGCGCTCGGCATCATCGCCACCGGCATGCTCGCGGTGCCGGTGCTCGCATCGTCGTCGGCCTACGCGATGGCCGAGGCGCTGAGCTGGCCCGAGGGGCTCGAGCGCCACTGGCGCGAGGCGAAGGAGTTCTACGCGATCATCGCGGTCGCGACGCTGGTCGGCACCGGGCTGAACTTCTCCCCGATCGACCCGATGAAGGCGCTCTACTGGAGTGCGGTGATCAACGGCATCGTCTCGGTACCGATCATGGCCGCGATGATGCTGCTCGCCGGCAACCCGGCCGTGATGGGCCGGCTGACGGTGCGGCGCAAGACGCGCTGGCTCGGTTGGGGCGCGGTGCTCGTGATGTGCGGCGCGGTGGCGATGATGGGCCGGGACCTGGTGCGCTGACGCAGCGCCTTCGACGAAGAGACCGACGACGATGAACCCGAAGACGATGCGCCGCGCCCTCGCGGCCCTGACCCTGGCAGCCTGCAGCACCGCGGCGCTCGCCGCGTCGGTGGCCCCGGTGGCCGCCGAGCACGGCATGGTGGTGACGGCGCAGCACCTCGCCACCCGCGTCGGCGTCGACGTGCTGAAGGACGGCGGCAACGCGGTCGACGCCGCGGTCGCGGTGGGCTACGCGCTCGCGGTCGTCTACCCGGCGGCGGGCAACCTGGGCGGCGGCGGGTTCATGACGATCCGCCTCGCCGACGGCCGCACGCGCTTCATCGACTTCCGCGAGAAGGCACCGCTTGGCGCGCGCGCCGACATGTACCTCGACGCGGCCGGCAACCTGGTCCCGGGCCTGAGCACGCGCGGCTGGCTGTCGGCGGGCGTGCCGGGCAGCGTCGCCGGGCTCGAGCTGGCGCGCGAGCGCTACGGCACGATGAAGCGCGCCGCGCTGCTCGCGCCGGCCGTCCATTACGCTGCACAGGGCTTCGTGCTCGACGCCGGCGACGCGGCGACCTTCGCCGTCGCCACCGCCGACTTCCGGCGCGACCCGGCCTCGGGGACCTCGCGCGCACGCTGCGCCGCATCGCCGCCGACGGGCCGGCCGGCTTCTACCGCGGAGCGACCGCTGCCGCGCTCGTCGCCGCCAGCCGCGCCGGCCACGGGCTGTTCACGCAGGCCGACCTGGACCAGTACCGCGCCGTCGAGCGTGCGCCGGTCGAGTGCCACTATCGCGGCACCACCGTGATCTCGGCGCCGCCGCCCAGTTCCGGCGGCGTGACGCTGTGCGAGATGCTGAACGTGCTCGAGGGCTATCCGCTCGCCGACTGGGGCTTCCGCTCGGCGAAGGCGGTGCACGTGCAGATCGAGGCGATGCGCCACGCCTTCATGGACCGCAACACCTTGCTCGGCGACCCGGATTTCGTCGCCGACCCGAGCGCGCACCTGCTCGACCCGGCCTACGCGGGAACGCTGCGCGCGGCGATAGCCCCCGCGCATGCCGGCGACTCGCACGCGCTCTCACCGGGCGAACCGCCGCACGAAGGCAGCAACACCACGCATTACTCGATCACCGACCGCTGGGGCAATGCGGTGTCGGTCACCACCACGCTGAACGACTGGTTCGGCGCGCGCGTGATGGCCAGCGGCACCGGCGTGCTGCTGAACGACGAGATGGACGACTTCAGCGCCAGGCCCGGCACGCCCAACCTCTACGGGCTGGTGCAGGGCCGCGCGAACGCGATCGCGCCGGGCAAGCGGCCGCTGTCGTCGATGACGCCGACGATCGTCATGAAGGACGGCCGGCTCCTGATGGTGCTCGGCACGCCGGGCGGCAGCCGCATCATCACGACCGTGCTGCACGTGATTCTGAACGTCGTCGACTACGGGATGACGATCCAGGAGGCCGTCGACGCGCCGCGCTTCCACCAGCAATGGCTGCCCGAGACGACGGTGCTCGAACGCTTCGCGCTCAGCCCCGACACGCAGGCGCTGCTCGTCGGCATGGGGCACCGCTTCGCCGTTGCGCCGCCGGCCAACCACGTGGCGGCGATCCTCGTCGGCGCACCCTCGCTCGGCGGCGCGCCGATGGGCGCGAACCGCTACTACGGCGCGAACGACCCGCGCCAGGGCACCGGGCTGGCGGCCGGGTACTGAGCGCCCCAAGGCCGGACGTTGCCGGCCGTCCCCCGCGGGGATCAAGCAAAGTGGCAAAGCCACGTTTGCTTGAGAGCACGGCCGCAGCGCGGCGCCCGCGCCCCGCCCCGCTCAGCCGCCCCAGCCGAACGGCGCGTGCGTGCTCGAGACGCGGCCCGCGTCGGTGAAGAACACCGAACCGCTGCCGATCCCCGGATAGACGTAGTACCACCCGGTCCGCCCGTCGAGCGTGAACTTCTTCGACGGCGCGCCGAGCAGCCGCGTGACCTCGGCCTGCGCCATCTCGGGCCGGACCTGCGCCCAGTGGCTGCGCAGCACCGCCTCGGGGCTGACGTAGCCGGCCGGCACCGGCGCGGGCACGGCGGCAGCGATCGGCGCAGCGGCGGGAACGGCCTGCGGAATGGCGGGCGCCGCTGGCGCAGCGGCCGGCGCAGGCGCTGCCGCGGGCAGCACCGACGCGGCGGGCACCGAAGCGCGGCCCTCGAGCTGGCCGACGCGCGTCTGCAGGTTCAGCACCATCGCGCGCAGCGACTGGACCTCGCTCTGCAGCGCCGCGACGTCGGGCTCGGCGGCCCGCGCCGCAGGGGCGCCGGCGAGCGCGAGACTGGCAAGCAGCGGCAGCACGATCTTCATGGATTGATGGCCCGGTCGAATGGAGAGCGAGGCGCCGGGCGACGCGCCCGAAGGCGTCGTCGGCCCGCACCCCGAGGGCCCGCGCTAGCGGGATGCGGCGTAGTTCGCCGCGGCCTTCATCTGCTGGTCGGTCATCGTGCGCACGACGGCGAGCATGATCGGCGCGTTCGAGCGCGTCCCCGACTTGAAGCCCTGGAGCTGCGCGATCAGGTAGTCCACATGCTGCCCGGCCAGGCGCGGGAAGGCCCCCGCGCCTGCGGCGTTGGCGCCGTGGCAGGTCGCGCAGGCCGGCACGCCTTGCGCCGGGACGCCCTGGGTGTAGATCTTCTCGCCCTCGGCCAGCAGCGACGGGTCCGCGGCCGGTTCGTGCATCGGCTTCTGTGCCGAGTAGTAGTCGGCCAGCGACTTGATCGTGTCGTCGCTCAGCTGCGAGGCCATGCCCCACATGTAGGCCTGGGCGTTCGGGTCGCCGCGCAAGTGGCCGCGGAACGCATCGAGCTGCAGCGTGATGTACGCCGACTGCTGCCCGGCCAAGTTCGGGAACACGGGCGAGACGCTGTGCCCCTCGGGCCCGTGACAGGCGGAGCACACACCCGTGGCGAGCGCCGGCGCCGCCTGTTGCGCCAGGACCGTGCCCGCGCCCGCTGCGAGCAGCGCGCCTACTGCAATTGCAAGAAATGTCTTCATGATCGGTCGCCTAGAAGTTGATCCAGCCCAGCAGGTAGAGCGTGTTGTTGTCGCTCGCGTTGCGGCCCGGGTGGTCGGGGGTGGCGGTCCCGTCGTAGTTGGTGCTGCCGCCATTGAACTTGCTGTAGTTCGTGTACTGGAGCGCGAACTTGGTGTTCTCGTAGGGCACCCAGTCGAGCTCGGCGGTCCAGCCCTTGCTGTCGGGCTTGTTGTTGGCGAAGCCGGTGAACGGCGCCGGCGCGTAGAGGCCGGAGTCGGCCGAGCCGGTGGTCGAGAAGTAGCCGAGCGCGCCGCCGTACCTGCGGTGGTAGTAGTAGTTCACCCCGATCCGCGCCGTCTTCAGGTCGTTGGTCGGGTTGGCCGCGGTGCCCAACACGCCGTAGCTGGCGTCCAGGGTCTGCTTCTCGCTGATGTAGGTCGCCAGCACCGAGATCATGTGCTCGTCGCCGATGTACTGGTACTGACTGTCGATGGCCCAGTCGCGGTAATGATTCGTCGGGCCGGAAAGGGCGTTGCCGCCGCCCGGGTACAGCTTCGCGTCGATGCCATAAAGGCCGGCTTCCCACGAGCTGCGGCCCCATTGGCGCTCGTAGGCGAGCCGCCAGTAAGGCGCCATCCCGCTCACCACGTTGGCGCTGGTGCTGTCAATTTGCGCCGCTGCAGGCGCTGAGCGGTAGGCGCCGAGTTCGACATAGATCGAGTCGTTCCAGGAACCGTAGATGCTGAGCCCGGCGACCCCGGCACCGGCGAGCCCGCCGTCGATCATCGTGGTGGCACTGGGCCCGGGCGCGGTCGCGCTGCGCTGGTCGAAGGGCGACTGCCAGGCCGGCGTGGTGTTCCACAGGTCCTGCACCGTCGGGTTGTTGTTGAAGCTCAGGCCCCAGAGGAACTTGTCGTTCACCGCACGCGCGTAGCGGATGTCGGTGTTGTCCCAGCCGAAGGTGCCCGCGGTGCCGTGATAGGTCATCTGGACGAAGGCGCCGAAATTGGGCGCGATCCGGCCGGCGTAGAACAGGCTCGCCTGCTGCGGGAACAGCACCTGGCCGTTCTTGGCCAGCGCATCGGCCGACACCGGAGCGGCGGTACCGCCCGGCGGGATGACGCCCGCCTGTGAATCAGGAACCGCGGTCTTGGTCTTCGTGTAAGAGGTCTGGAACATGAACGACAGCGGCGGCAGCTGGTTCAGCGCCAGCGTCTGGTCCTTGTTCGCGTTCATCCCGCTGACCTGAGGCAGGTTGTCGATCGTGTAGCCGTTGAGCTTGAAGCGGCGCCCGAACGGCGTCAGTTCCGGGAAGACGGTGTGGCAGGCCTCGCAGGCCATGCCCGTCTGGCGCGCGAAGCTCGGCACCGCCTGCGCGCTGCCCGGCGCGAGCAGCAACGCGCCGCCCGCCATTCCCAACGTTGCCATGAACGTTCTCAATCTGCCTTGCCCCATTGCGGCCTCCATTCGGCTGTGTTGAATTTCATTTAGACGAGGTGAGTCTGACAGTCGCCGGCGAACGCATTTTTAATTTGGATCAAACGTGCACCGGCCCCTTCGCCAATCGGCGTCCGCTTGCTGTCTCGACGCCACACCGCGAGGGGCTTCGAGGCGAAAACCGATATTCCAGTGATTCGATCTGATATTTAAAAGTCAGTTATGACTGAAATGCGACTCTCGAATCGGATTTCGAATTGCCGCCGGGCCGAGAGTTCGATGACGCAGCATGACGGCCAGCAAGAATCGACGCGGCGCGGCCGGTGTCGTGCCCGGCGTGGAGGCCCCAGGTCGAGGCTGCCGCCCGGCGCCGCGGTAGGCTCGGGGCTGAGCGCAGGAGACCTCTTTGCCGACCACCCCCTCCCCCGCGACGACCGCGCCGAGCGCGCTCGTCGACAGCGACCATCCCGACGTCGTCGATTTCGCGCGTCGCCACGCACACGGCGCCGATGCGCGCGAACGCGCGGTCGCGCTCACGCGCGCGGTGCGCGACGGCTTCCGCTACGACCCCTACCGGATCGACCTCTCGCCGTCGGGCATGAAGGCCAGCAGCGTGCTCGCCAAGGGCCACGGCTGGTGCGTGACCAAGGCCGTGCTGCTCGCCGCCGCGGCGCGCGCGGCCGGCATCCCGGCGCGGCTGGGATTCGCCGACGTGCGCAACCACCTGTCGACCGAGCGCATGCGCCAGACGATGCAGACCGACCTCTTCATCTGGCACGGCTACACCGAGCTGTGGCTGGACGGCGACTGGCGCAAGGCGACGCCGGCGTTCAACATCGAACTCTGCGAGCGCTTCGGCCTGCTGCCGCTCGACTTCGACGGCCGCAGCGATTCGCTCTACCACCCGTTCGACCGCAGCGGCCAGCGCCACATGGAATACGTGCACCAGCGCGGCAGCTTCGACGACCTGCCGCTGGCGCAGATCGTGGCCGACTTCGCGCGCGTCTACCCGGCCTGGGGCCGGCTCGGCGCCGACGACGCCAGTTTCGCCGCCGACGTTGCGCGGGAGCCGCGATGAGCGGCGCGAGCAGCGTTCCGGCGGGCTTTCGCCCGCTGCCCATGGGCGGCGAGTTCGTCACTGCGAACGGCCCGCTGTACCTGAAGCACGAAGGCAGCCTCGTTCGACTGGGATTCCGCGTCGAGCCGCGCCACACGAACCCGCTCGGCATCTGCCACGGCGGCATGATGGCGACCTTCTGCGACATGCTGCTGCCGATCTCGGCGCACCGGCAGAGCGAGGCGCTCGTGAACCGCTTCCTGCCGACGATCAGCCTGCAGATCGACTACCTCGCGCCGGCGCCGCTGGGTGCCTGGGTCGAGGGCGAGGCGCAGCTGCTGCGCGTCACGCGCAGCTTCGTCTTCGCGCAAGGCCTGGTCAGCGCCGACGACGCGCCGGTCGCGCGCGTGAGCGGCATCTTCAAGGTCGGCGCGCTGTTCCATCCGCCGAAGGAGGAGGCATGAACTTCGAGACCCTGGACGTCACCGTCGCCGAGCAGGTGATGACGATCACGCTGAACCGCCCGGAGCGGCTCAACGCCTTCAACGCTTCGATGATGAACGAGCTGATCCAGGCGTTCGACGAGGCCGACGCGGACGACGCGGTGCGCGCCGTCGTCGTCACCGGCAGCGGACGCGCGTTCTGCGCCGGCGCCGACCTCGGCGCCGGCGCGAAGACCTTCGACTACGAGGCCCGCAGCGACCGCCCGGACAAGGCGGCGTCGCCGCGCCGCGCCGACGGCAGCGTCGACTGGGGTCACGAATCGGTGCGCGACGGCGGCGGCCGCGTCACGCTGCGCATCTTCAACTGCCTGAAGCCGGTGATCGCCGCCGTCAACGGCCCGGCGGTCGGGATCGGCGCGACGATGCTGCTGCCGATGGACATCCGGCTCGCTGCCGACGACGCGCGCTTCGGCTTCGTCTTCGCGCGCCGCGGCATCACGCCCGAGGCCTGCTCGAGCTGGTTCCTGCCGCGGCTGGTGGGCATCAGCCGTGCGCTCGAGTGGACGATGTCGGGCCGCGTCTTCCCTGCGACCGAGGCCTTCGACGCCGGCCTCGTGCGTTCGCTGCACCCGGCGCAGGATCTGCTCGGTGCGGCGCGAGTGCTGGCGCGCGAGATCGCCGACCACGCGGCGCCGGTCTCGGTCGCGCTGACGCGGCAGATGATGTGGCGCATGCTCGGCGCCGCGCACCCGATGCAGGCGCACCGGATCGACAGCCGCGCGATCTACGCACGCGGCGCGTCGGCCGACGCGAAGGAAGGCGTGAGCGCCTTCCTCGAGAAGCGCCCGGCCCGGTTCACGAACCGCGTGAGCCAGGACATGCCGCCGTTCTTCCCCTGGTGGGACGAGCCCGGCTACGAGTAGCGGCGCGCACCGCCGGGAGTTGTGGCTTCGCGGCTTTCTCGATCCCGCGCAGGACGGCCGGCTGCGGCCGGCCCTGGGGCGCACCTACCCATTCGCGATCGATCGTCGAGTTGTCCATGTGCCGTCGGCTCACGGCGCGTTGCGGCCGTCCGTGGTCCGCGTCCGCGAGCGCCGCTGCGGCAGGTCGCTGGCGGCACCCGCGTTCTCTGGGCCACGCTCGCGGGGCAGCGCCTCGGCAGGCTTCTCGCGGTGGCCTCAACACCGCCGTCTTCGTGCTCACGCCCTGGCGCCCGCGAATGGGCCCTGCGCCCGCGGGCACCGCCACCGACCTGCGAGTCCGTCGGGGGCGTGCGTCGAGGGGGTGAACCTCGATGGTGGCAGGAGCCGGTGGTTCGGGGGTGCGGGCGCAGGGCCCA
>MEGM01000204.1 GCA_001725505.1 Rubrivivax sp. SCN 70-15 | reverse complement strand
GCGCGCCGGCGAACTGATCGTCGAAGGCATAGCCGGAGCCGCGCACCGTGCGGATCGGATCCTTGACGCGGCCGCGGTTCACAGCCTTGCGCAGCCGGCCGATTCTCTGCGCCTCGGCGCGGTATGCGCGTTCGGCCTCGGCCGCGGCACGTTCGAGCGCGGCCAGGTCGGCTGCGGCATCGAGCGCGCGCAACTCCTGCTTCCACGCCGCCAGCAGCGCCGGCAGCTCGGCCGGCGCGCGCCGGTAGCGCCGCGCCAGCGCAACCCAGGCGGCGAGGCGCGCATCGAGATCGGCCAGCCGATCCGGGTCGGGCTCGCGGTGGCCGAGGTAGGCGTTCAGCGTGTGCGCCGCGTCCTCGAGCTGCGCCTGCGCGCCGCGCAGCACGTCGACGACGGCGGCGATCTCGGGGTCGAAGCGCGTCACCTCGTCGAGTGCATCGATCGCGCGGCCGGTCAGGCCGTCGGCCGAGGGCTCGCCGTCGGCGATCGCGTCGATTGCGGCGCGCGCGCCGTCGAGCAGGGCCTGGCCATGCGCCAGGCGCTCGTGCTCGGCGTTCAGCGTGTCCCATTCGTGCTCGCCCGGGGCCAGCTTGTCGACCTCGCCGATCTGCCAGGCCAGGCGCTCGCGCTCGCGCTCGAGCGTGTCGCGCTGGCCGCGGGCGGCGTCGAGCGCGGCCAGCGCGGCGCGCCAGGCCTGCCACGCGGACGCCAGCGGCGCGGCGTCGATGCCGGCCTGTTCGTCGAGCAGCGCGCGCACCGCGGCGGGCCGCGTCAGGCTCGTGGATGTCGACCAGATGCTCGGCGACCTCGCGCAGCTGCGCAACGGTGGCCGCGCTGCCGTTGATCCAGGCCCGGCTGCGGCCCTGGGCGTCGACGCTGCGGCGCAGCAGCAGCGCTGCGTCGGCAGTGAAGCCGGCGTCGGCCAGCCAGCCCTGCAGCGACGCGGGGTTGTCGAACTCGGCGCTGACCTCGGCACGCGCCGCGCCCTCGCGCACCAGCGAGGCGTCCGCGCGGCTGCCCAGCGCGAGCTGCAGCGCGTCGACCAGGATCGACTTGCCCGCGCCGGTCTCGCCGGTGAGCACGGTGAAGCCGGCGTCGAGCTCGATCTCCAGTTGGGCGACGATGGCCACGTCGCGCAAGGCAAGCCGGCGCAGCATGTCAGCGACTCACGAAGACCCCGCGCCGGGCGCGGCAGTGCGGCATCGAACCCGCGGACGCCGTGGATCCGGCTCCGCCGGTCCACTGGCGTCGCCCCCTCGAGGGGGAGGCGCCGCAGGCGCTACGGGGGTGGGTCACACCACGCCCTCGTACCAGCGCAGCTTGCGCCGCAGCGTGGCGTAGTAGCTCCAGCCGCGCGGGTGCAGGAAGCGCACCTTGAAGGCCGAGCGGCGCACGCGGATCTGGTCGCCGTGCAGCAGGCTGGCCAGGCTGTGCATGTCGAAGTTGGCCGAAGCATCGCGGCCGGCGACGACGGTGATCCTGACCTCGCCCTGGTCGGGCAGCACGATCGGCCGGTTCGACAGCGTGTGCGACGCGATCGGCACCAGCACCCACCCGGCGATGCCCGGGTGCAGGATCGGCCCGCCCGCCGACAGCGCGTAGGCCGTGCTGCCGGTGGGCGACGCGACGATCAGACCGTCGGCGCGGATGTTCGCGACGAGCTCGTCGTCGATGTCGATACGCAGCTCGACCATGCTCGCCGTCGCGCCGCGACTGACGACGACGTCGTTCAGCGACAGACCGTCGAAGATCTTGTCGCCGTCGCGCCAGACGCCGCCCTCGAGCATCGTGCGGTGCTCTTCCTCGTAGTCGCCGGCGATCATCGGCGTCAGCGCTTCCTGGTACTGGCCGATCGGCACGTCGGTGATGAAGCCGAGCCGGCCCTGGTTGATGCCGACCAGCGGCAGGTTGTAGCGCGCGAGCTCGCGCGCGATGCCGAGCATCGTGCCGTCGCCGCCGACGACCACCGCGAGGTCGCAGCGCCGGCCCAGTTCGGCGGCGTCGAGCGCGTCGAAGCCGGTCACGCCGGTGGCGTGCGCGGTCTCGCGCTCGAACGACACTTCCAGCCGCTGCTCGACCAGGAAATGGGCGATTTCCTCGAGCACCGGGCGGATGCCCCGCGCCTGGTACTTTCCGACGACGGCAGCATGACGGAAGCGGGCGGACATGCGATCGATTACACCATAGCGCCCCGTGCCGGAATGCCAGCGGGGGCGCAGCTCCGTACAATGAAATTCATGCTCGACGACCGCGCGAAGACGTTGCTCAAGGCCCTGGTCGAACGCTACATCGCGGACGGCCAGCCGGTCGGTTCGCGCACGCTGTCGCGTGCCTCGGGGCTCGAGCTGTCCGCGGCGACCATCCGCAACGTGATGGCCGACCTGGAAGACCTCGGGCTGATCGCCAGCCCGCACACCAGCTCCGGGCGCGTGCCCACCGCGCGCGGCTACCGGCTCTTCGTCGACACGATGCTCACCGCGAGGCCGCTCGATCTGGACGCCGCGTCGGCCGAGGCCGCCGCCGCCCAGCTGCACCCGGACCAGCCGCAGCGCGTGATCGCGCAGGCGGCGTCGCTGCTGTCCAGCCTGAGCAGCTTCGTCGGCGTCGTGACCGCGCCGCGCAAGGCCAGCGTGTTCCACCACATCGAGTTCCTGCGTCTGGGCGAGCGGCGCGTGCTGGTCATCATCGTCGCGCCCGATGGCGACGTGCAGAACCGCGTGATCTTCACGGCCCGAGACCACAGCCAGGCCGAGCTCGTCGAGGCGACGAACTACCTGAACGCGCACTACGCGGGGCTGACGATCGAGGAGGTGCGCGAGCGGCTCAAGAACGAGATCGACGCGCTGCGCGGCGAGATCGCCGCGCTGATGCACGCTGCAGTGCAGGCCGGCGAGGCGCTGGCCGAGAGCAGCGAGCACGTGGTCGTCGCGGGCGAGCGCAACCTGCTCGGCGTGCAGGACTTCGGCAACGACATGACGAGCCTGCGCCGCCTGTTCGACGTCTTCGAGCAGAAGACCGAGCTGATGCGCTTGCTCGACGTGAGCAGCCGCGCCGAAGGCGTGCGCATCTACATCGGCGGCGAGAGCCAGGTCGTGCCCTTCGAGGAGCTGTCGGTGGTGACCGCGCCCTACGAGGTCGGCGGCCGCATCGTCGGCACGCTGGGCGTGATCGGGCCGACACGGATGCCCTACGACCGGATGATCCAGATCGTCGACATCACCGCGCGCCTGGTCGGCAACGCGCTGTCGGTCAAATAGTCCGCCCGGGCGTCCTCGCCCGAGTGCGCGCCGCCTAGAATCCGCTGCCCCGGGCCGTTAGCTCAGCTGGTCAGAGCAGAGGACTCATAATCCTTTGGTCGTTGGTTCAAGTCCAACACGGCCTACCAACGCGCGTTGCGTTGCCGAGGCTTCCGAAGGCCCCGACTCGAAGCCTGTCGGTCGTCGATTCCAGGGCATGCAATTCGAAAGCGCGACTTCCCGCTTCTTCGGTGCCGGGGCACTCGCCTTGGCGCTGGCCCTGTGCCTGTGTGCCGGGCCTGCCGCCGCGGCCGACGCGCTGCGCTGGTTCGACGCGGATCGGCCCAGCCATCGGGCAACGCAGGCGGTCGAACTGCTCGCCGATGCTGCCAGCCAGGGGCTGGAGCCGCAGGACTATGCAGCCGACGCGTTGCGGCAGGCCGTCGCCCGCGCCGCACAGGGGCCGCCATGGGGAGCGGCCGCGATCGAGCGTCTGGATCAGGCGCTGACGACGGCGATGGAGCGCTACCTGAAGGATCTGCACGAGGGTCGGGTCGATCCGCGCCAGATCGGCAACGGTTATGCGCTGCCGCCGCGGGACGCCTTCGACGCCGCGGCCACGCTGAAGGCGGCGCTCGCGGCGCACCGGCTGGTCGAGGCCGCGCACGAGGCGGCGCCGCAGCTGCCCCAGTACGAGCGGCTGCGCCAGGCGCTGGCGCGCTACCGGGCTCGGGTCGACGACCCGGTCTGGCGGCAGCCGCTCCCGCCTCTGCCCGCCGGTCCGCGCGGTGGAGCGGGCGTGCTGCAGCCGGGTCAGGCCTACGCAGGGCTGGCGTTGCTGGCGCGCCGGCTGGCTGCGGGCGGTGATCGCGCACCCCAGGCATTCGTTCCCGCCCTCTACGAAGGGCCGCTGGTCGCGGCGGTCGAGGCTTTCCAGCTGCGCCATGGACTCGTTGCCGACGGCGTGGTCGGTCGGGCGACGCTGGCGCAGCTGCGCGTCACGCCGGCCGAGCGCGTGCGCCAGATCGAGCTGGCGCTGGAGCGCCTGCGCTGGACCCCGCTGATGCAGGGGCCGCGCATGATCGTCATCAACATCCCGGAGTTCGTGCTGCGCGCCTACGACGTGCGGGACGGCCGCATTCACGTGCAGCTGCGGATGAAGGTCATCGTCGGTCAGGCGCTGGACAAGCGCACGCCCTTGTTCGACGCCGACCTGCGCGCCATCGAATTCAGCCCGTACTGGAACGTGCCGCCGTCGATCGCACGCGCCGAGCTCGTGCCTGAGCTGCGGCGCCACCCCGAGGACTTCGAGCGCGAGGGCTTCGAGTTCGTGGCGCCCGACGGTCGCGTGGACACCACGCTTTCGGCGGCGAACCTGGCCGCGCTCAGCGCCGGCCGGCTGCGCATAAGGCAGCGGCCCGGGCCGCGCAACGCGCTCGGCGACATCAAGTTCGTGTTCCCGAACCGCGACAACATCTACCTGCACCACACGCCGGCGACGCAGCTGTTCGATCGCGGCCGGCGCGACTTCAGCCACGGCTGCATCCGCGTCGAGCAGCCCGTGGCGCTGGCGGAGTTCGTGCTGCAGGGCATGCCGGAATGGACCGAGGACCGCATCCGCCAGGCCATGGGGCAGGGGGAGTCGAAGACGCTGCGGCTGCCCGACCCGGTGCGGGTGCTGATTGCCTACGGCACGGCCCTGGTGGTCGACGGTCGGGTCCACTTCTTCGACGACATCTATGGGCAAGACCGCCTGCTCGATGCCGCCTTGCGCCGGAACACGGAGAATCGCGGGCAGACGCCGCTCTATCGCTGACCGACATGCCTGCTTCCACCCGCCGCCGCTTCCTGCACCACACGGTTCACCTCGCAGCGGCTGGCGCGCTGCCCGCGTTGTCGGCCCCCGCCCGGGCCTCGCTGGCCGGCGCGCGCGAATTGATGCTGCACAACACGCACACGCAGGAGCGGATCGACCTCGTCTACGCCGTCCAGGCGCGCTACGTTCCCGAGGCCCTGGGTTCGCTGAACCACTTCCTGCGCGACCACTACACGGGCGACATCGGGCGCATCGACCCGCGCCTGTTCGACCTGTTGCACGACATCCGGCGCGTGCTCGGCAGCGCGCAGCCGTTCGAGGTCATTTCGGGCTATCGCTGCGCCACCACCAATGCCCGGCTGCGGGCGACGGGCGGCGGCGGCGTGGCCCAGCACAGCCTGCACATGGAAGGCCGTGCGATCGACGTGCGCCTTCCCGGCGTCCCGCTGGCCGACCTGCGCGACGCGGCGCGTTCGCTGCGCGCCGGCGGCGTCGGCTTCTACCCGCGCGATCAGTTCGTCCACGTCGACACGGGCCGCGTGCGGCATTGGTGAGCGGGCCGGGGCGGCGAGGCGCAGAGGACCGGCGCAGGCCGGTGGGCGAAGACGCAGCGTCTGTTCACGACCACCGCGCGATGCTGGCACCTGCACTGATGGGCGATGTCCCGGACGAGATCGCCGGAGCCGTGGTCCTGGCAGGCCTGCGCGCACGGTCGATGGGACGCAGGCCTCGCAGGCATTTGCCGGGGGCGGCCGATCGGTGGAACTGGGCGCCATTTCGGTCTCTTTTCCCTCGTTGCTCATGAGCCCGAAATTCCGGTGGCGCGGGCATCATTCGCATCGAGCAGCAAGAACTGCCGAGTGGGTGCGAAATGCGTCACGGCAACTTCGCACGGCCGAGGTGCCAGCCGCGCGGTCTGCTCGTGTCAGCGGCTTTGGTGCGCGAGCCGAATCCTAGAATCTTCACGACCGGTATCTCGGCGTTCTCGACGTCGGGTCCGGTCAACCTGGAGTCAGCTATGGGCAATGAGTTTGTCAACGAAGAGCGCGACAGCGAGTTCGCCTTTGCGTTGCCGATTCAAGGTTTGTACGCAGATCTCGAGACAGGCCAGAGCTTCGTCTGCCTCGACGACGAATTCGGCTCGGCATCGGACGCGATTCAGATCGAGGTCCTGGCCGGTTGGCGCCGGGGCCTGAACGAGCAGTTCGAGCGCAAGCTCACACAGATGTTCAGGACCATGTCCAAGGCGATGCCCGGCGTGGCGGTGACCGTTCGGCTCGAAGGATTCCTGTCGACCTGCGCTGGGCTTGGCATCGAGTGTTCCGACGCGCTGGTACGTCGACTGGCCCAGGAGTGATCGACCTGTGAATCCCGGCATGATGCGGCGTCTGTGGCACAGGCCGGATGCGGTCGCGGTCAACCTGGGCAAGACGCTCGGCGTCCAGGTCGATGCCGCTTTGTCCGAGAGGCTGGCTGACGAGCTGCTCAAGCGCGTCTGGGGCCATGCCACGGTCGGGACCGTGATCGCGACGCTGTTTGCGCTCTTCGTTGGCGAACACCTGAAGTCGTCGTCCGGGCTCAATCCCGTACATATCGATTATTGGCTGGTGCTGAAGCTCGCGGTTGCCATGCCGCGTGTCATTCAGGCGCAGATCTACAACCACTCGCAGGATGCGCGCGGGCGCAGGTGGCGGGCCTGGACCTACGGATTTCTTGCGCTCGATGGGTGCGTCTGGGGGTTGGGCGGGCTTTTCGCCGTGCTCGGCGATGTGCCTACGGCGTCCCTCGTGACCGCGTGCATGGTCTGCGTAGCGTGTGTGGCGACGTTCGGCCTGCAAGTGCGGGTCGTGGCAACCGTCACCTACGTCGTCCCGATGATCGCGATGACGGCACTCGGGATGCTCCTGAGGCAGGATGAATTCGGTCTGTTCTCCACAACAGGCTTGGCGATGTTCATGATCGTGCTGATCGCGACGGCCATCCGGTCGGAAAGGGCGACTGTCGAGACCTTCCTGCTGCGCGAGAGGATGGCGCAGAGCGCCGAGGAACGGCTGGCGGCGCTCGAACTGGCGGAGAAGAACGCTCGCGAGCGCGAGGTGGCGCTTGAGCATGCGAAGCGCGAGAGCGCAACCAAGAGCCAGTTCCTGGCCACGATGAGCCATGAGTTGCGCACGCCACTGCATGGAATTCTCGGCTTGTCCCGTCTGGCACGAACTGAGCTGCGGGGCCATGCCGCCAGTCGCCGCATGGATCTGATCGAAGCGTCGGGTCAGCACCTTCTCGGCCTGATCAACGATCTGCTCGACATTTCCCGGATCGAGGCAGGCCACCTGACGCTGAATCCGACGGTCTTCGACCTGTACGACGAACTCGTGCGGATTGCCGATATCTACAAGGCGCGTAC
>MEGM01000203.1 GCA_001725505.1 Rubrivivax sp. SCN 70-15 | reverse complement strand
AAAAGTGGCGAATGACGACGCGCTCAGAAGTAGGATTCAATAGACCGACTTCCAGCAAGAAACTGGCTCGAACAACGTCGTTGCGACCTTGAAACTCCGGCAACACTTCGATCAGGCACCGACTAGTTGCCTCTTCCAGAGTTGCGCTTGGCCCTCGAAGCTTTCTCCGGAGGTATCGAAAGAAGCCCGCCAGCCAGGCGATCAGGAGCAACGCCGCCCATTTCAGCAGGTCGACCGTCTTCCCATGTGTCTCGATCCAATCTATGACGGCGGCAAGGACGCTGAAGTGCAGCATTCGCGTGTCTAGCGGCACTGCAACGCAGGCGGCAATTGAGTGCCGAAATCGAATTGGTGGGACGCCCTCGACGGCGCATGCGGCATGGGGCGCAATTCCATCGACCTCACTGCAGATCGTCCGCCGCGAGTGACACCAGCACGCCTCAATCCCCGAACCTTCCCCCCGACGCCGCCTGCTCGACGACCACCGCCGCCGGCTCGAAGCGCGGCCCGAACTTCGCGGCCAGTTCGCGCGACCTCGCGACGAAGGTTTGCGCGCCCATCGCGTTGATGAACTGCAGCGCGCCGCCGTGGAAGGGCGCGAAGCCCCAGCCGAAGATCGAGCCGATGTTGGCGTCGGCCACCGAGCGCAGCACGCCTTCCTCGAAGCAGCGCGCAGCCTCGTTGGCCTGGGCGAACATCAGCCGGTCGATCAATTCGCGCTGCCCGGGTTGCGTTTCGGCCACCGGGTAGAGCCGGGTCAGCTCGGGCCAGAGCGACTTGCCGCCCTCGGCCCAGTCGTAGAAGCCGCGGCCGGCCTTCTTGCCGATGCGGCCGATCTCGCACAGCTGCCGGATCACGCTGAAGCCCGGGTGCTCGGCATAGGGCTTGCCCTCGGCGGCGAGGTCCTTCTTCGTCTGCTCGGCGACGTGCAGGCTCAAGCTGAGGCTCACCTCGTCCTGCAGCGCCAGCGGCGGCATCGGCATGCCGGCCTGCAGGCCCGCCACCTCGATGCTGCGCGGGTGCACGCCCTCCTTCAGCATCGCGATGCCTTCCATCACGTAGGTCGCGAAGACGCGGCTGGTGTAGAAGCCGCGGCTGTCGTTGACGACGATCGGCGTCTTGCCGATCTGCTGCACGAAGTCGAAGCCGCGTGCCAGCGTCTCGTCGCTCGTCTGCGCGCCGACGATGATCTCGACCAGCGGCATCCTGTCCACCGGGCTGAAGAAATGCAGCCCGATGAAGTTCGCCGGCCGGCGGCTCGCCTGCGCCAGCCCGGTGATCGGCAGCGTCGAGGTGTTGGACGCGAACACCGCGTTCGCGGCCAGGCGCTCCTCGGCCTTCCTCGTCACGTCGCCCTTGATCGCGCGGTCCTCGAACACCGCCTCGACGACGAGGTCGCAGCCGTCGAGCAGCGCGTAGTCGGTGGTCGGCGTGATCCGGGCCAGCAGCGCGTCGCGCGTTTCGGCCGTGCTGCGGCCCTTCTTCACCGCCTTGTCGAGCAGGCCCTGCGAATAGGCCTTGCCGCGCTCGGCGGCGTCCTGGGTCGCGTCGAGCAGCACGACATCGATGCCGGCCTTGGCCGAGACGTAGGCGATGCCGCCGCCCATCATGCCGGCGCCGAGCACGCCAAGCTTCTTCACCCTGGCTGGCGCCACGCCGGCCGGACGCGAGGCCCCCTTCTTGATCGCGTTCAGCTGGTACCACAGCGTGTTGATCAGGTTCTTCGATTCCTGACTCATCGCGCAGGCGGCGAAGTAGCGGCTCTCGACGCTGCTCGCCGCGTCGACGTCGAGCAGCCCGCCTTCGAACACGCTGCTCATGATGTGCGTGACCGCCGGGTAGTTGCCCCAGCTCTTGGCCGCCGCCATCGAAGGGCCGATCGAGAACACCTGCGCCACCGCCGGCGAGCGCGAATCGCCACCGGGGAAGCGGAACTTGGGCTGGTCCCAGGGCTGCAGCGCCTTCGGGTTCGCGGCGATCCAGGCGCGCGCCCGGGCCATCAGCTCGTCGCGGTCCTGCGCCAGCCCGGCGAGCAGGCCGATCGCGAGCGCCTTGGCCGGGCTCAGGTCGTTGCCTTCGACGCAGATCTGCAGCGCCTGCTGGATGCCCACCAGCCGCGGCAGGCGCACGGTGCCGCCGCCGCCGGGCAGCAGGCCGAGCTTGACCTCGGGCTGGCCGATCTTGAGCCTGGCGTCGTCGACGGCGAAGCGCGCGTGGCAGGCGAGCGCGAGCTCCAGCCCGCCGCCGAGCGCGTGGCCGTTGATCGCCGCGACCACCGGCTTGCCCTGGCGCTCCATCCGGCGCAGCACCGCCTTCATCGCCATCGACGCGTCGAAGGCCTGCTGCGGTGCGGTCCACTTCGACATCCGGTCGAGGTCGCCGCCGGCGCAGAAATCGGCCTTGGCCGAGCTCAGGATCATCCCCTTCACCGCCGGCTCGGCCAGGCGCTCGACGGCGGCGGCGATGCCTTCCATCAGTTCGTCGCCGACGACGTTCATCGGCCGGCCGGGCAGGTCCATGCTCGCGACGAGGATGCCGTCGTCGCCCAGCGTCAATCGAACAGCGCTCATGGTCAGACCCTTTCGATGATGGTGGCGATGCCCATGCCGCCGCCGACGCACAAGGTGGCGCAGCCGGTGGCGAGGTCTCTTCGCTCCAGCTCGTCGAGCAGGGTTCCCAGGATGATGCAGCCGGTGGCGCCGAGCGGGTGGCCCATCGCGATCGCGCCGCCGTTGACGTTGACGCGGTCGAGGTCGACGCCGAGGTCGCGCGCGGTCTTCATCGGCACCACCGCGAAGGCCTCGTTGATCTCCCAGAGGTCGATGTCCCGGGCCGCCATGCCGGCCTTGGCGAGCGCCTTGCGGCAGGCCGGTGTAGGGCCAGTGAGCATGATCGTCGGCTCCGAGCCGATCACCGCCGCGGCGCGGATGCGCGCGCGCGCCTTCAGCCCGGCCTTCATGCCGCCGTCGGCGCTGCCGACGAGCATCAGCGCCGCGCCGTCGACGATGCCCGACGAGTTGCCCGCATGGTGCATGTGCGTGATGCGCTCGACCGTCGTGTACTTGCGCAGCGCGGTCGCGTCGAAGCCCATCTGGCCCATCATCGCGAAGCTGGGCTCGAGCTTGGCCATCGCCTCCAGGCTGGCGTTCGGGCGGATCGTCTCGTCCTCGGCCAGCATCGTCAGGCCGGCGATGTCGGTCACCGGGACGATCGACCTTGCGAATCGCCCCTCGGCACGCGCCACGGCCGCCTTCTGGTGCGAGCGCAGCGCGAAGGTGTCGACGTCGGCGCGGCCCCAGCCTTCCAGCGTCGCGATCAGGTCGGCGCCGACGCCCTGCGGCACGAAGCCGAGCTTCTGGTTGATGCGCGGGTCCATGAACCAGGCGCCGCCGTCGCTGCCCATCGTCCAGCGGCTCATGCTCTCGACGCCGCCGGCGACGACCAGGTCCTCCCAGCCGCTCTTGACCTTGGCCGCGGCGAGGTTCACCGATTCGAGGCCGCTGGCGCAGAAGCGGCTCTGGGTGACGCCGGCGCAGCTCTCGGCCCACTCGGCGTCGAGCACCGCGGTGCGCGCGATGTCGGCGCCCTGCTCGCCCACCGGCGTGACGCAGCCCAGGACCACGTCGTCGACGAGCGCGGTGTCGAGCGCGTGACGCGACTGCAGCGCCTTCAGCAGCGTGCGCAGCAGCCAGACCGGGCTGGCCTGGTGCAGCGAGCCGTCCTTCTTGCCCTTGCCGCGTGGCGTGCGAAGGTGGTCGTAGATATAGGCGTCGGACATGGTTGCTCCTTACATGAACCGGCTGGCCAGTTCCTTCATGATCTCGTTCGTGCCGCCGTAGATGCGCTGCACGCGCGCGTCGACGTACAGCTCGGCGATCGGGTATTCCATCATGTAGCCGTAGCCGCCGAACAGCTGCAGGCACTCGTCCATGACCTTGCACTGCTGTTCGCTGACCCAGGCCTTGGCCAGCGCGGCGCGCGCGGCGTCGAGCTCGCCTTTCAGGTGCGCGACCATGCAGGCGTCGACGAACGCGCGCGCGGCCAGCACCGTGGCCTGCACCTCGGCGAGCTTGAAGCGCGTGTTCTGGAACTCCCACAGCGGCTTGCCGAAGGCCTTGCGCTCCTTCGCGTAGCGCAGCGTCTCGGCGAGCGCGCGCTCCATCGCGCCGATGCCCTGCACCGCGATGATCAGCCGCTCCTGCGGCAGCTGTTCCATGAGCTGGACGAAGCCCTGCCCTTCCTGCTCGCCGATCAGGTGGTCGACCGGGACGCGCAGATCGTCGAAGAAGAGCTCGGAGGTGTCCTGCGCGTGCAGGCCGACCTTCTCGAGCTGGCGGCCGCGGCGGAAGCCCGGTGCCGAGTCGGGTGCCCCCGCGCTCGCGACGGTCTCGACGGCGAGCAGCGACAGGCCCTTCGCGCCCTTCTCCTCGCCGGTGCGGCAGACGACGACGATCAGGTTCGCGTTCTGGCCGTTGGTGATGAAGGTCTTGGCGCCGTTGACGACGTAATGGTCACCGTCGCGGCGGGCGGTCGTCCGCACCGCCTGCAGGTCGCTGCCGGTGCCGGGCTCGGTCATCGCGATCGCGGTGATGAACTCGCCCGTGCACATCCCGGGCAGCCAGCGCCGCTTCTGCGCTTCGGTGCCGTAGCGCAGCAGGTAGGGTGCCACGATCGCCGAATGCAGCCCGCCGCCCCAGCCCGAGACGTTGGCGCGCGCCTGCTCGAGCAGGATCACCGCCTCGTGGCCGAAGTCGCCGCCGCCGCCCCCGTATTCCTCGGGCGTCGACGCGCAGAGCAGCCCGTTCGCGCCCGCATCGCGCCAGACCTCTGGGCCCATCCGGCCGGCGGCGCGGAACTCGGCCGCGCGCGGCACCCAGCGCTGCGCGATGTAGCGCGCCGCCGCGTCCTGCAGCATGCGGTGCTCTTCGGTGATCCAGGGTGACGGGAAGTTGGGCAGGCTCATCTCGGCACCTGACGGGCCGCGCCGAAGGCGCCGAGCGCCCCCGCGGGGGGCAGCGAACGAAGAAAGCGTGGGGGCATCATCTGGATTCCAGTTGCTTGCGCGCGGTGGCGTTGATGACGCGCAGCTCGGCCAGGCTGGCCTCGATGTGTGCGCGCTTGCGCTCGAGCTCGGCGATCGCCGCATCCGTGCGCTCGACGACGAACCTGAGCTGCTGAACCCGGCCTTCCCCATGGGTGCCGTAGAGCTCCAGATCGTGCTTGATCTCGGCCAGCGGCGCGCCGATCGCCTTGCTGCGCAGGATCAGCGCGAGCCGGGCGCGGTCGCGTCGGGTGTAGACCCGCGTGCCGTTGACGCGGCGTGGGGCGAGCAGGCCCTTGTCTTCGTAGAAGCGGATCGTGCGCAGCGTGATGCCGAATTCGCGGCACAGTTCGGTGATGCCGAACAGCTCGCCGCCGCCATCGTCGCGGTGCGAGTCCACCACCTCCCGGGCGGAGGCGACGGCACGGCGACGGACCGCTTCGACCATGGTCACAGCACGCGCTGCAGCTTCATCGCCACGCTGATGTCGCCGCTGACCTTGAAGTGGCCCATCATGAAGCCGGTCGTCGGCTCGAGCTCGCCGGTCAGCAGCGCGACCAGGTTCGCGTGCGAGATCGCGATCGTGCAGTCGGCGTCGCGGTCTTCGTTGCTCACGGCGTTGGGCACGGACCGGCCGTCGAGGAAGATCACGCCGTCGTCGCCGCAGTCGAACTTGAGCGTTGCGTTCAGGCCGCTCGCAGCGCCCATCCGGGTGCGCAGCGTCTCGGTGCAGGTGGGCATGTCCATCGCGTCGGGCCTCCAGTTGACGGTTCGACCCGATGCTAGCCAAGCGCCGTGCCGCACGCCTGCTCGCAATCACCTAGTGGTCATTGCGTTGACGTTAACGTCACCCTGCTGCCTAATCCAGCCCATGGATCGTTACCGCAGCGTCTTCCGCCCCGGCCTTTTCGACGGTCAGGTGCACTGGGTCACCGGCGGCGGCAGCGGCATCGGCCGCTGCGTCGCGCACGAGCTCGCGTCGCTGGGCGCCACCGTCGTCATCAGCGGGCGCAGCCAGGACAAGCTCGACCGCGTCGCCGCCGAGATCGCCGAAGATGGCGGCCGCTGCGAGTGCATCGCGTTCGACATCCGCGACGAGGACGCAGTCAAGGCAGGCGTCGCCGCGGTGATCCAGGCGCACGGCCCGGTGGCCGGGCTCGTCAACAACGCCGGCGGCCAGTTCCCGGCGCCGCTGATGGCGATCGGCAAGAAGGGCTTCGACGCCGTGGTCGCGAACAACCTGACCGGCGGCTTCCTGATGATGCGTGAGCTGTTCAACCAGTGCATGCAGGCCCACGGCGGCGCGATCGTCAACATGACGGCCGACTTCCGCAACGGCATGCCCGGCATGGGCCACAGCGGCGCCGCGCGCGCCGGCATGAGCAACCTGACGATGACCGCGGCCTTCGAATGGGCCCATGCGGGCGTGCGCGTCAATGCGGTCGCGCCGGGCTGGATAGCCTCCAGCGGCATGGACACCTACGGCGGCGCGATGAAGGCGCTGATCCCCAGGCTGAAGCAGCACGTGCCGCTGCGGCGCCTGGGCGTGGAGGCCGAGGTCAGCGGCGTGATCGTCTTCCTGCTCTCGCCCGCGGCGAGCTTCATCACCGGCGTCACGCTGCAGATCGACGGCGCGGCCT
>MEGM01000202.1:7537-10941 GCA_001725505.1 Rubrivivax sp. SCN 70-15 | reverse complement strand
GGCACGTTCACGCTCGCCGGCGCCAACAGCTACAGCGGTGGCACGATGGTCGAGGCCGGCACGCTGGCCCTGGCGAGCGCGAACCGGCTCGCCGACACCGCGGCCGTCACCGTCGCCAGCGGCACGACGCTCGCGCTGGGTGGCGACGACACGGTCGCCAGCCTCGCGTTGCGCGGCACGCTGGCCGGCACGGGCACCCTGACCGCCGCGACCTACGCCCTCGACGGTGGCCTGGCCAGCGCCGGCCTCGGCACCGGCACGCTGACGAGCACCGGCGCGTCGCGGCTCGACGGCAGCGCCGCGGTCACGACCGTCAACGTCGACAGCGGCACGCTGACGCTGGGCAGCGCGGGGCGCTTCGGTGCGGCGCCAGCCGTCACGCTCGCCGCCGGCGCCGGCATCGCGCTCGGCGGCGACGAGGTCTTCGCCAGCCTCGCGGGAAGCGGCGCGGTCGGCCTGGGCGCAGCGACGCTGAGCGTCGGCGATGCCGGCAACGGCACGTTCGCCGGCGTCATCGGCGGCAGCGGCGGCCTCGTCAAACAGGGCAGCGGCGACCTCACGCTGACCGGCGCCAACGTCTACACCGGCCTGACGCGCGTCGCGGCCGGCAGCCTGACGCTGGGCGACGGCGGCAGCAGCGGCAGCCTGGCCAGCGGCGCCATCGTCGTCGACGGCACGCTGCGCTCGAACCGCGCCGACGCCGTGACCCTCGCGCAGGCGGTCAGCGGCAGCGGCGGGGTCGACCAGATCGGCAGCGGCACGCTGACGCTGGCCGGCGGCAACAAGTCCTACGCCGGCGCGACCCGCGTGCTCGCCGGCACCCTCGCGACCGCCGGCGACGAGCAGATCCCCGACGCCAGCGACGTCAGCGTCGCGGCGGGTGCGCGGCTCGCGCTGGGCGGCGCCGAGACGGTCAGGTCGATCGGCGCCGATGGCAGCGTCGACATCGCGAGCCGGCTGACGACCAGCGGCGACATGGCGCTGAACGGCGCGGTCACCGCCGTCGGCGGCGCCGCGGTCACGCTGGTCGGGCAGCAGATCAGCGCTGCGAACGACGCGAACCAATGGGGCAGCAGCCTGTCGGTCCAGGCCGGCGGCGTGCTCACGCTGAACGCCGGGCGCGACGGCAGCGGCACGCCGCACGACCTGGTGCTCGGCCAGGTGAGTGCGGCCGCCGGCGGCGAGATCGATGCCGGCACGATCACGCTGTCCGACGCCTTCGCCGTCGGCGGCGGCACGCTGTCGCTGGTGTCGTCGGCGCCCGCCAAGATCACCCAGCCCGACACCGCCTTGCTCGGCAAGCTCGCGCCCGGCAACCGGCAGATAGCGTTCGCCGCCGACGTGGTGCAGCAGACTGGCGGCGCGATCACGGTCGCCGACGGCGCGGGGCTGGACGTCGTCGCCGCCAACGGCGGCTCGGTCCAGTTGCTCGCCGACGCCAACCAGTTCAGCGGCGGCCTGGCCGTGCGCAGCGGTGCCGCGAATTCGCCCTGGGCGCCGAACCCGACCACGGCCAGCTTCGGCGGCCCGAGCTTCGAGTACTCGCTGCAGAGCCGGGTGCGCGTGAACGGCAGCCAGGTCAACGTCGGCGGCGCCGGCATCGAGGCCGACGTGGTCGCGATCCGCGCCGACAAGCTCACGACGGCCAGCGGTGCGACCATCGCTGCCCGGCTGCCGTTCGACAACCAGGTCGGCACGACGACCTCCGAGCCGGGGCTGACGCTGGAGCTGGCACCGGGCGCGTTCCAGATTCCGTTCCCGTTCGGCCGGGGCAGCGGCGGCGAGATCGCGATCAACGTCGGCAGCCAGAGCTGGGGCAACCGCACGCTGGCGATCAACGGCGGCTACCTGTCGGTGCTGCCCAAGGACGGCGCCCAGGGCGCGACCGCGGTGATCCTCACCGGCCCGAAGGTCGTCGGCAGCTACAGCTTCTTCTTCGACGGCAGCGGCGACCAGGCCGCGATCCCGGTCTTCTACAACGGTGCGTACCCGTCGACGCCGCAGGTGGCGGGCTCGCTGTCGGCGATCGCGTCGGTGTCCGAGAGCGCGCGCAAGGAGCGCTTCGAGGAGGCGGTTCGCACCGAGAACGTCTCGGTGCGGCTGCGCGCCGGCGTGATCGCCGAGGTCGGCCCGGGCCGGCCGGCGACGGTGGGCACCGAAGGCGCGCGCGAGCCCGACAGTTGCACGCCCGAAGGTGCAACGCTGGGCTGCGGCAAGGGATCGAAGTGACCGAATCTCCGATGGAACCTGGATCGATGTTCGACCGCCGCCGATGGCTCACCGCGGGCGGCGCGCTGCTCGCGCTCGCAGTGCGCCCGCTGCGCGCCGCCTATCCCGATGCCGCACCGGCCGCCCCCGCTGCGTCGACCCCCGCTGCGTCGACCCCCGCTGTGTCCACCTCCGAGGCGGCGGCCTCCGCGCCGGCCGTCACTGGCGGCGGCACCGCAGGTGCCGAGCCGCCGCGCCTGGCGCTGCTGATCGGCAACAGCGCCTACCCCGACGGCACCGACCTGCCGCCGATCCCGAAGAACGTGCGCGACCTGCAGGCCGCGCTCGAACGGCGTGGTTTCACCGTCACGCAGGCGATCAATGTCGACATCGGCCAGGCGCGCAGCCTGGTCGAGCGCTTCGCCGCCACCGTCGCGGCCGCACCGGCCGATTCGACCGTGTTCTTCTACTTCTCCGGCCACGGCGCGCAGGTCGACGCCGAGAACCTGCTCGTCGCGGCCGAGGTCGACCCGCGCTCGCGCCCGAACACCTTGCTCAAGGGCAGCATGACGCTGCTCGTCGACGTGCTCGGCCGCCTGCCGCACCGGCCCCAGGGGCTGACGATGACCGTCGTCGACGCCTGCCGCACCTCGCTGACTGCGGCGCTCGGCGACGACGGGCTGAACCAGGTCGAGGCCCCGCCGGGCTGCCTGATCGCCTTCGCGACCGGTGCGGGCAAGCCGGCGATCGCGCCGTCCGACCCGAACCGCAACACGTTCTACACCGCGTCGCTCGTCAAACTGCTCGACACCGCGTCCGGCGACATCACGTTCTCCGACCTGTTCCGCCTCGTCAAGACCGACGTCCAGCAGACGATGCTGAACTACCCGGTGCCGCTGCTGCGCCAGTTCGCGCAGTTCCCCTTCATCGCCGAGAACACGCTGATCCGGCGCCGCGTCGCACCGCGCGTCGCCGACGCGCCACCGCCCCCGCCGCGCAAGGAGGACGAAGCCAGCGCCTGGGCCAGGCTCGAGGCCACCGACTGGCCCGCAGACGTGGCCAGGCAGGCGGCCGACTACCTGAAGGCCTACCCGGACAGCAGCCTGGCCGGCAGCGCGCAGGTCGCGCGCGACGGCGCGCTCGACGCGGCGAAGATCCTGCGCCGCACCGACGTGCGGCTGTACCGCAGCGCGTTC
>MEGM01000202.1:0-7516 GCA_001725505.1 Rubrivivax sp. SCN 70-15 | reverse complement strand
TTCGAGGCCCAGGCACAGCTGCCGCCCGAGCGCGCCGCAGACCTGATCAAGGCCGGCCGCGGCGACAAGGACGCGGCGGCGCGGCTCGGCCGCTTCTACGGCGACAGCAACCACAGCCGCTACGAGGGCTGGATGCAGTTCGCCGCCGCGCTCGGCAACGGCATCGCGAGCTACGACCTGGCGCTGTACTACCGGCGCATGGAGCAGCCGCTGCTCGCGGCGCAGTACGAGGCGCGCGCGCGCGAGCTCGGCTACACGCCGCCGCCGTCGCTGGACAACACGCGCAAGTAGCCACGGCCCCGGGGCCAAAGTGCCCTGGGGATGGCGGCTGCGGACCCGACTCGCTACGCTGGGCTCCCACCCAGCGTCGAGGAGGAAGTCATGGCCAAGCGAGCGATCTGTGTCGGCATCAACAAGTTCGCGAACTACCCGCAGTTCACGCTCAACGGCTGCGTCAACGACGCGAAGGACATGGCCGCGCTGTGCAAGGGCCTGCTCGGCTTCAAGGCCTCGGAAGTCGTGCTGCTGACGGACGCGAAGGCGACCAAGTCCGCGATCATGAGCCAGCTCAAGGCCGCCGTCGCCGACGCCAGGGCCGGCAGGCTGAGCCAGATCGTGTTCAGCTGGTCGTCGCACGGCACCCAGATGACCGACCGCAGCGGCGACGAACCCGACGGCATGGACGAGGCCTTCGTCCCGTACGACATCGCCGAGAAGAGCGGCGACTGGGACCCGGCGCACGTCATCGTCGACGACGAGTTCCACGACCTGTTCCAGCAGCTGCCCGAATCGGTGCTGCTCGAGGTCTACCTCGACACCTGCCACAGCGGCACCGGGCTGCGCGGCGCCGAGTTCTCGCTCCACGCACCGCGCGTCAAGTACGTCGCGCCGCCGACCGCGCAGGGGCCGGTGCGGCAGAAGGTGGTGCGCGGCTTCGCGCTCGCGCGTGCCGCAAAAGAGGAAGCGCCGGCGACGCACCAGATCCTGTGGAGCGGCTGCAAGGCCAACCAGACGAGCGCCGATGCCTACTTCAGCGGCCGCTACAACGGCGCCTTCACCTACTACTTCGTCAAGGTCATGAACGAGACGAAGAACAAGCTGCCGCGCAGCGCCGTCGCCCTGCGGATGCGCGCCGCGATGAAGGGCAAGTTCAGCCAGGTGCCGCAGCTGGAAACCAACGCCAGCAACCGCAAGACGGCGATCGCGCTCTGAGCGCCCCAAGGCCGGCCGAAGCCGGCCATCCCCCACGGGGATCAAGCAAAGTGGCAATGCCACATTCGCTTGACGCCGCTTCAGGCCGGCTGCGAGCGTGCCCGCCCGCGCAGCCGGCCCACGCCGCGCGCCAGCAGACGCCAGACCAGGCGCAGGCCGGCCACGGTGGCGAGCGCCTCGGCCAGCGTCGCGACGAAGGCCAGCAGCGCCGGCCAGCGCTCGTTGCGGCGGTGGAACTTGGCGATCGCGCGGTCGCGCGAGGTCTCGATGCTGTCGTAGAAGCTCGGGATCACGAGCAGCGTCAGCAGCGTGCTCGTGATCGTGCCGCCGATGATCGCCACCGCCATCGGGCGGTAGAACTCTCCGCCCTCGCCGACGCCGATCGCCACCGGCAGCATGCCGGCGATGAGCGCGAAGGTCGTCATCAGGATCGGCCGCAGCCGCTTGCGTCCGGCGGCCATCAGCGCCTCCTCGCGGTCCACGCCCTCGGCCTCGCGCGTGCGCGCCGCGTCGAGGAGCAGGATCGCGTTCTTCGCGACCAGGCCCATCAGCATGATCACGCCGATGAAGCTCATCAGGTTCAGCGTGCCGCCGGTGAGCAGCAGCGCGACGACGACGCCGATCAGCGACAGCGGCAGCGACAGCATCACCGCCAGCGGCGCGGTGAACGAGCCGAACTGCATCACCAGGATCAGGTACATCAGCGCGATGCCGGAGACGAGCGCGATGCCCATCTGCGTGAACACCTCTTGCTGGTCGCGCGATGCGCCGGCCAGCTCCAGGCCGTAGCCGGGTGGGTAGTCCATCGCGCGCGCGATCTTCAGCGCGTCGGCGGTCACCTCGCCGGCCGAGCGGCCCTGCGCGTTGGCCGCGACCGAGATCGTGCGCTTGCCGTCGTTGTGCTGGATCTGCGACGGCCCCTTGCCCATCGTGATCGTCGCGATCTGCTCGAGCGGCACCATCCGGCCGGTGCCGGCGACCGCGATCGGCAGGCGCTCGATGTTGCCGGCGTCGACGCGGTCGGCCGGATCCAGCCGCACCGAGACGTCGCGCGTCTCGCCGCTCGGATCGACCCAGTCGCCGGCCTCGACGCCGGCGAACGCGACACGCAGCGCCTGCGCGGCATCGTCCGCGGAGATGCCCAGCGAGTTGGCCAGCCCGCGGTGCAGCTCGATCTTCAGCTCGTTCTGCGGGTCCTGCTCGGACAGGCCCACGTCGACCGCGCCCGGCACCTGGCGCAGCTTGGCCATGAAGCGGTTCGTCAGGTCGAGCAGGCGGCGCGAATCCGGGCCCGAGAATCGGATCTGGACCGGCTTTTGCGCGCCGTTGTTGAGGTCGTCGAGTACCACGTACTCGGCCCCGACCAGGCGCGCGACCAAGCCGCGCAGCGACTCGGCGATCTGCGCCGCCGAGCGCCTGCGCCCGGTGCTCTTGCCGATGTCGACGTAGATGCGCCCTCCGCCCGGGTTGACGTAGCTGTTCGTCGCCACCGTCTCGGGCAGGGTGCGCGCGAGCCGTGCCGCCTCCTCGACCTTGAGCCGCGCGTACTGCAGGCTGCTGCTCGGCGGCGTGCGCACCTCGACCGCGATCGTGCCGGCGTCCGACACCGGCAGGAAGCTCGAGCCGCCGAACTTCGCCTGCAGGGCGAGCGCGCCGGCCAGGCTCGCGACCGCGAACACCGCCATCCAGCGCCGGTGGTGCAGCGCCCAGGCGATGACGCGGCCGTAGCGGTCGGACTGGTGGTCGAACCAGGCGTTGAAGCGCGCCAGCCAGCGGCTGATGCCGCGCCTGGGCGCCGCATGGTGGCCCGGCGGGTCGCCCCAGTACGCCGACAGCATCGGGTCGAGCGTGAAACTGATGAACAGGCTCACCAGCACCGAGGCGACCACGGTCAGCCCGAAGGGCCGGAACCATTCACCCGAGACGCCCGGCATGAAGGCCACCGGCACGAACACGGCGACGATCGAGAACGTGGTCGCCGCAACCGCCAGTCCGATCTCGGCCGTGCCCCTGAGCGCCGCGCTGCGCCGGTCGGCGCCCAGCTCCATGTGGCGCACGATGTTCTCGCGCACGACGATCGCGTCGTCGATCAGCACGCCGATCGCGAGCGACAGCCCGAGCAGGCTCATGAAGTTGAGCGTGAAGCCGCAGAGCCAGACCGCGATGAACGCGGCGATCACCGAGGTCGGCAGCGAGAGCGCGGTGATCAGCGTCGAGCGCCAGGAATTGAGGAACACGTAGACGACGAAGATCGTCAGGCCGGCGCCGAACACGAGCGCGTGGATCACGTTGTCGAGGCTGTTCTGCGCGTCCTTGCCGCCGTCCTGCGTGACCTCGAGCCGGGTGCCGGCCGGCAGCGTGGGGCCGATCTCGGCGACCAGCTTGCGGATGTCGGCAGCGACGCTGACCGTGCTCGCCTCGCGCGTGCGCGTGATCGACAGCCCGACGTTCGGGTGCCCGTTGCGCACCGAATAGCTGCTCAGCTCGGCGAAGCCGTCCTGCACCGTCGCCACCTGGCCCAGGCGCACGATGTCGTCGCCGGAGCGCTTGACGACGATCTGCTCGAACCCGGCCGGCGACTCGATGCGACCGACGAGCCGGATGCTGTCGTCCTGCAGCGCGCCGCGCACCTTTCCCACCGGCGCGGTGGCGTTCTGCGCGCGCAGCGCGCGCACGACGTCGGTGACCGAGATGCCGTATTCGCGCAGCTTCTCGGTGCGCAGCAGCACCGACAGCTCGCGCTGCAGCGCGCCGGTGACGGTGACCACGGCAACGCCCGGGATGGCGCGGAAGCGGTCGGCGAGCTGGTCCTCGGCCAGGCGCGAGATCGCCGCGTGCGACTGCGTGTCGGACGACAGTGCGAGCTGCATGATCGGCTGATCGTTCGGGTCCAACCGCTGCAGGATCGGCTCGCGCATCTCGGTCGGCAGCTTGTAGCGCACCGAAGCGATCGCGTTGCGCACCTCGTCCGCGGCGACGACCAGGTTCTTGTCGAAGTTGAAGATCAGCACGAACGACGCGTTGCCCTCGCTCGCCGTCGAGCGCAGCCGGTCGATGCCGGCGATGCCCTGCAGCGCGCGCTCGATGCGGTCGACGATCTCGCGCTCGACCGTCGCCGGCGACGCGCCGGGGTAGGGAATGTTGACGCTCAGCACCGGCTGCTGGACGTCCGGGATCTGGTTGACGCGCAGCTTGGACAGCGCGAGCAGGCCCAGGGCCATCAGCGCGATGATGATCACGATCATCGCGACCGGGCGCTTGATGCTGAAGTCGGAGAGGAACATCGCGCGTCACCGGGCTGCCGAGGCCGCTGCCGCAGCTGCGGCGAAATCGAACGCCTGGCCGTCGACCAGGTTGCTGCCCGGGTGGCGCAGGATGCGGTCGCCCGCGGCCAGCCCTTCGAGCACCGGGACCTCGCCGCTGCGCGCGTCGCGCGCGCCCAGCGTGACCGGTGTCTTCGCCAGCGTCCTGCCCTTGACGCGCCAGACGAAGGCCTGCTCGCCCTCGCGCACGAGCGCACCGTCGTGGACCATCAGCGCCTGCGCCTCGCCGGTCTCGACGCGGCCTTCGGCGAACAGCCCGGCCACGCGCGGCGCGCGCGCCGGCTCGGCGAAGTCGACGATCACCGCGACCTGCCGCGTCGTCGGGTCGGCGGTGGCGTCGATGCGCCGCACGCGGCCGGTGAAATCCCCCTCGCTCGCGTAGCCGTTGACGCGGAAGCTCACCACCTGGCCGACCTTCAGCGCCTGCATCCGGTCCGCCGAGACCAGGCCCTCGAAGCGCATGCTGCCCGGGTCGATCACCTTCAGCAGCTCCTTGCCGATCTGCGCCGTGTCGCCGGCCGAGGCCTTGCGGTCGCTGACGACGCCGTCGAACGGCGCGCGCACCTCGGTGCGCTGCAGCTGCTGGCGCGCGGAGACGACGCGCGCACGCGCCGCCGCGAGGTCGTTCTGCGCGCCGTTGCGCCGGATCTCGGCGTCCTCCAGGCCCTGGGTCGAGATCATCCCCTGCTGCTGCAGCGTCGTCAGGCGCTGCACCTGGCGCTGCGCCTGGTCGTAGGCCTGCGTCGCCGCACGCGCCGCCTCCTCGGCCGACGCGAGGTCGCTGCGCAGCGCGGTGTCGTCCAGGCGCACGAGCAGGTCGCCCTTGCGCACCGGCTCGCCGTTGTCCTTGAGCACCTGCTGGACCACCGCTGCCACCTCGGCGCGCAGGTCGGCGCGGCGCTCGGGCTGGATCGAACCGGTGATGACCGGCCCGCTGGCCTGGCGGCTGGGCTGCAATGTGCTCAGGTCCTCGGGCGCGAGCAGCAGGCGCACGGCCGCCTTCGAGGCCGTGCCGCCGGCGACCGGGTCGGTCCTGGTGCAGGCGACGAGCAGGCCGGTCAGGGCGAGGAGGAGTATCAATGGACGCATCACGGGCCTGCCGCGCCGGCGGGCGCGCCGGGCGGATTCGAAGCGAAGGCGCGAGCGTAACGCCGCGCCGGCCGGTGGCGACAGCCGGGCGCGACGAAGCGGAGCCCGGAGCGCGCGAACGGTGATCTGGCGCGACGGACCGCCGCGACGCGGACTCCGTCCGGCGCGATGCGGCCGCTTGCGCTCGGCAATCACTTCAAGTATCGTTGAAATATGGATGAGCAAGAGGTCGTCAAGTCGCTGGCCGCGCTGGCCCAGCCGGTGCGGCTGAAGGTTTTCCGCGCGCTCGTGGTCCGCGGCCAGGACGGCCTGACGCCGGGCACCATGGCCGAGGCGCTGGACATCCCGCCGAACACGCTCTCGTTCCACCTGAAGGAGCTGGCCCATGCCGGGCTCGTGACGCAGGAGCGCTCGAGCCGCAACATCATCTACCGCGCGGCCTACGGCCACATGGACGAGCTGCTCGCCTATCTCACCCAGAACTGCTGCCAGGGCGTCGCCTGCGCCGTCCCGGCCGCGGACAAGACACGCGCATGCTGACCCCTGGAAGGAGCCCCTCGTGAAGCGATTCCATGTCCACGCCCATGTACAGGACCTGAAGGCGAGCATCGCCTTCTATTCGAAGATGTTCGGCGCCGAGCCGACGCGCGTCGAGAGCGACTACGCGAAGTGGATGCTCGAGGACCCGCGCATCAACTTCGCGATCTCGACCCGCGGCAGCCGGCCCGGCGTCGACCACCTGGGCCTGCAGACCGACAGCGCCGAGGAACTGCTCGAGCTGAAGGCGCGCGCCCAGGCCGCCGACCTGACGCTGCTCGACGAAGGCCAGACCACCTGCTGCTACGCGCGCAGCGACAAGCACTGGGTGACCGACCCGCAAGGCATCGCCTGGGAGCATTTCCAGACGCTGGGCGACATCCCGGTCTTCAGCGAGGCGCCGGCCGCGGCCGCAGGCGCGCCCTGCTGCGCGAGCCCGGCGCCGCGCGGCAAGCCGCTGGACATCGCGGTCAAGCCGGCGTCTTTCCCCCGCGGGGATCAAGCAAAGTGGCAGAGCCACATTTGCTTGAGAGCGCCCCAAGGCCGGCCGAAGCCGGCCGTCCCCCGCGGGGATCAAGCAAAGTGGCAGAGCCACATTTGCTTGAGAGCGCCCCAAGGCCGGCCGAAGCCGGCCGTCCCCCACGGGGATACAGGCAAAGTGGCGGAGCCCCATTTGCTTGAGAAGCCGTTCACGGTCGGCGCGCTGGGCCTGGCCCAGACGCTGGCCTGGGCCTCGTCGTACTACCTGCCGGCGATGCTGGCCGCGCCGATGGCGCGCGATCTCGGCCTGTCCGAGCCCACCGTGTTCGCTGCCTTCTCGGTCGCGCTGCTCGTCTCGGCGGCGCTCGGCCCATCGGCCGGGGATGCGATCGACCGCTGGGGCGGCCGGCCGGTGCTGGTGGGCACGAACCTGGTGTTCGCGGCCGGCCTGGGCCTGCTCGCGATCGCGCAAGGCCCGGGCGGCCTGTTCGCGGCCTGGATCG
Organism: Rubrivivax sp. SCN 70-15; assembly: GCA_001725505.1. GTDB lineage: Bacteria > Pseudomonadota > Gammaproteobacteria > Burkholderiales > Burkholderiaceae_C > Rubrivivax. The sequence continues at coordinate 372 of MEGM01000202.1, read as the reverse complement.
TGATCGGCGTCGCGATGGGCAGCGGGCTTTACGAAGCCGCCTTCGCCGCACTCGTGCGGCTCTACGGCCACGGCTCGCGCAACGCGATCACCGGCATCACGCTGATCGCCGGTTTCGCGAGCACCGTCGGCTGGCCACTGACGACGCTGTTCGACGCCCATTTCGGCTGGCGCGGCGCCTGCCTCGCCTGGGCCGCGCTGCACCTCGTGCTCGGGCTGCCGCTGAACGCGCTGCTGCCGCGTGCCGCGGCGCTGCCCGCGCCGGCCGCGCCCCTGGCGCAGGTGCCGGACACGGCCCCGGCGGCGCACGCATCGGCCACGGCAGCGAACCTGCTGGCCTACGTCTTCGCCGCGACCTGGTTCATCAGCACCG
>MEGM01000201.1 GCA_001725505.1 Rubrivivax sp. SCN 70-15 | reverse complement strand
CCGCGCCGGCGGCCCCGGCGACCGGCTGGGCACCGGCGCCGCCGCCCCCCGACGCCGCCGAGCTGCCCGCCTATGCGAGCCTGAACCCGCTCGTCCAGGCGGCCGCGCCGCTGCTGTCGGCCGCGCCGCGGCTGCGCGCGATGGTGCGTCACCCGAACCCGCAGGCACTGCGCGCATCGCTGGCCGAATCGGTGAAGCGCTTCGAAGCCGCCGCGCGCGCGCAGAACCTGCCCAACGAGCAGATCGTCGCGGCGCGCTACGTGCTGTGCACGCTGCTCGACGAATCGGCGTCGAGCACGCCCTGGGGCGGCTCGGGCGCCTGGTCGTCGCAGAGCCTGTTGGTCCAGTTCCACAACGAGGGCTGGGGCGGCGAGAAGGTGTTCCAGCTGCTCACCCGGCTGGCCGAGAACCCGGCCCAGCACCGCAACCTGCTCGAGCTGGTCTGGGTCGCGCTGTCGCTCGGCTTCGAGGGGCGCTACCGCGTGCTCGACAACGGCCGCCAGCAGCTCGACAGCGTGCGCGAGCGGCTCGCGCAGATGCTGCGCCAGCAGTCGGGCGCGGCCGAGAAGACGCTGTCCACCCAGTGGCAGGGCGTTGCCGCGGCGCCGCAGCGGCTGCGCGACGGCGTGCCGATGTGGGCCGTGGCCGCCGGCGTCGCGCTGCTGCTGATGATCGTCTTCGTCGCGCTGCGCCTGTCGGTGAACGCGCGCACCGACGCGACCTTCGCCGCGCTGCAGTCCATCGACGCGAAGGCCGCGGTCGCACCGCCGCCGCCGCCGCCCGCGGTGGCACCGCCGCCGCGCCTGGCGCAGCTGCTCCGGCCCGACATCGCCGCGGGCAGGCTCCAGGTCACCGACCTCGCCGACCGCTCCGTCGTCACGATCCTCGGCGACACGCTGTTCGCGCCCGGCAGCGCCGACGTCTCGAGCCGCGCCAGGCCGCTGTTCGCCGACATCGCCGCGGCGCTGAACAAGGTTCCGGGCCAGGTGGTCGTCAGCGGTCACACCGACAACGTGCCGATCCGCTCGCTGCGCTATCCGTCGAACTGGCATCTGTCGAAGGACCGCGCCGAGAACGTGCGCGAGCTGCTCGCCGCGACGGTCGACCCGAAGCGGCTGAGCGCAGAAGGCCGCGCCGACACCGAGCCGGTGGCCGACAACGGCACCGCCGCCGGCCGCGCGAAGAACCGCCGCGTCGAGATCACGCTCCTGGCCGCCGCGCCGAAGTAGGACCCTGCCGATGAAGCGATTTGTGCAATGGTTGCTGAGCCCGGCCGTGGTCGGCACGCTGGCGCTGCTCGCGCTCTCGGCGCTGGTCTGGTGGATCGGGCCGCTGGTCGCGATCGGCAGCGCGCGTCCGCTCGACGGCGTCGCCGCGCGCGTCGGCGTGCTGGTGGTTCTGTGGGCGATCTGGATCGGCCGGCTGGCCTGGCTCGCGTGGAAGCGCCGCCGCACCAACGCCGCGCTGCTCGCCGGCCTGAGCGCCGGGCCGTCGGCGTCGACCAAGGAAGCGCAGGTGCTCGCGCAGCGCTTCGACGCTGCGGTGCAGCGCCTGAAGGCCAGCGGCGGCCGGTCCTGGGCCGGCGGCGGCCAGTACCTGTACGAGCTGCCCTGGTACGTCTTCGTCGGCGCACCCGGGTCGGGCAAGACGACGGCGCTGATGAACGCCGGGCTGCAGTTCCTGCTCGGCGACGCCGCAAGCGGTGGCAAGGGCGGCTCGGTGCAGGGCGTCGGCGGCACGCGCAACTGCGACTGGTGGTTCACGAAGGACGCGGTGCTGATCGACACCGCCGGCCGCTACGCGACGCAGGAGAGCGACCGCGACGTCGATGCCAGCGCCTGGGACAACTTCCTCGCGCTGCTGAAGAAGACGCGGCCGCGCCAGCCGATCAACGGCGTGCTGCTCACCGTCAACATCCAGGACCTGCTGCAGCAGGGCGCGACCGAGCGCCAGGAGCACGCTGCCAAGCTGCGCGCGCGGCTGCAGGAGCTGCAGACCAAGCTCGGCGTGCGCGCGCCGGTCTACGTGCTCGTCACCAAGGCCGACCTCATCGGCGGCTTCAACGAGAGCTTCGAGGCGCTGACCAAGGACGAGCGCGACCAGGTCTGGGGCTTCACCGTCCCGCTCGACGCGAGCGACAGCGACGACCCGCTGCGCGACTTCGGGCCGCTCTACCAGCAGCTGCAGAAGCGCCTCGTCGAGCAGCTCGTCGAGCGCATGGAAGGCGAGCGCGACGTGCTGCGCCGCGCCGCGATGTTCGGCTTCCCGCAGGAGTTCGCCGCGCTGCAGCCGGTGCTCGGCGACTTCCTGCGCCTGGTGTTCGCCGGCGGCGGCTCGCTCGAGACCGCGCCGCGCGTGCGTGGCGTGTACTTCACGAGCGGCACCCAGGAAGGCTCGCCGATCGACCGTGTGATGGGCGCGCTCGGCCGCTCGTTCGGCATCGACCCGCGTTCGGCGGCGGTGCCCGGCGGACGCGGCAAGAGCTTCTTCCTGCACCGCCTGCTCAAGGACGTGGTCTTCGCCGAGCGCGGGCTGGGCACCGTCGACCCGGCGGCCGAACGGCGCCGTCGCATGCTGCGCGCGGCCACTGCGGCGGTGATTGCGGTGCTCGGCGTCGCGGTGCTGGTCGGCTGGGCGGTCAGCCGCACGCGCAACCTTGACTACGCCGCGCGCGTGGCCGAGCGCGTGCCGGCGCTGAAAGCGGCCGTCGATTCGCTGCCGCCGCCGACGAGTGCCGACGTCACCCCGCTGCCCGCGGTGCTGACGCAGGTGCGCGACGCGGCGAAGACCGATGCCTTCGACATCGCGAAGCCGCCGCTGCTCAACGGCCTGGGCCTTTACCAGGGGGACAAGCTCGACGCCGCGGCCCGCTTCGCCTACGACCGGCTGCTCCAGAAGGCGCTGATGCCGCGCATCGCGCGCCGGCTCGAGGAGCGGCTGCGCGCCGCGAACAAGGACAACCTCGAGAACGCCTACGAGGCGCTGAAGACCTACCTGATGCTTTTCACGCCGGACCAGTTCGACGCGCCCGAGCTGCGCGCCTGGATCACGCTCGACTGGGACGCCAACGATGCGCGCATGGCGCCCGAGCTGCGCAGCCAGCTCGACGCCCACCTCGACGCGCTGCTCGCGCTCGGGCCACCGCGCGCCGCGCTGCCCGAGGACACCGCGCTCGTCGCCAGCGTGCGCGACATGCTCAACGCCTACCCGCTCGAGTACCGCGTCTACAGCCGCATCAGGCGTGAGTACGTGCCGGGTTCGCTGCCCGAGTTCACCGTCGCCGGTGCCGCCGGCCCGAACGCGGCCCAGGTCTTCGAGCGCGCCAGCGGCGAGCCGCTGAGCAAGGGCATCTCGGGCTTCTTCACCAAGGCCGGCTACGAGAAGGCCTTCAAGCCCGAGGTGCAGAAGGCCACGCTGCAGCTCGCACGCGAGGAGTCCTGGGTCCTCGGCCACAAGGTCGACCCGGCGCGGCTGAAGGACATCACGCTCGGCAGCGCGGTCACCGACAAGGTGCGCCGGCTGTACTTCGAGGACTACGACAAGCACTGGGACGCCTACCTCGCCGACGTGCGCCTGGTCAAGCTCGGCGGCCTCGAGCGCAGCATCGCGGTGTCGCGCATCCTCTCGTCGGTGGACTCGCCGCTGGCCGCCTACCTGCGTGCGATCACCGCCGAGACCACGCTCGTGCCGGCGCCGACGACCGGCGCGCTCGACAAGCTCGCGAGCCAGGCCAAGGCCAACGCCGCGCGGCTGGCCGGTGCGGCGCCCGCGCCGGCCGGCGGTGGCGGGCCGCTCGAGCGCATCGTCGACGACCATTTCGCCGACATCCACCGCCAGGTCAGCGGCCAGCCGGCGCCGATCGACGACACGCTGAAGATGTTCGGCGACGTCTACAACCAGCTCAGCGCCGTCGACGCGGCGCAGAAGAGCAAGTCGCCGCCGCCGCCCGGCGGCGCGAACGAGAAGATCAAGGTCGCCGCCGGCCAGCAGCCCGAGCCGATCCGCTCGATGCTCGTCCAGCTCGCCGACGCCGGCGCGAGCCAGAGCCGCGGCGCCGAGATCCAGGGCCTGTCGGCCGAGCTCAAGCCGATCACCGAGTTCTGCAACCGCGCGATCACCGGCCGCTACCCGTTCGCGAGCGGCTCGCGTGCCGACGTGCTGCCCGAGGACTTCGGCCAGCTCTTCGGCGCCGGCGGGATGATGGACGACTTCTTCCAGCGCCGTCTCGCGAGCCTGGTCGACACGACGACGCCGGTCTGGAGCTACAAGCCGCTCGGCGACGGCAGCAAGCCGGTGGCCGCGGCGGCGCTGGCCGAGTTCCAGCGCGCCGCGCGCATCCGCGACGTGTTCTTCCGCGGCGGCGGCAAGGTGCCGTCGATCAAGATCGAGATGCGGCTGATCGAGATCGACCCGAGCCTGAAGGAGCTCGACCTCGACATCGACGGCCAGCTGCAGAAGCTGACGTCGGGTGGGCCGTCGATCACGATCAGCTGGCCGAGCCAGCGCGTCGCGTCGCAGATCAAGCTCGGCACCGGCCTCGGTGACGCCGGGCCCAAGGTGAGCTTCGACGGCCCCTGGGCGCTGTTCCGGCTCTTCGACCGCTTCGAGGTGCAGCGCTCGTCGGTGCCCGAGAAGTTCAGCGTCGTGATGAACCTGGACGGCAAGCGCGCGCGCGTCGAGGTCATCTCGGCCAGCGTCTACAACCCGTTCCAGATGAAGGACATGGCGCAGTTCCGCTGCCCGGCGGCGCTGTGAGCGAGGGCCAGGGCGCGCCCGGCTGGCATGGCAAGCTGCCATCGCTGGGCGACTTCGCGTCGCGCCGGCTCGACGCCGGCTTCGTCGAGGCCTGGGACACCTGGCTCGCCGCCGGGCTGCTCGCCTTGCGCGAGCGCGACGCCGAGGGCTGGCTGGCCGCCTACCTCGCGACGCCGAGCTGGCGCTTCCTGCTCATGCCCGGCGTGCTGCCCGGTGACTGCGGCCGCCAGGGCTGGGCCGGCGTGCTGATGCCGTCGGTGGACCGGGTCGGGCGCTACTTCCCTCTCTCGATCGTCCTGCCGCTGGGCGCGCAGCCGGCGTCGACGCAACAGATGCGCTCGCTCTGGAACTGGCTGGGCCGGCTCGACGAGCTCGCCGCCGACGCGTTGCACGACGACTGGAGCCCGGAGCGGCTCGAGGACGAACTCGAGCGCATGGCCGGGCCGGGGCTGGACGTGCTGGCGGGTGCCGGCGGCAGCCCGGGCGCGGCGCCGGGCACGGTGGTCGAGCTGGCGCTGCCGCCAGGCGTCGACGCGGCGCTCGCGATCGGCATCGAGGCGCAGTCGCTCTGGTGCGCCCACGCCGCGGGGCGCGCCTACTGGTACGCAAGCAGCGAGTTGCAGCCGCCGCGGCTGCTGGTCTCGAACGGCCTGCCGCCGGCCGCCGCGCTGCTGGGCGCGACAATCCCCGCTTGATGCAGACCGGCACGCCATGACGCCCGACTCCCAAGACGACGACCGCACCGTCATCCGGCCTTCGGGCAGCCCGCACCCGGCGTCGCCGCCGGACGACCGCACCGTGATCGGCGCTGCGGCGTCGGCTCCGGCGCCGGCCGCACCTGGCGTGCCCGACATGGGCAACGGGCTGGCGGTCGGCACCTACCTGGGCGAATTCGAGATCACTTCGATGCTCGGCGAGGGCGGCTTCGGCATCGTCTACCTCGCGATCGACCATTCGCTGCAGCGCCGCGTCGCGCTGAAGGAATACATGCCGTCGGCGCTGGCCGCGCGCAGCGCGCAAAGCCAGGTGCAGGTGAAGTCCGAGCGCCACCGCGAGACCTTCGAGGCCGGCCGCAAGAGCTTCGTCAACGAAGCCCGGCTGCTGGCCCAATTCGACCACCCGTCCCTGGTCAAGGTCTACCGCTTCTGGGAAGCGAACGGCACCGCCTACATGGTGATGCCGTTCTACGAAGGCAAGACGCTGAAGGACACGCTGCGCGAGCTCGGCGCGCCGCCGGACGAGGCCTGGCTGAGAACGCTGCTCGCGCCGCTGACCGAGGCACTGTCGGTGATCCACGCCGAGCAGTGCTACCACCGCGACATCGCGCCCGACAACGTGATGATGCTCGCCGGCAGCCAGCGCCCGCTGCTGCTCGACTTCGGCGCCGCACGCCGCGTCATCGGCGACATGACGCAGGCGCTGACGGTGATCCTCAAGCCCGGCTACGCGCCGGTCGAGCAGTACGCCGAGATCCCGGGCATGAAGCAGGGTGCGTGGACCGACGTCTACGCGCTCGCCGCGGTGGTGTACTTCGCGATCACGGGCAAGACACCGCCGCCTTCGGTGGGCCGGCTGCTCAACGACACCTACGTGCCGCTGACGCAGGCCGCCGCGGGCCGCTACAGCGAGGGCTTCCTGGCCGCGATCGACCGCGCGCTCGCCGTGCGTCCGGAGGCGCGCACGCAGAGCATCGACCAGCTGCGCGCCGAGCTCGGGCTGGCCGATCTCGCCGACGCCGATGTCTACACGACGCGGCCGCTGCCGCCGTCGGCGGCGGTGCCTGCGCGTGCGCAGTCCGCACCGACGTCCGCGCCGGGCGCGGCGCGCGGCGCGGCCCCCGCCGCGGCGCCGGCGCGCAAGCGCGGGGCGATGCTCGGCATCGGCGCCGGGGTCGTCGTGCTCGCGGCGGTCGCGGTCGGGGCCTACCTCTGGCTGAGCCCGGCGCCGCGGCCGCCGGAG
>MEGM01000200.1 GCA_001725505.1 Rubrivivax sp. SCN 70-15 | reverse complement strand
ACCGCGATGGAGCCGCCGGTCTCGCTGGCCGCCGATGCGTTGGTGATCGCCGCCTGCTGGAACATCACCTACCTGTTCCGCCTGGGCTTCGAGCGCTGGATCAGCGCGCGCCCCGGCTACGACCCCTGGGTGATGCTGGGCGTGGTGGCGGTCTACCTCGTCACCTTCGCCGTCTTCAAGGTGCCGCAGAGCATGTGGCGCTTCAGCGGCTTTGGCGAGGTGAAGAGGCTGACGCTGGCCTGCGCGCTCGCCGGCGTGGTGGCCGCGGCGGTGGTGATGGGCCTGGGCCTGGCGCAGGTGCCGCGCGCGGTGCTCGCGCTGCACCCGGTGGTGGCGCTGATGGGGCTGGTGCTGGTGCGCATCGCTTACCGGATGCTCTACGAGCACGCGCGCGCGCGCATCACCGGCAGCGAGCGCGAGATCCGGCGCGCCGTCGTGCTGGGCGCCGGCGCGGCCGCGCGCATGCTGCTCGCCGGCATCCACGAGCAGGGCTGGGTGGTGCTCGGCCTGCTCGACGACGACCCCGCGCTGCGGCGCGCGCGCATCGGCGGCGTGCCGGTGCTGGGGGAGCTCGCCGCGATCCGCGACAAGGCGGTGCGCGGCGCGGCCACGCACATCGTCGTCGCGCTGCCGTCGGCGAGAGCGGCGCAGCGCCGGCGCGCGCTGGAGCTGGCCGCCGAGACCGGGCTGCCGGTGCTCACGGTGCCGACGGTAGACGAGCTTCGCACCGGCAAGAGCCGCATCGAGCGGCTGCGCGACATCGAGCCCGAGGACCTGCTCGGCCGCGAGCCGGTGCAGCTGGACGAAGCCGGCATCGGCCAGACGCTGGCCGGCAAGACGGTGCTGATCACCGGCGCCGGCGGCAGCATCGGCAGCGAGCTGTGCCGCCAGGTGGCGCGCTATGCGCCGGCGCGGCTGGTGCTGGTGGAGCTGAGCGAGTTCAACCTCTACACGATCGAGCAGGAGCTCGGCGAGAGCTTCCCCGCGCTGGAACTGGTGCGCCTGATCGGCGACGTGAAGGACCTGGTCGCGCTGCGCACCAGCTTCGCGCGCTGGCGGCCGCAGGTGGTGTTCCACGCCGCCGCGTACAAGCACGTGCCGCTGATGGAAGCACACAACGCCGCCGCCGCGCTGCGCAACAACACCCTGGGCACCTACCACGCGGCGCTGGCCGCGGCCGAGGCGGGCGTCGAGCGCTTCGTGCTCATCAGCACCGACAAGGCGGTGAACCCGACCAACGTGATGGGCGCGACCAAGCGCGCGGCGGAGATGGTGATCAGCGCGCTCGCCGCCGAGCACCGGGGCACCAAGTTCATGGCGGTGCGCTTCGGCAACGTGCTGGGCAGCAGCGGCAGCGTGATCCCGAAGTTCAAGGAGCAGATCGCCAAGGGCGGCCCGGTGACGGTGACGCACCCCGAGATCATTCGCTACTTCATGACCATCCCCGAGGCCGCGCGCCTGGTGCTGCAGGCCGCGGCCATCGGCGAGAGCGGTCAGGTGCTGGTGCTGGACATGGGCGAGCCGGTGCGCATCGTCGACCTGGCGCGCGACCTGATCCGCCTGGCCGGGCACACCACCGACGAGATCCGGATCGAGTTCACCGGCCTGCGGCCCGGCGAGAAGCTGTTCGAGGAGCTGCTGGCCGACGGCGACACCACGCTGCCGACCGCGTTCGAGCGGTTGCGCGTGGCGCGCTTGCAGGACGACGGCGGTGGCGGCGCGCTGCTGGCGCGGCTGCAGCGCCTGGCCGGCCATGAAGCAGACGACCCGGCGGCGGCGCGGGCCTGGCTGCGCGAGGTGGTGCCGGAGTACGGCGCGGGCTGATCGGGCCTGGCGGCTTGCGCAGGGCGTGGACTTGGTGCCGACGCGGCGCCTGCGTGACGCACGGTCCGCGGCGCTGGCTTCGCGCTGACGGCGGCCTCTCGGCCCCTCAGGCCGTTGTGGCCTGGCGGGTTGGTGGGTCGTCCACTTCAGCGAACAGCGCGGCCGTGGTGATCGTCACGCCCACGCTGGCGAGCAGCACCGGCTGGCCCGGCTCGCAGGGGTGCAGCACCCACAGCGCGTCGCCGCCCTTGCGGTAAATGTCGGTGCGGCGCGAGTCCAGATCCACGAGCGCGAACTCCTCCAGGCTGGCGATGCGTCGGTAGTGGGCGAACTTGTCACCGCGGTCGTATGCGGCGGTCGCCGGCGAGAGCACTTCGACGATGAGCTTGGGCTCGTGCTTCACCAGCGCACTGGCGCGGTCGGCGCCGCTGCAGGTGACCAGCACATCGGGATAGAAGAAGCTCGCCGAGCCCAGCGGCTGGACCTTCATGTCCGTCATGTAGGTGCGGCAGGGCGTACCGGCCAGGGCCTGGCGCAAGCTCATGTACACGTTGCCTGTCACCGTCACATGCCGATCTTCGGCGCCGGCCATCGCGAACACTTCGCCGTTGACGAACTCGTGCCGTTGGGCCTGCGCGGCTTCCCAGGCCAGGAACTCGTCGGCGCTCATCACGGGCAACTTTGCGGCGTATCCCATAGGTGCCGTCCTTCGGCGGGGCAGCGCTGTTCGGCGCGAGGGTGATTATCGTTGTGCTGTTGGCGGCGCGCGCGATCGGCTTGGCGGGCCCATGGAGAAACGCGCGCAAGCGCCCGCCTGGCGTGTGCGCTGGCCTGTTCGACGGGGCGGGCGTCCCGCCGGACCCACGCCGGCCGAACCCGTAAACTGCCCGCATGCGCCTCTCCCCCGAACAGTCGCGCGCCATCGTCGCCGCCACGGCCGAACTGGCCGGTGCCGACGCCCGTGTGCGCCTGTTCGGCTCGCGTCTGCGCGACGAGCTTCGCGGCGGCGACATCGATCTGTTGATCGAGTGCCCGCGTCCGGTGGTGTGTCCGGTGTGGCTGGCGGCGCAGATCACGGCCAGGCTGCAGCGCGCCTTGGGTGAGCGAAAGATCGACGTGCTGGTGATCGACCCCGACACCGCGCTCGAGCCCGTTCATCACGCGGCCCGGGCCGAGGGCGTGCTGCTGGAGGCGTGATGGACAACGCCCGCGAGCGGCTGCGCTTCCTGCTCGAGACGGTGCTGCTGGAAGCGCAGCACTTGAAGGACACGGACCAACGGCTGTTTGCGCAAGCGTTCACCACTGAACGCGCGGGCACCTTGCGCAGCGAGCCGCTGCTCGCTGAGCGGCTGGATGCGTTCAGCGCCCGGTTCGCGCGTTTGCAGGACACCGCGGGTGACAAGCTGCTCCCGGTGTTGCTCGACAGCTTGGGCGAGCCGGTGGGAAGCGTCCTGGACAACCTGGACCGGGCCGCGAGGCTGGGTCTGCTGGTGCAACCCAGCGAAGACTGGCTCGCCGCCCGCGCACTGCGCAACCGCATGGTGCATGAGTACATCCGAAATCCGGCGCTGCTGGCACAGGCGGTCAACGAAGCACACCGCGTCGTGCCGATGCTGACGTCGTTCGTCGACGCGTGCCAGGCGTACGTCGCGGCCCGTCAATTGCTCCCACCCGGTCCCGCTGAAGAGGCGTAGGGCGTAGCGGCACGATGTCCGCGCGGCGGCGCTACCGCCCCGCGTGGCCGCGGCGCCCGGCGTGCAAGCCACTCGAACCCAGCGTTCACCGCGCTGAAACACCCTGCGCGCGTCATGCCGCTATCTTCTGCGACCTCTGTTCCCGCCCCCAACCTCTGGAGACCGACCATGAAGCTCTACTACAGCCCCGGCGCCTGCTCGCTCAGCCCGCACATCGTCCTGCAGGAGGCCGGCCTGCCGTTCCAGGCGGTGATGGCCAGCACCAAGACGAAGAAGCTCGCCGACGGCACCGACTACCTGACGATCAACCCGCTGGGCTACGTGCCGCTGCTCGAGCTGGACGACGGCCAGCGCCTGCACGAAGGCCCGGCGATCGTGCAGTACGTGGCCGACCGCGTGCCCGAAAAGAAGCTCGTTCCTGCCTGGGGCACGATGGAGCGCTACCGCGCCATCGAATGGCTGAACTTCATCTCCACCGAGCTGCACAAGGGCTTCTCGCCGCTGTTCAACCCGGCGATGCCCGAAGAGGCCAAGACGATCGCCCGCGCGCGGCTGAACGACCGGCTCAAGTGGGTGGACGGCCAGCTCGAGGGCCGCGACTACCTGCTGGGCAGCAGCTTCACCGTGCCCGACGCCTACCTGTTCGTCGTCGCCGGCTGGGGCCGGCACGTGGGTGTCGACATCTCGGGGCTGAAGCACCTGTCGGCCTTCATGGCGCGCATGGCGGCGCGGCCGGCGGTGCAGGCGGCGATGAAGGCCGAGGGGCTCTTGAAGTAGTTCCCGGGCGCGATCCAGGCGCGGGCACGGCATCGTTCGCTCAAAAGTGCCGTTCGGTGCTGCGCCTTGGCATTGGCGGCCCTCGGCGTTGCGCCGTCCGCGGCGCCGTGTTTGCGCTGACGGCGCCCTCTCGGCCCCTCAGGCCGTGGCCGGGCCGTCGCGGGCCGGTGCGTCGTCCACCTCGGCGAACAGCGCTGCTGCGGTGATCGTCACCCCGACGCTGGCGAGCAGCACCGGCTGCCCCGGCTCGCAGGGGTGCAGCACCCACAGCGCGTCGCTGCCCTTGCGGTAGACGTCGGTGCGGCGCGAGTCCAGGTCCACGAGCGCGTACTCCTCCAGGCTGGCGATGCGCCGGTAGTGCGCGAACTTGTCGCCGCGGTCGTACGCGGCGGTCGCCGGCGAGAGCACTTCGACGATGAGCCTGGGCTCGTGCTTGACCAGCGCACTGGCGCGGTCGGCGGCGCCGCAGGTGACCAGCACGTCGGGATAGAAGAAGCTCGTCGTGCCCAGCGGCTGGACCTTCATGTCCGTCATGTAGGTGCGGCAGGGCGTGCCGGCCAGGGCCTGGCGCAAGCTCATGGCAACGTTCAGTGTCACCGTCACATGCCGGTCCTCGGCGCCGGCCATCGCGAACACCTCGCCGTTCACGAACTCGTGCCGTTCGGCCTGCGCGGCTTCCCAGGCCAGGAACTCGTCGGCGCTCATCACGGGCAACTTCGCGGCGTATCCCATCGGTGCGTCCTTCGGCAGGGCGGCGCCGTTCGGCGCGAGGGTGATTATCGTTGCGCGGTGTCGCCCGCGTGCGCCTGTTCGGCTCGCGCTCGTGAACGCCGGTCAGGAACCGCGTCTGTTCGCTGGTTCAGCCCTGCGATGCCCGAGAAGGCCAAGGCGATCGCCCGTGCGCGGCTGAACGGCCGGCCCGTTTGGGTGGACATCCGGCTCGCAAGCCACGACTACCTGACTACCTGCTGGGCAGCAGCTTCACCCCGGGTGCGATCCCGGCCCGGCCATGGCAGCGTCACCAAGGTCTCAAGAGTTGATATCATGATATCAACATAGATGCCCGTGGCATCCGGAGGTGGTGATGGCTCAGGTGGTGGTTCGCAACATCGAAGACGAGGTCAAGGCGCGGCTGAAGCAGCGCGCCACCGAGCACGGCTGGAGCATGGAAGAAGAGGTGCGCCAGATCCTGCGCGCCGCGGTCGCCGAGCGCGCGCAAGTGCCCGCCGGGCTTGGGTCCCGGATCGCAGCCCGATTCGCCGGCGTCGGCCTGTCGGGAGAACTGGCGGAGCTTCGCGGCCAAGAGGTCCTGTCCATGGACCTGGGCCGATGATCCTGCTGGACACCAACGTCTTGTCCGCGCTGATGCAGCAACAGCCTGATGCCAAGGTCGTGGCTTGGCTGGACAAGCAGCCGGCCGAGTTCATCTGGATCAGCAGCGTCACGCTGTTCGAGGCGCGCTACGGCCTGGCGCTGCTGGCCCCGGGCCGGCGCAGGACCTTGCTGCACGAGCGGTTCGAACAGCTGCTGCAAGACGACCTGCGCAACCGCGTGCTGCCGTTCGACGTCGACGCCGCCGCCCAGGCCGCCGAGCTGGCGGCCGAGCGCAAGGCCCGCGGGCGCCCCGTGGACATGCGCGACACCTTCATCGCCGGCGTCGCCCTGGCCCGGCGCGCCGTTCTGGCCACCCGCAACACGCGCCACTTCGACGATCTGCGCGTGACCGTGGTCGACCCCTGGGTCGACGCGGGCTGAACGTCTGCTGCAGGCATCCCGGTATTCAAGGCAGCGCGCAAACGAGACCTGAGGCTGGCTCCTGGCCGCCTGTAGAATTCTGCGTTCAACCCATGAACGATCACCCCGCCCACCCCGCGCCCGCCGACACCGAAGCCAGCCCCGCCGCCCAGCTGGAGCTGCTGCGCCTGCTGGAGCAGCACCCCGAATATTCGCAGCGCCAGCTCGCGGTGGCGCTGGGGCTGAGCCTGGGCAAGACGCATTACCTGCTGAAGGCCGTGCTCGGCAAGGGCTGGGTGAAGGCCAAGAACTTCAGGCGCAGCGACCACAAGCTCGGCTACCTGTACGTGCTGACGCCGCAAGGCGTGCGCCAGCGCCTGCAGCTGACGCAGGCCTTCCTGCTGCGCAAGGAGCGCGAATACGAAATGCTGAAGAGCCAGATCGTCTCGCTGCGCGAAGAGCTGGCCGCGCAGACCAAGGCGCAGGCCTGAACGGCATCGAACCCGAGCGCGAACCCATGCAGCAAGACGCAAAGATCTTCGTCGCCGGCCATCGCGGCATGGTGGGCTCGGCCCTCGTGCGGCGCCTGCAGGCGGGCGGCTTCGGCAACTGCTCACGCGCACGCGCGCCGAGCTGGACCTGCTGGACCAGCGCGCGGTGCATGCCTTCCTGGCCGCCGAAAGGCCCGACTACCTGTTCATCGCCGCGGCCAAGGTGGGCGGCATCCAGGCGAACAACCAGTACCGCGCCGACTTCATCTACCAGAACCTGATGATCGAGGCCAACCTGATCCACGGCGCGCACCTCGCGGGCGTGCAGCGGCTCATGTTGCTGGGGTCGAGCTGCATCTACCCGCGCGACTGCCCGCAGCCCATCCGTGAGGACTACCTGCTCACCGGCCCGCTGGAGCCCACCAACGAGCCCTACGCGATCGCCAAGATCGCCGGCATCAAGCTGGCCGAGAGCTACAACCGCCAGTACGGGCGCCAGTACGTGAGCGTGATGCCCACCAACCTTTACGGCCCCAACGACAACTACGACCTCGCCACCAGCCACGTGCTGCCGGCGCTGATCCGCAAGGCGCACGAGGCGCGCGAGCGCGGCGACGCCGAATACGTGGTCTGGGGCAGCGGCACGCCCAGGCGCGAGTTCCTGTACGTGGACGACCTGGCCGACGCCTGCGTGCACCTGATGCAGCGCGGCCACGACGGCCCGCTGGTCAACGTCGGCACCGGCGAGGACGTGACCATCCGCGAACTGGCCGAAACCGTGATGCAGGTGGTGGGCTTCAAGGGCCGCATCGTCTTCGACGCCAGCAAGCCCGACGGCACGCCGCGCAAGCTGCTCGACGTGAGCCGCCTGGCCGCCCTGGGCTGGCGTGCGCGCACCGGGCTGCGCGAGGGCATCGCCAAGGCCTACGCAGACTTCCTGGGCCGGCGCTGACGGCGACACCATGCGATTGACGCCCGACAAAGCCCAAGCCATTCGCGCCCCGCTCGACCGGGTTGGGCCGCACTGGCGCCAGCTGCTATGCGGCAAGACGCGAGCAGCGAGGAATGCGCGCAAGCTCGTCTTGCATGGCCTCGCGTGCCAGCGCAGTGTCGTAGCTCGCCTGTCCGCGCAACCACCAGCCGTCACTGAGGCCGAAGTAGCGGCAAAGCCTGAGGTCCGTATCTGCCGTGATGACGCGCTTGCCAGCGACGATGTCCCCGATCCGTTGCGGCGGAACACCAATGTCTTTGGCAACACGGTACTTCGTGAGGCCAAGAGGCTTCAGGAACTCTTCTTCGAGCATCTCGCCGGGCGAGACGGGGAGGACAGTACGCATTGCAGACTTCCTTCAGTGATAGTCGACGATCTCGACGTCGGCGGCTCCATCATGGGTCCAGACGAAGCACAGGCGCCACTGGGCATTGATGCGGATGCTGTGCTGACCCTTCCGATCGTCTTTCAGCGCTTCGAGACTGTTTCCAGGCGGAACCTCGAGGTCATCGAGAACTGCAGACCAGTCGAGTTGCGCGAGTTTGCGAAGTGCGGGGCGTTCAATGTTCGCCCAGCGGCGAACCCGCCGGCCTTCAAAGAGGGCTTTGGTGTCCTTGCACTTGAAGCTCTTGATGGCCACGACGGAATATTAACGCCACGCGTGCATAGTGTCGAGCGCATCGTCGCCA
>MEGM01000199.1:14174-19286 GCA_001725505.1 Rubrivivax sp. SCN 70-15 | reverse complement strand
CGGGCGAAGCCCGACGCGGGGGAGTGAGCCCGGACACGAACAGTCCTGTGGACTGTTCGTGCCTGGCGAACGCCAGGGGCTCCGGCCCCTGGCATGAGCGGAACAGCGCGCCCCGGCGGCCCGATCTCGCGCCAACGCCGGCACGGAGAACGAACGGCCGCTCCGGGCCGCGGGACGACGCAGGTGCCCTCTCGTCGATCGATCGCGAAGGGGTGGCATCAGACGATGACCGGCTCCGGCTCGAGCCGGATGCCGAAGCGTCCGTAGACGCTTTCCTGGATCGCGCGGGCGAGGGTCACGACCTCGGCACCACTGGCGCCGCCGCGGTTCACCAGCACCAGCGCCTGGCGCTCGTAGACGCCGGCGCGGCCGACCGACTTGCCCTTCCAGCCGCAGGCGTCGATGAGCCAGCCGGCGGCGAGCTTGACGCGGCCGTCGGGCAGCGGGTAGTGCACGATCTCCGGGTCGCGGCCGATGATGTCGCGGCACTGCTCCTCGCTCACGACCGGGTTCTTGAAGAAGCTGCCGGCGTTGCCGATCACGGCCGGGTCAGGCAGCTTCGCGCGCCGGATCGCGCAGACCCAGTCGAAGACCGTCTTCGCGTCGGGGTGGGCGTTGCCGGTCTCGGCGATCTTGCGCTCGAGGTCCAGGTAGCCGAGCATCGGCTGCCAGGCCTTGGGCAGCGCATAGCGCACGCGCGTGATCACGCTCTTGCCGGCGAGGCCGCCGAAGTCGGTGTGCTTGAACACGCTGTCGCGGTAGCCGAAGCGGCAGGCGGCCGCGTCGAGCGTGACGCTGCGGCCGGTGACGAGGTCGACCGCGTCGAGCGAGTCGAAGCGGTCCTTCTGCTCGACGCCGTAGGCGCCGATGTTCTGCACCGGCGCCGCGCCCACCGAGCCCGGGATCAGTGCCAGGTTCTCCAGCCCTGGCATCCCCTGCGCCAGCGTCCAGGCGACGAACCCGTGCCAGTTCTCGCCCGCGCCGGCCTCGACGATCCAGGCGTCGGCGGTCTCGCGCACGACGCGCCGGCCGGGGATCTCGATCTTCAGCACGACCGCGGCGACGTCGCGCGTCAGCACGACGTTGCTGCCGCCGCCGAGGATGAATTTCAGTGTGCGCCCGTACTCGGGGTGGTCGACGACGCGGCGCACGTCGGCGTCGCTGGTCACGTGGACCAGCGTCTGCGCGATGGCAGGCAGGCCGAAGCTGTTGAACTCGCGCAGCGAGGCCCGCTGTTCGATTTGCATGGGCGCGAGGGTCGAGGACATGGCAGAATTTTCCCATGCCCAGCTTCGACACCGTCCTCGAGCCCAACCTGGTCGAATTGCGCAACGCGGTCGAGCAGGCGAACAAGGAAATCGGCACCCGCTTCGATTTCAAGGGTTCGAGCGCGAAGCTCGAGCTCGCCGACAAGAGCGCGAAGGAGCGCGAGATCACGCTCTACGCCGACAGCGACTTCCAGCTCGGCCAGGTGCGCGACGTGCTGCTCGGCCGGCTCGCCAAGCGCGGCGTCGACGTGCGCTTCCTCGACCTTTCGGCCAAGCCGGTCAAGCTCGGCGGCGACAAGCTCAAGCAGCCGGTCGCGGTCAAGAGCGGCATCGACGCCGAGAACGCGAAGAAGATCCAGGCCGCGCTGAAGGCGAGCAAGCTCAAGGTCCAGGGTGCGATCCAGGGCGACGCGGTACGCGTCTCCGGTGCCAAGCGCGACGACCTGCAGGCCGCGATGGCACTGTTGCGCAAGGAAATGGCCGAGCTGCCACTCTCGTTCGACAACTTCCGCGATTGAGCCCGGCTTGAAGCGCGGCGCCGCCCTCCTCGCCGCCCTGGTTGCCGCGTTCGTGCCGCTCTGGGCGGCCGCGCAGGCCCCGATGCTGGCCGGCCGGATGGGCGACAAGGCGCTGATCGTGATCGACGGCCGCGCGCGCACACTGGGCGTCGGCCAGACCGCACAAGGGGTGACGCTGCTGCGCTGGGACGGCGACGACGCGCTCGTCGAGCAGGGCGGCGTGCCGAGCCGGCTGCGCGCCGGGGTGGCGCCGGTGGCCGTCGGCGGCGGCGTGCCGCCGAGCAGCGGGCGCGAGATCGTCATCGCCGCGGGACCGGGCGGCCACTTCATCACCGGCGGCACGATCGATGGGCACGCGGTGCGCTTCATGGTCGACACCGGCGCGACGCTGGTCGCGCTCGGCCGCGCCGAGGCCGAGCGCATCGGCATCGACTGGCGCCACGGCCAGCCCGTCGTCACCCAGACGGCCAACGGTCCCGCGACGGCGGCGCTGGTCACGCTGGCGACGCTGCGCATCGGCGACGTCGAGTTGGCCAACGTGCCGGCGATGGTGGTGCCCGCGCCGATGCCCAACGTGCTGCTCGGCAACAGCTTTCTCTCGCGGCTGCAGATGCGGCGCGAGAACGACCTGATGCGGCTCGAGCTGAAATAGGGCCTGTCACCGCAGGGACAGGATCGAAACGAACGACCGTGCTAAAAAGCCGGTCCGTGCGGCGGCGCCGGGGACGCGTCCCGAGCGCAGCCGCGATGCACCAAGGAGACAGCGACGATGGACCTCAACTTCACCGCGGAAGAGCAGGCGTTCCGCCACGAGATCCGCCAATGGGTGGCCGAGAACCTGCCCCGGGAGATCAGCCACAAGGTGCACAACGCGCTGCGCCTGTCGCGCGACGACCTGCAGCGCTGGGCGAAGATCCTGGGCGCCAAGGGCTGGCTCGGCTGGGGCTGGCCCAAGCAGTTCGGCGGCCCGGGCTGGAACGCGATCCAGAAGCACCTGTTCGAGGAGGAATGCGCCCTGGCCGGTGCGCCGCGCGTGATCCCCTTCGGCCCGGTGATGGTGGCGCCGGTGATCATGGCCTTCGGCAGCCCGGAGCAGCACAAGCGCTTCCTCCCCGGCATCGCCAGCGGCGAGGTCTGGTGGAGCCAGGGTTACAGCGAGCCGGGTTCGGGCTCCGACCTGGCAAGCCTGAAGACGCGCGCGGAACGCCGCGGCGACAAGTACATCGTCAACGGCCAGAAGACCTGGACCACGCTCGGCCAGTACGGCGAGTGGATCTTCTGCCTCGTTCGAACCAGCACCGAAGGCAAGCCGCAGACCGGCATCAGCTTCCTGCTCGTCGACATGAAGAGCCCGGGCATCACCGTGCGTCCGATCGTGCTGCTCGACGGCGAGCCCGAGGTCAACGAGGTCTTCTTCGACAACGTCGAGGTCCCGGCCGAGAACCTCATCGGCGAGGAGAACAAGGGCTGGACCTACGCCAAGCACCTGCTCGCGCACGAGCGCACCAACATCGCCGACGTCAACCGCGCCAAGCGCGAGCTCGAGCGGCTCAAGCGCATCGCGAAGGCCGAGGGCGTCTGGGACGACGCGCGTTTCCGCGACCAGATCGCGCTGCTCGAGGTCGACATCGTCGCGCTCGAGATGATGGTGCTGCGCGTGCTGTCGGCCGAGAAGAGCGGCAAGCAGTCGCTCGACGTCGCCGGGCTGCTGAAGATCCGCGGCAGCGAGATCCAGCAGCGCTACAGCGAGCTGATGATGCTGGCCGGCGGCCCGTTCAGCGTGCCCTTCGTCAGCGAGGCGATGGAAGCCGGCTGGCAGGGCGATTACGTCGGCGCCGCGCATTGCGCGCCGCTGACGGCGACCTACTTCAACCTGCGCAAGACGACGATCTACGGCGGATCGAACGAAGTGCAGCGCAACATCGTCGCCCAGACGGTGCTCGGATCGTGAGCGATCCGGGCACCGTCTGCGCAGGCGCAGACCGCACCTGATCTCCCTTCCCCAGCCCCTTCCCCCCGAGGAGGAAGGGGCTCCGGTCAGACCGACAAGAGGACACCGACATGGACTTCGATTTCACCGACGACCAGGAATCGCTTCGCGACGCGGTGCGGCGCTGGGTCGACAAGGGCTTCTCGTTCGAGCGCCGGCACGCGATCGCGAAGGCCGGCGGCGCGACGCGCGAGGTCTACGCCGAGCTGGCCGGCCTCGGGCTGACCGCGCTCGCGGTGCCCGAGGCGCAGGGCGGCATGGGCTTCGGCGCGGTCGAGGCGATGGTCGTCGCCGAGGAACTCGGCCGCGGCCTGGTCAACGCGCCCTGGGCCCACGGCGCGATCGTCGCACCGGCGCTGCTCGCCGGTGCGAGCGATGCCTTGCGCTCGGCCTGGCTGCCGAAGATCGCCGACGCGTCGGCGCTGGTCGTCCTCGCGCACCAGGAACGCGCCGCGCGCTACCGGCTGAACCACGTGACGACGCGCGCGCTCAAGAGCAGCGCCGGCTGGACGCTCAGCGGCGCGAAGAGCGTCGTGCCCGCCGGCGACGAGGCGGATGCCTTCATCGTTCCGGCGCGCATTGCCGGCGCCGACACCGATGCCGCCGGCATCGGCCTGTTCGTCGTCGAGCGCGCTGCCGCCCAGGTCCGCGGCTACCCGACGCAGGACGGCGCGCGCGCCGCCGAACTGGTGCTCGATGCCGCGGCGGCGACGCTGATCACCGAGGACGGCCACGCCGCGCTCGAGGCCGCGGTCGACGCCGGCATCGCGGCGCAATGCGCCGAAGCCGTCGGCGTGATGGACCGGCTGGTCGCGATCACCGTCGACTACATGAACACGCGCAAGCAGTTCGGCGTGCCGATCGCCAGCTTCCAGGCGCTGCGCCACCGCATCGCGGACGTCAAGATGCAGCTCGAACTCGGCCGATCGATGAGCTACTACGCCAGCCTCAAGCTCGGCGAGCCCGCCGCACAGCGCCGGCGCGCGGTCAGCCAGGCGCGGGTGCAGCTCGGCCAGTCGATGCGCTTCGTCGGCCAGCAATGCATCCAGCTCCACGGCGGCATCGGCGTCACCGACGAGTACGTCGCCAGCCATTACTTCAAGCGCCTCACCGTGCTCGAAATGGGCTTCGGCGACACGCTGCACCACCTGGGCGAGGTCAGCGCGCGCATGCAGGACACCGCCGGCGTGTTTGCCTGAGCCCGCAGGCGCCCCGCGCCCCGCTCGCAGCGGATGCCGGCGAACGGCCCGGAGCGGCCGTTGGCCGCTTCGGGCCAGGGCCGTAGCGCACCGCTCCCCCCAGCCCCCTCCGAGAGGGGGCACCAGCATGACCGTCG
>MEGM01000199.1:7263-14101 GCA_001725505.1 Rubrivivax sp. SCN 70-15 | reverse complement strand
GCCAACAGCCGCTCCGGGCCGAGAACCGAAGACCATGCAACACTGGAGCCCATGACTCTGCACCCTGGCAGCCTGACCGACGTCCCCGGCCTTGCCGTCGGCCACCACACGCTGGCGGCGCGGCCGACGGGCTGCACCGTCGTGCTCTGCGAGCCGGCGGCGGTGTGCGGTGTCGACGTGCGCGGCGCAGCGCCCGGCACGCGCGAGACCGACCTGCTGCGCCCCGACAACCTCGTCGAGCAGGTGCATGCCGTGCTGCTCACCGGCGGCAGCGCCTTCGGGCTGGACGCCGCCGGCGGCGTGATGCGCTGGCTCGAGGAACAGGGTCGCGGCCTGGCGGTCGGCGCCGCGCACGTACCGATCGTCCCGGGGGCAGTGCTGTTCGACCTCTGGCTCGGCGACGGCCGCGTCCGCCCAGGTGCCGACGCCGGCCACGCCGCCTGCGTGGCGGCGAGTTCGGCGCCGCCGGCGCAGGGTAACGTCGGCGCCGGCGCCGGTGCCACGGTGGGCAAGCTGTTCGGCATCGAGCGCGCGATGAAGGGCGGCCTCGGCACCGCGTCGCTGCGTGTCGGCGCCGTCACGGTCGCGGCGCTGGTCGCGGTGAACGCGATCGGCGACGTGGTCGACCCGCAGACCGGCCGCGTCATCGCCGGCGCGCGCACTGCCGACGGCCGCGGCCTGCTCGACAGCCAGGCGGCGCTGCTGCGCGGCGAGCTGCCGGCGCGCGCCCTCGCCGGGATGGCGACGACGATCGGCGTCGTCGCCACCGACGCCGTGCTGACCAAGGCGCAGGCGAACAAGCTCGCGACGATGGCCCATGACGGGCTGGCCCGCAGCATCCGGCCGGTGCACACGATGACCGACGGCGACACCTTGTTCGCGCTCGCCACCGGCGCCAGCGGCCGCCCCGGCGAGATGACGGTGCTGGGCGCGCTCGCCGCCGAGGTGACTGCGCGCGCGGTGCTCAACGCGGTGCACGCCGCGGTGGCCGCCAGCGGCCTGCCCGCCGCGCGCGACCCGGCGCCACCGGCACGGTAGTTTCCCGGAGCCGCACCGTGCCCGCTTCCCGCCAGACTGCGCCCATGCCGAGGTCCACCCCCCGAGCCGGCTCGCGCGCCGCGCCGCTGCCGGCGCAGCCCTTCTTCCTGTCGCCCGGCCAGCGCATCGGGTTCGCGCGCGAGCGCTTCTTCGGCGAGGGCCAGCGCCCGACCGGCCTCGTCGGCGAGGCGGTGATCCAGTCCTGGACGCGCTGCGTCGGCGCGCACCGCGACCCGCACGAGGCGGTCGCCTTCGACCCCGTGACGCGCAGCCGGATGCACGCGACGCTGGCACGCAGCCAGACCTTGCTCGGCGCCGCCAGCGGCGAGATCGAACGCCTCGAGGCCGCGCTCGGCGGCACCGGCTGCCGCGTCATCCTGACCGACGGCGAAGGCGTCGTCGTCCACGCGACGCGCGCTCCCGGCGGCGCCGGCGAACGCGTGCTGCCGCTCGCCGCGCGCGTCGGTGTCAACCTCGCCGAGTCGTCGCTGGGAACGAACGCGCTCGCGGTCGTCGCGAAGACCGCCACCGCCTGCACCGTGCTCGGCGCCGAGCACTACTTCGAGGCCATGCATTCGCTGTACTGCGCCGGCGCACCGATCCGCGACGGCCAGGGCCGCCTCGCCGGCGTGCTCGACCTGACCGCCGAGTCGCGCCATTTCGGCTTCGACGCCGCGGCGCTGGTCGGCGTCTACGCGACTGCGATCGAGAACCGCCTGCTCCAGGCCGGCGCGGGCGAGCATCTGGTGCTGCAGTTCCAGGTCTGCAACAGCCTGCTCGGATCGCCGCTCGAGGCGCTCGCCGGCGTCGACGCACGCGGCCGGGTGGCCTGGCTCAACAGCACCGCGCAGCAGCTTCTCGGCCTGGCCGCCGCCGACGAGGCGCGCGACGCGACGGAATTGTTCGGCCTGACCCAGACCGGTCTGCTGTCGCGAACGCTGGCCGACGACGCGCTGCCGCTGCGCCTGCCCAACGGGTTGATGGTCTGGCTGCGCGCGCGGCTGCAGGCGCGCGACGGCCTGCGCCGGGCGGTCGCGGTCGTGCCAGCGCCGGCGCCGGCCACATTGCCGCCCACCGCGGCACCGGCCGTGGCAACCGCGGCCGAACCGGCCACGGCGGGAACGCAGAGCACGATCGGCACGCCCGGCCCCACGCTGAACCAGCACACGCGCGAGGTCATCGAGCGCACGCTGGCCGACTGCGGCGGCAACATCTCGCGCGCCGCGCGCACGCTCGGCGTCTCGCGCGGCCTGCTCTACCGCCGCCTGCGCGACTGGGCCGGACCCGGCCCCGCATGAGGCTGGCACAGGTCCTCTTCTCCCAGGGCTTCGGAACGCGGCGCGACTGCGCCGGGCTCGTCGCGATGGGGCGCGTCAGCGTCGGTGGCCGGGTCGTCGACGATCCCCAGGCCGAGTTCGACACCGACGGCCTGGTGTTCGAGGTCGACGGCCAGGCCTGGCCCTACCAAGAGCGCGCACTCGTGATGCTGCACAAGCCGGCCGGCTACGAGTGCTCGCAGAAGCCGCGCCACCACCCCAGCGTGCTGAGCCTGCTGCCGCCGCCGCTGCGCACGCGCGGCCTGCAGCCGGTGGGGCGGCTGGACGAGGACACGACCGGGCTGCTGCTGCTCACCGACGACGGCGCGCTGATCCACCGGCTCACGTCACCCAGGCACCACGTGCCCAAGGTCTACGAGGTCGGCGCGAAGCACCCGGTCGACGATGCGCAGGTCGCCAGGCTGCTCGCCGGCGTGGTGCTCGACGATGCGCCGACGCCGGTGCGCGCCGCAGCCGCCGAGCGCAACGGCGAGCGCGGCCTGCGCCTCACGCTGCTGGAGGGCAAGTACCACCAGGTCAAGCGCATGATCGCGGCGGTGGGCAACCGGGTCGAGACGCTGCACCGCAGCTCGTTCGGCGCGCTCGCGCTGCCAGCGGATCTGGCGGCGGGGGAGTGGCGGTGGGTCGCGCCCGACGCACTGCGCTGAGCGCGGCGCGCGCGTTCAGCGCTGCCAGGCCTGGCGCAATCCGTGCCAGGCACGCCACAGCCCGCGCTGCAGGTTCACGACCAGCGGCTTGCGCGTCCGCACGCGACGCGCGTGCCCGATCTGCCGCGCCAGGCCTGCAGCCTGCAGGCTGGCTCGCAGTGCCGCGTCGCCGGCGTGGCGCGCGGCGAGGTGCTGCAGCGCGCGCCCGAGGTTGGCCGGGTAGCGGTCCGCGAACGGGGCCAGGTTGCCCGTCCAAGGATAGAAGGCATGGAGCAGCGTCCAGACCTCGGCCTCGGAAAGCGCCGGGAAGCGCAGTGCGACCAGGCGTGCGCAGTCCTCGACGTGGCGCGTGACGTCGCCCGACAGACCGCCCGTCACGTAATGCACCGTGGGCGCGGCGCAGTAGCTGATCGCGACGCCGGCGTCGAGCGCGCCCAGCAGCCAGCGCGAGTCGGCGACGATGCGCAACCGCGTGTCGTAGGGGCCGGCCGCGGCCAAGGCCGCGGGCGTGGCGTAGACACCGTTGTGGCAGATGTTCGGGCAGCGCAGCCACGAACCTGCGTCCAGCGGACCGGGGAGCCACAGCCGCCGCCGCCGGCCGTTGTGCAGCCAGGCCGAGCTCAGGATCAGGCGCGGGCCCGGACGGACGGCGTCGCGCTCCAACCGCAACAGCGCGCGCGCTGCCACCGCGGCGGCGTCCGGTGCGAGCCAGTCGTCGGCGTTGAGCACGCACACCAGGCTGCCGCGCACCAGCGTCAGCGCCTTGTTGAGCGCCTCGTACAGGCCGCCGTCGGGCTCGGAGACGTAGTAGTCGATCTGCCCGGCGTGCGCCTCGATCACCTCCAGCGTGCCGTCGCCGGACAGCCCGTCGACGACGATGTGCTCGACCGCGCCCCAGCGCTGCGCGCGCACGCTGGCCAACGTGCGCGCCAGCGTGGCGCGGGCATTGCGCACCACGGTCACGTAGCTGACGAGCGGCCGGCCGGGTGCGCCGTGACGGCAGCGCCCGGGATCGCTCAGGCGCAACCCGCCCTCGGCACGGCGGCGGCCGTCGTCGCGCGCCGGCAGGCGCGTTGCTCCCACGAGGCCGGCCACGGCCGCGCTCGCGGGCGCTGGTGGTTCGTCGAGCGCGGCGGCCTCCTGCATGAAGACGATGGTAGCCGCAGGCTGGTGCCCGCTCGGGCGCCTTTGCGGCACCGCTGACTACACTGCGCGCCGATGCAGACGCGCCACATCGGGATCAGCCTGGGGGACATCGGCGGGCTGAACGATGGCCTGGGCGAGTTCGCGCGCCAGATCGGGCAGAGGCTCGCCAACCGCGCCAGCGGCTGGCGCGAGCGCCACGGCCTGGTGCTGCACGTCCATCTGCGCGAGGCGCTGGTCGGCCTGTTCGGCGACCGCGTGAGCTACATCCCGGTGACGCGCTGGCAACGCTACCGCCACGTGCGGCCCGAGCATTTCGCGCTCTGGCACAGTCTGCACCAGCTCAACAAGACACTGCCGCCGGCCGGCACCGACATCCGCATGGTCACGGTGCACGACCTCAACTACCGCTATGGCCGCAACGCATTCAGCACCTGGCGCCACCACCGACGCACGCAGCGGCTGATCGCGCGCACCGACGTGCTCACCGCGATCAGCCACTACACCGCCGAGGATCTGCGCCGCCACCTGGGATGGGCCGGCGAGATCACGGTCATCCCCAACGGCGCGCGCAGCTTCGTCGACCATCCGCGCGAGCCGCTGCCCGGCTGGACGTCCACGCCCGAGCGCCCGTTCCTGTTCCACCTGAGCCGGATGTCGGCGTCGAAGAACCCGCAGGCCCTGCTCGCGCTGGCCGCGGCCTGGCCCGAGATGAGCTTCGTGCTCGCCGGGCCGGCCAACGACGACGCAAAGGCGCTGCGCGCCGCCAACCGGCTGCCCAATGTCGAGTTCCACCTCGGCATCAGCGAGGCACAGAAGGCCTGGGCCTACGGCGCCTGTTCCGGCTTCGTGTTCCCGTCGATCACCGAGGGCTTCGGCCTGCCGCCGATCGAGGCCATGCACTTCGGCAAGCCGGTGTTCCTGAGCCGACTGACCAGCCTGCCCGAGATCGGCGCCGAATTTGCCGACTACTTCGACGACTTCGCGCCGGTCGCGATGCGCGCCGTCGTCGAGCGCGGCCTCGCGCGCCACGCTGCCGATCCGGCGCGCGCCGACGCGATCCGCCGCCACGCCGCGCAGTTCGACTGGGACCGCGCAGCGGCCGCCTATGCGGCGCTGTACGCGCGGCTGCTCGGCCTGCCGGCGGACGAGGTCGCGGCGTGATCCCGGAGGGCGAATTCGCGGTCATCGGCCTCGTGCGCAACGGCGCCGGCACGGTCGCCGCGTCGGTCGCCCGGCTCGCTGCCGCGCTGCCCGAGGGCCGGCGCACGCACTGGATGGTGATCGAGTCCGACAGCGACGACGGCACCGTCGCGGTCCTCGAACGCCTAGCGCGCGAACGTCCTGGATTCGCGTACCGCAGCCTCGGCCGCCTGGCGGCACGCCACCCGCTGCGCACCGACCGCATCGCACAGTGCCGCAACGCGGGGCTCGAATGGCTCGAGGCGCTGCGTGCCGGCGGCGCACCGGTGACGCAGCTGCTGATGGCGGACCTGGACGGCGTCAACGACGGCCTCACGCGCGCAGCGCTGGCCACCTGCTGGGAGCGCAGCGGCTGGGACGCCTGCACCGCGAACCAGGCCGGCCGCTACTACGACCTCTGGGCGCTGCGGCATCCGGTCTGGTGCCCGGGCGACTGCTGGCAGGAGGCCGACTTCCTCACCGAGCACGGCGTGCCGCGCGACCGCGCGAAGATGGCGGCGGTCTACCTGCGCATGATCGAGATCGCGCCGGCGCATGACTGGATCGAGGTCGATTCGGCCTTCGGCGGCCTCGCGGTCTACCGCGCCGAGGCGATCGCCGGGCTGCGCTACGCAGGCCTCGCCCTCGACGGGCGGGAACTGTGCGAGCACGTGCCGCTGCACCGCGAACTGCGCGCGCGCGGTGGCCGGATCTTCATCAATCCACGCCTGCTGAACGGCAGCGCCGGCGACGGCGCGACCTACTGGCCCGGCGCCGAGGCCGCATGGCGACGCCGAGGCTCGTGGCGGCTGCGCGCGGCGCTCTGGCTGG
The DNA here is from genome assembly GCA_001725505.1 of Rubrivivax sp. SCN 70-15. Classification (GTDB taxonomy): domain Bacteria; phylum Pseudomonadota; class Gammaproteobacteria; order Burkholderiales; family Burkholderiaceae_C; genus Rubrivivax. The sequence goes on along the minus strand of MEGM01000199.1, from coordinate 7,923 downwards.
CCTTCGGGCGCCGCGAGGGCAAGGCGCTGCGGCAGATGATCGAGGGCTTGCGATGACCGACCCTACCGACGCCTGCCGGCTGTGCGGCGGCGCGCTCGTACATCGCTTCGACGGCCGGCTGCTCCGCCGCCACGCGGTGCGCTACTTCGAATGCGCGGCCTGCGGCTCGCTGCAGACCGAGCCGCCGCACTGGCTCGACGAGGCCTACGCCGACGGCAACCTGGCGCGCCTGGACACCGGTGCGGCGCAGCGCAACCTGGACAACCTCGGCACCGTGCTCGTGCTCGCGGGCATGCTCGGGCTCGAGCGCGTCGTCGACCACGGTGGTGGCGACGGCCTGCTGACCCGGATGCTGCGCGACCGCGGCCTCGACGCCCATGTGCTCGACCGCCACGCCAAGCCGCACTACGCCGCCGGCTTCGACACCCCGGCTTTCCAGCGCCCCGACCTCATGCTCGCCTTCGAGGTGCTGGAGCATTTCGCGAACCCGGCGCAGGACCTGCGCGCGCTGTTCGACCCGAAGCCGCCAGTGCTGCTCGTCAGCACCGACGCCTGGGAAGGCCAGGGCCCCGACTGGTGGTACCTCGTGCCGGACAGCGGCCAGCACGTCTTCTTCTACGGCCGAAAGGCGCTGGCACAGATCGCGTCGCGCGAGGGCTA
>MEGM01000199.1:0-7243 GCA_001725505.1 Rubrivivax sp. SCN 70-15 | reverse complement strand
TGGCGCGAGACGCTCGTGCGTCGGCTGCTGAGCCGGGGCCTGCGCCGGTTGCGCATCGCCTGGGCGGCGACGCGCGCCACGCCCGGCATCCAGCGCGACCACGATCGCATGGCCGCCGAGCTGCGCGACGGCGCCGCGCCGCCCGCCCGGCGCCGGCCGGGATAATCCCCGCCCCATGCGCGTCTTCCGCGGCTTCCACCACCCCGAGCTGGCCACCCCGGCCGGCTGCGCCGTGACGATCGGCAACTTCGACGGCGTGCACCGCGGTCACCAGGCGATGCTCGCGCTGCTCACCAACGAGGCGCGGCACCGCGGCGTGCCGAGCTGCGTGATGACCTTCGAGCCGAACCCGCGGCGGCGCCGGCGCGCGTGGCGACGCTGCGCGACAAGCTCGCCGAGCTCGAGCGCTGCGGCGTCGACCGCGTCGTCGTCGTGCGCTTCGACGAGGCCTTCGCCGCGCTGTCGCCGCAGGCCTTCATCGCCGACGTGCTCGTGCGCGGCCTGGGCGCGCGCTACGTGCTCGTCGGCGACGACTTCTGCTTCGGCGCCAGGCGCGCCGGCAACTACGCGATGCTCGACGCCGCCGGCAGCGCGGCCGGCTTCGACGTCGCGCGCATGCTCAGCTACGAGGTCCACGGGCAGCGCGTCTCCAGCTCCGCAGTGCGCCGCGCGCTCGCCGACGGCGCGATGGCGCACGCGGCCGAGCTGCTCGGCCGCCCGTACAGCATCAGCGGCCACGCGGTGCACGGGCGCAAGCTCGGGCGCGAGCTGGGATTCCGCACGCTGAACCTGCGCTTCGGCCACCCGCGGCCGGCGGCGATGGGCATCCTCGTCGTCCGGGTGCACGGCCTGGGCGACGCGCCGCTGCCCGGCGTCGCCAGCCTGGGCGTGCGCCCGACGGTCGAGGACGCCGGCCCCGACGGTCGAGGACGCCGGGCGCGTACTGCTCGAGGTGCATTGCCTGGACTGGCCGCTGCCGCTCGAGGCCGGCTACGGCCGGCTGCTGCGCGTCGAGCTGCTGCACAAGCTGCACGACGAACTGAAGTACGCATCGCTGGCCGCGCTGCGCGACGGCATCGCGCGCGACGTCGCCGACGCGCGCGCCTGGTTCGCCACGCGCGGCTGACGCGGTGGGCTAGGAGCCTGTCGGGCCCAACCCAAAGCCCGACAGGCTCCTAGAAGCGCCAGGCCAGGCCGGCGCTGGCGCTCCAGCCGTTGCGCTTTTGCGTCAGCGGACTGGCGGCCGCCGGGCCCATCAGGCGCGTCACGCCGACGCCGCCGAGCAGCACCCAGCGCGAGGTGAGGTCGCTGCGCACGTTCGCGAAGGCGCCGATCTCGCGCAGGCCTGCGTGCGGCTTGTATTCGGCGTAGCCGCTGCGTGCAGACTGCTCGGGGGTGATGCCGAAGTAGGTCTGCATGTAGCGATCGCCCCCGAACGAGACGTTCGCGCCCCAGGACCAGTTGGTGTGCGCCGAGCGCCGCAGGTCACGCGCGAAGCCGAGGTCGCCGTAGTTGCCGCCACCGCGGCCGAAGGCGTCGATGCTCCACGAGGCCACGACGCGCCAGCCGCGGTCGAGCTGCCAGGTGCCGGCCACGCGCGCGCGCACCGTGGGCTCGATGTCGCCGAGGCCGGCGTAGGCGGCATTGCTCGACGCCTTGCGCCCGCCGTCGAAGCGCAGTCCCAGGCTGGACTTGAAATGGTCGCTGCTGCTCAGGTCCAGCCCCAGGCCGCGCACGACGTTGTCGGTCGTGCGCGGCGCGAAGCCGCTGCGGTTCGTCACCGTCAGCCGCTTGTAGCGCAGGAAGAAGCCGGGCGTCACGCCGATGCCCTGGCGCTGCGCGCCCGGATACTCGGGCCCGGTCGACGCGATCAGCCCGAGCACCAGGACCCAGTCCTCGTGCAACGGCGCCACGGTCGGCAGCGGCTCGTCCACGCCTTGCGCGTGGGCCAGCGCGGGCAGCAGGGCGAGCAGGAACGACAGGCGCGCGAGGCGCGGCGACAGTGAAGGCACGGCATAGAATCTAAACCATGCACTCGCCCCGGCCCGGTCCCGCTTCGTCACGCTGGCACGCTGCCCTGCGGCGGCAGGCCACGCGCGACCGAATTACGCGCGTCTGCGCCTGAAGGCGCACGGCGGCCGCACGCCGGCCCCGTCGCCGCACGCCGCACTGCCGCCGGCAGCGCGTACCCTCTCCAGCCGAGCGCCGCGCCACGCGGCACCCCAAGCGCCATGAGCCCAGCCGAGACACCCGACTACCGCAGCACGCTGAACCTGCCCGACACCCCGTTCCCGATGCGCGGCGACCTGCCCAAGCGCGAGCCGGGCTGGGTCAGGGCCTGGGACGAGCAAGGCCTGTACAAGCGCCTGCGCGATGCGCGCCGCGGCGCGCCGCTGTTCGTGCTGCACGACGGCCCGCCCTACGCGAACGGCCAGATCCACATGGGCCACGCCGTGAACAAGGTGCTCAAGGACATGATCGTCAAGGCGCGCCAGCTGGCCGGCTTCGACGCGCAGTACGTGCCGGGCTGGGACTGCCACGGCCTGCCGATCGAGAACGCGATCGAGAAGAAGCACGGCCGCAGCCTGGGCCGCGACGAGATGCAGGCGAAGAGCCGCGCCTATGCCACCGAGCAGATCGCGCAGCAGATGGTCGACTTCAAGCGCCTGGGCGTGCTCGGCGACTGGGCGCACCGCTACGCGACGATGGACCCGGCGAACGAGGCCGGCGAGATCCGCGCCTTCAAGCGCGTCGTCGAGCGCGGCTTCGTCTACCGCGGCCTGAAGCCGGTCTATTGGTGCTTCGACTGCGGCAGCTCGCTGGCCGAGTTCGAGATCGAGTACGCCGACAAGACCAGCCAGACGCTGGACGTCGCCTTCCTCTGCGCCGAGCCCGAGCGCCTGGCCGCCGCCTTCGGGCTGACCGCGCTGGCGAAGGACGCATTCGCGGTGATCTGGACCACCACCGCGTGGACGATCCCCGCCAACCAGGCGCTGAACCTGAACCCGGCGCTCGAGTACGCGCTCGTGGACACCGAGCGCGGCCTGCTCGTGCTCGCGGCGTCGCTGGTCGAGACCTGCCTCGCGCGCTACGGCCTGGCCGGCACGGTGGTCGCGACCACGCTGGGCGAGACGCTGGGCGGCATCCGCTTCCGCCATCCGCTGGCCGCGGTCGACCCCGGCTACGACCGCTTCAGCCCGGTCTACCTGGCCGACTACGCCACCGCCGACGACGGCACCGGCCTCGTCCACAGCTCGCCGGCCTACGGGCTGGACGACTTCAATTCCTGCGTCGCGCACGGGATGACGATCGACGAGATCCTGAACCCGGTGCAGGGCAACGGCGCCTACGCGGCCGGCTTCCCGCTCTTCGGCGGGCTGGGCATCTGGAAGGCGGTGCCGCAGATCATCGAGACGCTGCGCGCCGCCGGCCGGCTGCTCGCCACCCAGACCATCAGCCACAGCTACCCGCATTGCTGGCGCCACAAGTCGCCGGTGATCTACCGCGCCGCGGCGCAGTGGTTCATCCGCATGGACGAAGGCGTCGGCGTGTTCACGAAGGACAAGGCCGCCAAGACGCTGCGCCAGACCGCGCTCGACGCGATCGACCAGACCGGCTTCTTCCCCGAGAACGGCCGCGCCCGGCTGCGCGACATGATCGCGAACCGGCCCGACTGGTGCATCAGCCGCCAGCGCAGCTGGGGCGTGCCGCTGCCCTTCTTCCTGCACAAGGACACGGGCGAGCTGCACCCGCGCACGATGGAGATCCTCGACCAGGCGGCCGACATCGTGCAGGCCGGCGGCATCGAGGCCTGGAGCCGCGCCACGGCCGAGCAGATCCTCGGCCCCGACGACGCGCCCCACTACACGAAGAGCAACGACATCCTCGAGGTCTGGTTCGATTCGGGCTCGACCTTCGAGCACGTGCTGCGCGGCCAGCACCCGGGTGGCTACCACGAGAGCGGCCCCGAGGCCGACCTCTACCTCGAGGGCCACGACCAGCACCGCGGCTGGTTCCACAGCTCGCTGCTGATCGCCTGCGCGCTCGAGGGGCGCGCGCCGTACCGCGGCCTGCTCACGCACGGCTTCACGGTCGACAGCCAGGGCCGCAAGATGAGCAAGAGCCTGGGCAACGGCATCGAGCCGCAGGCGGTGAGCGCCAAGCTCGGCGCCGAGATCATCCGCCTGTGGGTCGCCGCGAGCGACTACTCGGGCGACATCGCCGGCGACGACAAGATCCTCGCCCGCGTCATCGACGCTTACCGCCGGATCCGCAACACGCTGCGCTTCCTTCTCGCGAACACGAGCGACTTCGACCCCGCGGCCGACGCCGTGCCCGCGGCGCAGATGCTCGAGATCGACCGCTGGGCGCTCGCGCGCACGGCCGAGCTGCAGGCCGAGATCCTGGCGCACTACAACGTCTACGAGTTCCACCCGGTGGTGGCCAAGCTGCAGGTCTACTGCTCCGAGGACCTGGGCGCGTTCTACCTCGACGTGCTGAAGGACCGCCTCTACACGACCGCGCCGAAGAGCCTGGCGCGGCGCAGCGCGCAGACCGCGCTGTGGCAGATCACGCACGCGATGCTGCGCTGGATGGCGCCCTTCCTCAGCTTCACCGCCGAGGAGGCCTGGACGCTGTTCGGCCACTCGGAATCGATCTTCGTCGAGACCTACTCGCGCTTCGACGCACCCGACGCTTCGCTGCTCGCCAAATGGGCGCGCATCCGTGCGATCCGCGAGGCCGCGAACAAGGAGATCGAGGCCGTGCGCAGTGCCGGCGCGCTGGGCTCGTCGCTGCAGGCCGAACTCGTGATCGGTGCCGACGCGGCCGACCGCGCGCTGCTCGCGACGCTCGGCGAGGACCTCAAGTTCGTGCTCATCACCTCGGCCGCCCGCGTCACCGACGCGACGGCGCTGCAGGTCGGCGTCACGCCGTCGGCGGCGACCAAGTGCGAGCGCTGCTGGCACTGGCGCGCCGACGTCGGCCACGACCCGGCGCACCCGACGATCTGCGGCCGCTGCACGAGCAACCTGTTCGGTGCGGGCGAGACCCGCACGGTGGCCTGATGGCCGCGCGCGGCAGGGCGCCGGGGCTGGGCCTGTGGCTGGCGCTGGCGCTGGCGGTGGTGCTGCTCGACCAGCTCGCCAAGACGCTCGTCGTCGGCTGGTTCCAGTACGGCGAGGTGCACCCCGTGTTCTCGCACTTCAACCTCGTGCGCGTGCACAACCGCGGCGCCGCGTTCTCTTTCCTGGCCGGCGCGTCGGGCTGGCAGCGCTGGTTCTTCGCCGCGCTCGGCCTCGCGGCGTCGGGCTTCATCGTCTGGATGCTCAGGAAGCACCCGGAGCAGAAGCTGTTCTGCTTTTCGATCTCGATGATCATGGGCGGCGCGATCGGCAACGTCGTCGACCGGCTGCTGCACGGCTTCGTCGTCGACTTCCTCCAGTTCCGCTTCGCCTTCCTGGCGCCGCTGTTCCCGGGCGGCTACTTCCCCGCGTTCAACCTCGCCGACAGCGCGATCACCCTGGGCGCGATCACGCTCGTGCTCGACGAGCTGCTGCGCGTGCGCCGCGGCCGCTGACGCCGCGCGGCGATACTTCGCCCCGATGCTGATCGAAACCCTCGGCTCGGCGCGCGACCTGGGGCGCCTGAACGAAATCGCCGGCGTGCTGATGCGGCACGGCTTCGGCGACGCGGTGCGCCGGCTCGGGCTGGCCGACACGCTGGCGCGCGCCGGGCACGTGCTGCACCGCGACCATGCCGACGAGCTCGCACGGCTCGAGCCGCCGCAGCAGGTGCGGCGCGCGCTCGAGGAGCTGGGCCCGACCTTCGTCAAGCTCGGCCAGATCCTCGCCGGCCGCGCCGACCTGTTCGGCCCCGAGTGGATCGCCGAGTTCGCCAGGCTGCACAGCCGCGTTCCGCCGGTCCCGCTGGACAGCCTGCGCCCTCAGCTCGTCGAGGACCTCGGTGCCGAGCCCGAGGCCGTGTTCGCGCGCTTCGACGCCGAGCCGCTGGCCGCGGCGTCGATCGCGCAGGTGCACCGTGCGCAGCTGAAGGACGGCACCGAGGTCGTCGTCAAGATCCGGCGCCCGAACATCCGCGACAAGATCGAGGCCGACCTGCGCCTGCTCGAGCGCGTGGCCGGCGCGGCAGCCGAGAGCTGGCTCGCGCTCGAGCCCTACCGCCCACGCGAGCTGGTGCGCGAATTCGCGCGCTCGCTGCGGCGTGAGCTCGACCTCGCCACCGAATGCCGCAACGCCGAGCGCATCGCCGCCAACCTCGCGGTGCTGCCCGAGGTGACGATTCCGCGCGTGCACTGGGCCTGGACGGGCGAGCGCATCAACGTGCAGGACTACATCGAGGGCATCTCGGGCGAAAACCTCGACCGCGTCTCGCGCCAAGGGCTGGACCGCCAGCTGCTTGCCCGGCGCGGCGCGCGCGCGGTGCTGAAGATGATCGTCGAGGACGGCTTCTTCCATGCCGACCCCCACCCCGGCAACGTCTTCTACCTGCCCGGCAACCGGATCGCGTTCATCGACTTCGGCATGGTCGGCCGCGTCGCGCCGCGCCGGCGCGACGAACTGCTGCAGTTGTTGCTCGGCCTCGTCGAGCGCGAACCGCAGGCGGTGGCCGACGTGCTGATCGAATGGACCGGCGGCCAGCACGTGGTGCACCTGGCGCAGCTCGAGGACGAGGTCGAAGCCTTCGTCGACCAGTTCCACGGCGTGCCGCTGGCGCAGCTCAAGCTCGGCGACATGCTGGCCCAGGTGACGACCATCCTGCGCGAGCACCGGCTCGCGCTCCCGGCCGACCTGGCGCTGCTGATCAAGGCCTTCATCTCGCTCGAAGGCATGGGGCGCGGGCTGGACCCGGCCTTCAACATGGCCGGCGAGGCGCTGCCGCTGCTGCGCCAGGTGCTGCGTACGCGCTACGAGCCCAAGGCGCTGGCGCAGCGCGGCTGGCAGGCGCTGCGCAGCACACTCGCGGTGGCGAGCCAGCTGCCGCACGATTTGTCGCAGCTGCTGCGCCGCGCGCGCCAGGGTCGCGTGCACGTCGCGATCGAGGTCGCGCATCTGAAGCGCACCGGCGACCTGATCGACCGCGCCGCGAACCGGCTCGCGCTGGCGCTGGTGGTGGCGGCGCTGATCGTCGGCTCGTCGATCGTGATGACGGTCGGCGGCGGGCCGACGCTGCTCGGGCTGCCCGCGTTCGGCCTGCTCGGCTTCCTGGGCGCGGTGGCCGGCGG
>MEGM01000198.1:15943-16379 GCA_001725505.1 Rubrivivax sp. SCN 70-15 | reverse complement strand
CCAACCTGTCGCGCGCCTACCGCGTCAACCTGACCGTGCTCGCGCTGGTCGCGCTCTTCGTCGGCGCCTTCCTCGTCTTCTCGGTGGTCTCGCTGTCGGTGGCGCAGCGCACGCCGGGGTTCGCGCTGCTCGGCGTGCTCGGCATGAGCGCGCGCGAGCGCCGCGGGCTGGTGCTCGCCGAATGCGCGGCACTCGGCGCCGCGGGCAGTGCGCTCGGCCTGCTGCTCGGCGCCGCGCTCGCCTGGGCCGTGCTGCACCGGCTCGGCGGCGACCTGGGCGGCGGCTATTTCCCCGGCATCGCGCCGGCGCTGCAGGTCGACGCCGCGGGCGCGCTCGGCTTCGCGCTGCTCGGCATCGCGTCGGCGCTGGTCGGCGGCTGGCTCCCGGCCCTGCAGGCCGAGCGGCTGTCGCCGGCGCTGGCGCTCAAGGGCCTGGG
>MEGM01000198.1:13181-15904 GCA_001725505.1 Rubrivivax sp. SCN 70-15 | reverse complement strand
GGGCTGGCGCCGCCGGCCTGGCCGGGGCTGGCGCTGCTCGGCGCCGGCGCAGCGCTGGCCTTCGCGCCGGCGATCGGCGGGCTGCCGCTGGCGGCCTACGGGGCGGTCGCGGCGCTGCTGTTCGGCGGCGTCGCGCTCGTGCCCGCCGTGGTGCACGCGCTGCTCGCCTTGCTGCCGACGCCGCGCACCGCGTTGCCCCTGCTCGCGCTGCAGCGCGCGCGTTACCAGCGCCGCACCGCCACCGCTGCGGTCGCCGGGGTCGTCGCGAGCCTGGCCTTGTCGGTCGCACTGACGGTGATGGTGACGAGCTTTCGCGACGCGGTCTCGGCCTGGCTCGACACCGTGCTGCCGGCCGACCTCTACGCACGCAGCGCCGCGAGCCCGGACGCGGGCGACCAGGCCTGGCTCGCACCCGGGTTCGTCGCCGCGGCAGCGCGGCTGCCGGGCGTGCAGCGGGTCGCGGCGTCGCGCGTCACGAGCCTGCAGCTCGCGCCCGACCGGCCCGCGGTGACGCTGATCGCGCGCGACCTGGCGCACCCGGATCGAGCTCTGCCGCTGCTTGACGTGCCGCTCGCCCCGGCACCGGGCGAGGTCCGCGTCTACGTGAGCGAGGCGATGGTCTCGCTCTACGGGACCAGGGTCGGACAGGACATCGCACTGCCCCTGGGCAGCGCGCCCCTTCACGCGCGCGTGCTCGGCGTCTGGCGCGACTACGCGCGCCAGTTCGGCGCGGTCGCGATCGATGCCACCGCCTACCGCCGGCTCACCGGCGACGCGCGCGTCAACGACCTCGCGATCTGGCTCGCGCCCGGCGCCACGGCGGCCGAGGTGCAGGCGCGTCTGCGCGCGCTGCTGCCCGACCCGGCGATGCTCGATCTCGCATCGACGGGCGAGCTGCGCGCGCTCTCGCTGCGCATCTTCGACCGCAGCTTCGCCGTCACCTACTACCTGCAGGCGGTGGCGATCGCGATCGGGCTCGTCGGCATCGCGGCCAGCCTGTCGGCGCAGGTGCTGGCGCGGCGCAAGGAATTCGGCCTGCTCGCCCACCTCGGGCTGACGCGCGGGCAGGTGGTCGCCATCGTCGCCGGCGAGGGCGCGGCCTGGATGGCGGCGGGCACGCTGGTCGGGCTGCTGCTCGGAATCGCGGTCAGCCTGGTGCTGGTGTTCGTCGTCAACCCGCAGAGCTTCCACTGGACGATGCCGCTCGTGCTGCCGGCGCTGCGACTGGCGCTGCTGTGCGGCGCGGTGTTCGGCGCCGGCGTGGCCACCGCGGCCTTCGGCGCGCGCCGCGCGGCGGGGCGCTCGGCGGTGCTGTCGGTGAAGGAGGACGGGTGAGGCGGCGCGGCCTGCTGCTCGCGCTGCTCGCCGGCGCGGCGCGCGCCGACGGCATCGCGCGCGGCCGCGTGCTGCGCTTCCCGCGCGACCATGGCGCGCACCTCGAGACCCGCACCGAGTGGTGGTACGCCACCGGCTGGTCCGGCACCGAGGCCGAGCCGCGCCACGGCTTCCAGCTGACGTTCTTCCGCAGCCGCACCGGCCTGGCCGAAGACGTGGACAGCCGCTTCGCCGCGCGCCAGCTGCTGTTCGCGCACGCGGCGGTCACCGACCTGGCGGCGCAGCGGCATCGCCACGCGCAGCGCATCGTGCGCTGGTCGGGCGACGGACCCACCGCGCTCGCCGCCGCGTCGAACACCGACGCCGACCTGCGCGTCGAGCGCTGGACGCTGCGCCGCGATGCACGAGGCTGGCACGCAAAGCTGCCCGCCGAGGGCTTCGCGACGGCGCTGCGGCTGCAGCCGACCCAGCCGCTGCTGCTGCAAGGCGACGCCGGCTACTCGCGCAAGGGGCCGGACGAGCGCGAAGCGAGCGAGTACTACAGCGAGCCGCAGCTCGCGGCCACGGGCACGCTGACGCTGGACGGGCGCCGCATCGCCGTCGCCGGCCGCGCCTGGCTCGACCACGAGTGGAGCGACGAACTGCTGCACCCGCAGGCCGTTGGCTGGGACTGGATCGGCATCGACCTCTTCGACGGCGGTTCACTCACCGCGTTCAGGCTGCGCCGCGCCGACGGCTCGGCGCTGTGGGCCGGGGGCAGCTTTCGCGCGCGCGGCCAGGCCTCGACCTCGTTCGCGCCCGATGCGGTGCGCTTCACGCCCGGCCGGCGCTGGACGAGCCCGGCCTCGCAGGCGCGCTACCCGGTGCATTGGCAGGTCCAGATTCCGGCCGGCGCCTTCGAGCTGCGCGCGCTGATGGACGCGCAGGAGCTCGACAGCCGCGCGAGCACCGGCTCGATCTACTGGGAAGGCCTGTCCGAACTGCTCGACGCGCAGGGGCGGCGCGTCGGGCTGGGCTACCTCGAGATGACCGGCTACGCCGGCGCGCTGCGGTTGCGCTGAAGCGATGCGGGGGCGCGAGCCATCGTTGCACAGCGCTCTCATACCGATCGACCGGGAATGAGCGGCCGCTCGCGGTCCGCGGTCCGGAGCGGCCGTTGGCCGCCCCGGGCCGAGCGGCCCCTTGCACCGCTCCCCCGCGCCCCCTGCGGGAGGGGGCTCCAGCTCGGATGACGAGTCGGCCCACGGGCCGACCCACTCTCGAGCCCAGGCGGTGCTGTCGCTGCGCGCAGCGCCTCGAACGAGGCGCCGGCTGCAAGGCCGGCTCGATGGTCATGCAGGTGCCCCTCGCGGAGGGGGCTGGGGGAGCCGGGCGATACGGCCCTGGCC
>MEGM01000198.1:0-13161 GCA_001725505.1 Rubrivivax sp. SCN 70-15 | reverse complement strand
GAGCGGCCAACGGCCGCTCCGGGCCGCGAGCCGACCCACGGCCTTGCTCGACGATCGATCGCGAAGGGGTATCAGTTGCTCCACCGCGCGATGCGCGACCCACGGCGCATGAAACGGGGGTCCAATAGCGCTGCGGCGGCGTCCGGCGCAGAGGTCGGTTCGTACTTGGTGCTTCGAGCCTGTGTATCAGTTGGACCCGCGGCCCCACGAGCACCCCGTACTGTTGCCTTGGGCTGTTGGCCTTCGAGCACGCACTTCAGACTCCGATGACGTGGGCCGCATGCCGGCGTGGCCGCTTGCAGGAGGCGATCATGGATGTCATCTACTGTCGTTGTGCGGGCCTGGATGTTCACAAGCAAACGGTCGTGGCCTGTGCACGGCTGGCAGGCGATGGGGCGCCCAGGCAGGAGGTGCGCACCTTCGCGACCACGACCTCGGGTCTGCTGGCGCTGGCCGACTGGCTCGAGTCCGTGGGGGTGCAGCACGTGGCGATGGAAGCCACGGGCGTGTACTGGAAGCCCGTGTGGCACGTGCTCGAAGGCCACTTCACGCTGGTGCTGGCCAACGCCGCGCACGTGAAGAACGTGCCCGGGCGCAAGACCGACGTCAACGACGCGATCTGGCTGGCCGATCTGCTGGCCCACGGCCTGATCCGCGCCAGCTTCGTGCCGCCGCTAGCGGTGCAGGAGCTGCGCACGCTGACGCGCACGCGCAAGCAGTTCGTGCGCGAGCGCGGCTCGCATGCTCAGCGCATCGAGAAGATCCTGGAAGACGCCAACCTCAAACTCAGCGTCGTGCTCAGCGACATCCTTGGCAAGAGCGGCCGTGCGGTGCTTCAGGCCCTCATCGACGGTCAAACCGACCCAGAGCAGTTGGTCCGCCTCGTCGTCGGCCGCGTCAAGGCCAGTCGGGCCGAGTTGCTCGAAGCGCTGCGCGGGCGCGTCAGCACGCACCACCGCTTCATGCTCAAACTGCACCTGGATCACATCGGCACCTTGGACAAGGCCATCGCGCAGATCGAGACGGAGGTGGGCCTCGGGCTCGAACCGTTTCAACAGGCCGCCAAGCTGCTGAGCACGATGCCCGGCCTGAGCAGCGTCAGCGCCAACGTGCTGATCGCCGAGATCGGCATCGACATGTCGCGCTTCGCTACGCCCGGTCATCTTCTGCCCTGGGCTTGTCTGTGCCCGCGCAATGACGAGAGCGCCGGCAAGCGCCGCAGCACCCGGCTGCGCCGCGGCGGCAAGTGGCTCAAGACCACCTTGGTGCAAGCCGCCTGGTCGGCTGTCAGGGTCAAAGGCAGCTACCTGCAAGCCCAATTCCACCGGCTGCGCTCTCGCCGTGGCGCCAAGAAGGCCATCATCGCCGTGGCCGCCTCCATGCTCACAGCCGCCTGGCACATGCTGCGCGACGGCACCGAGTGGCACGACCTCGGCGCCGCACACTTCGACCGCGCAGACGCCGCCAAGACCGCCAACCGCCTCATCCGCAGGCTTCAGCAACTCGGCTACACGGTGCAGCACACGCCAGCTTGATCAATGCTGTCGTTTCACTTCAGTCGGCGTCGATCTCGTCCCAGCTCTCGGCACTCGCGCCGGCGAGCGCGCGCACGCGTTCCTCGTCGGCGGCGAACTCGGCCGCGACACCCTCGTAGGCGATGCTGCCGCTGTCGAGCACGTAGGCGCGGTCGGCGATCTCGACCGCGGCGCGCACGTTCTGCTCGACGAGCAGGATCGACATGCCCTCCTTGCGCATCGAGACGATGACGTCGAAGACCTGCTTGACGATCAGCGGCGCGAGGCCCTGCGAGGGCTCGTCGAGGATGAGCAGCTTCGGGTTGAGCAGCAGCGCGCGTGCGATCGACAGCATCTCCTGCTCGCCGCCCGAGAGCTGGCTGCCCTTGTTGTTGCGGCGCTCGTTCAGGCGCGGGAAGAGCTGGTAGACGCGCTCGATGTTCCACGGCCCGGGGCGCTCGAGCGGCACGTGCAGGTTCTCGTCGACGCTGAGGTTCTTGAAGATGCGCCGCCCCTCGGGGACGAAGCCGACGCCGAGCGCGGCGACGCGGTACGGCGCCCAGCCGGTGGTCTCCCGGCCGAAGATCCGGATCCGGCCCTCGCGCGGCGGCGTCAGGCCGATCAGGCTGCGCAGCGTGGTCGACTTGCCCGCGCCGTTGCGCCCGAGCAGCGTGACGATCTCGCCCTCGCGCACCTCGAGCCCGACGCCGTGCAGGATGTGGCTCTTGCCGTAATAGGTCTGCAGACCTTGCGCTTCGAGCAGGTTCATTCTTCGGTCTTCCCGAGGTAGGCGGCCTGCACCCGTTCGTCCTTCGCGATCTCGTCGCCGGTGCCTTCGGCGAGCACCGCGCCCTCGGCCAGCACCATGATGCGGTCGGCGAGCTTGAAGACGACCCGCATGTCGTGCTCGATCAGCACGATGCTGAGCTTCTCGTCGCGGTGCAGCTTGCGGATCAGGCGCGTGATGTCGTAGGTTTCCTGGTCGCCCATGCCGGCGGTCGGCTCGTCGAGCAGCAGCAGCCGCGGCTTGAGAGCGATCGACATCATGATCTCGGTCGCGCGCTGGTCGCCGTGCGAGAGCTCGCCGACGAGGCGGTCGGCCTTGTCGCCCAGGCCGCCCATCGCGAGCAGCTCGTCCAGGCGCGCGCGGATGCGCCGGTCGTCCGCGCTCGACAGCCAGGGCCGCAGACGCAGCCCCGACGCGACCTCGACCGGAATGCGCAGGTTCTCGCGCACGCTCAGCTCGGGGAAGATCTCGGTGATCTGGAACGTTCGCGCCATGCCGCCGGCGACGCGCCGCTCGGGCGGCCACGCGGTGATGTCCTGGCCGTCGAACGAGATCGTCCCGGATGTCGGCGGGAAGAAGCCGCTGATCAGGTTGAAGAAGGTCGTCTTGCCGGCCCCGTTGGGCCCGATCACCGCGCGCAGCTCGCCCGGCTCGACGGTGAGCGAGACGCCGTTGACCGCGATCAGCTTGCCGAAATGGCGCGAGACGTTTTGCACCCGCAGAAGGCTCACGATGCCACCTTCCGCTTGATGATGCCGAGCACGCCACGCGGGAAGAAGGTGACGACGAGAACGAAGAACAGGCCGATGAACGACATCCAGTTTTCCGTGTGGCTGGAGACATAGTCCTGCAGCACGACGAAGATCGCCGCGCCGACGAGCGGACCCCAGAACGAGCGCATGCCGCCGAGCACGGCCATGATCACGAAGTTGCCCGACAGGCTCCAGTGCAGCGAGCGCGGGTCGGTGAAGTTGCTGAGCAGCGCGTACAGCGTGCCGGCGAGTGCCGCGAAGCCGCCCGAGATCACGAACGAGAGCCAGATGTGGCGCTCGACCGGGATGCCGAGAAAGCGCGCGCGGCGCTCGTTCTCGCGGATCGCGATCAGGCTGCGCCCGAGCGGGCTGCGCAGCAGCACCGCCATCACCGCCGCGGCGAGCGCGAACAGCGCGAGCACGAGGTAGTAGAAGGCCTTGTCGTTGTGCAGGATGTCGACGGTCGTGAAGCCCAGGTGCAGCGGCTGGCGCTGCCAGCCGGTGACGCCGTCGTCGCCGCCGGTGACCGAGTTCCAGCGGAACGCGATGAAGTAGAAGACCTGGCCGAACGCGATCGTGACCATCGCGAAGTAGGTCCCGCGCAGCTTGCGGATCAGCCCGCCGATGACCGCCGCGGCCGCGGCGCCGACGACGACGCCGACGACGATCGCCAGCGCGGTGCTCGGCGCGAAGTACTTGATCGACATCGCCGCACCGTAGGCCCCGAGGCCGAAGTAGGCGGCATGGCCGAACGACAGCACGCCGGTGAAGCCGAGCAGGAAGTTCACCGCCATCGCGGCCAGCCCGAGCACGATCACGCGCGTGGCCAGTTCGGTGTAGCCGCCGACGGCGTTCATCCAGAACGGCATCGTCAGCAGCAGCACCCAGATCAGGACGTTCGCCGCCCGCTTGTCGAACGCCTTCACTGCACTCTCCCTTCTTCACCGAGCAGGCCGCGCGGGCGCACGAGCAGCACCAGCCCCATCAGAACGTACATCACCGCCTCGGTCGCCGAGGGGAAGAACACGGTCGTCACGCCCGACGCGACGCCGATCAGCAGGCCGCCGAGCAGCGTGCCCGGCAGGCTGCCCAGGCCGCCGACGATGATCGCGACGAAACTGGGCATGATCAGCGAGCTGCCGATCGTCGGCTGCAGCCCGAGCATGCCCGCGGCGAGCACGCCGGCCAGCCCGGCGAGGTAGATGCCCAGGCCGAAGTTCAGGTTGCGCAGCACCGAGACGTTGATGCCGAGCACCGAGACGGTCTCGAGGTCCAGCGTGCCGGCACGGATGCGCATCCCCAGGCGCGTCTTGTTCAGGATGAAGAACAGCGCCGCGACCACGACCGCGACCAGCCCGACCATGAACAGCCGGTAGCCGGTGAGGAAGAACAGCTCGCTCGACAGCGGCGTCTGCAGCCAGTCGGGGATCGGGAACGGCAGGCTCTGCGCACCCCAGATGTAGCGCGTGCCGTCCTCGAGGATGTAGGCCAGGCCGAAGGTCATCAGCAGGCTGTACAGCGGGTCGCGGCCGTAGAGGCGGCGGATGAGCAGCCGCTCGACGACGAGCCCGATCAACGCGGTCAGCAGCGGCGCGACGACGAGCGCCCCCCAGAAGCCGATCAGCGGCATCAGCGCGTAGGCGAGGTAGGCGCCGATCGCGAGGAAGCCGCCGTGGGCGAAGTTGATCACGCCGCTGAGGTTGAGGATCAGGCTCAGGCCGAGTGCCATCAGCGCGTAGAACGCGCCGATGATCAGCCCGTTGAAGACATTGAACAGGAGCAGCTGGGTCATCGTGAGGACGGGGTTCTGGACAGGGGCGCGCCGGCAGGGGGCCGGCGCCCGGCACGGCGAGCGCTCGCGCGCCGGCGCCGCCATGGGGCCAAGCAGGTTTCAGGCCTGAACGTATGGCGACGGCCTGCGCGCGCCGCAGGAGACGGCACGCGCAGGAGGCGAGGCCGGGCTCAGGCCGGCCAGGTCATCTTGCAGCCGGTCTCCTCGAGCGTGCCGGCGACGTCGACGCCCTTGACGACCTCGGTCACCTTGAACAGGTCGTCCGGACCCGCCGGCCCCTTCGCCTGCGCCTTGCTGACGTAGAGGTTCGGGATCAGCTGGTTCTGGCCGGCGCGGAAGAACGCGCCATCGGGCATCAGCGCCACTTCCGGCGGCAGGTGGTAGCCCTGCAGGAACTTGGCCATCTTCTGCGCGTCGAGCGTCTTCGCACCGTTCGCGGCGAGCGCGCAGGTCCAGGTCGCGGCGTAGCCGAACCAGGTCCGCTCGGTCGGCACGCGACCGGTCTTCTTCTTGATCTCGGCGACGAACTCGGCCACGTGCGGCACATGGGGCTGGTTCCAGTACCACTCGACGACCCAGGTGCCGATGCGCGCATCGGGCGGCAGGCCTTCCATGGCCTCGAGCTCCTGCTGCGCACCGGCGATGTAGAAGCGCTTGTCCAGGCCGAACTGCACCGCCTGCTTGATGACGTTGATCATGTCGTCGCCCTGCGGCAGCAGGATGATGACGTCGGGCTTGGCCGCCTGCGCCTTGATCAGGTAGGACGAGAAGTCGGTCGTCCCCAGTGGCGTCAGGTCACCGCCGACCTTGGTGCCGCCGGCCTTCGCGCAGGCCTTCTCCAGCCCCGCCTGCAGCGTGTGGCCGAAGGCGTAGTCGGGGGTGATGTAGTACCACTTCTTGCCGCCGTTCTTGATCAGCGACGGCGTCACCGCGTTGGCCTCGGTCTGCGTCGTGTTGCAGATGCGGAAGACGTTCCAGTGGCAGCTCGCGCCGGTGATCGCATCGGTGTGGCCGCCGGGCACGACGTGCAGCACGCCCTTCTCGTTGCTGACCTGCGCCATCGCGAGCGCGAGCGCCGAGTTCACGTTGCCGAGCAGGAAGTCGACCTTGTCGCGCTCGATCAGCTTGCGTGCCTTCTGCACCGCGGTGCCGGCGTCGCCGCTGGTCGAGTCCTCGACCAGCAGTTCGACCTGGCGCCCGAGGATGCCGCCCTTGGCGTTGATCTGCTCCAGCGCATGCTGGCAGCCGATCAGCTCGTTCTTGCCCACCGCGGCAAAGGTGCCCGTCAGCGGGTTGTCCAGGCCGATCTTCACCTTGTCGGCAGCACGGGCGGTGATGATGAACGGCGGCACCATCTGGAGCAGGCTCACGCCTGCGGCAGCCTTGATGACTGAGCGGCGCTGCGATGCGCGCGTCGATTCCGGTTGGGACATGGTCGACCTTGTTGAATGAGGTGAAACAGTCGGCGTGGATGCCGGTGAGATATGACGCGATGCGTCACGACTGATAGACAATTTCTCTCGAGCTCGTCGCATCAGGTCGTTGAATGCTATCGGCCAGCCGAAATAGCGCCATAGGACTATCCCCGTTGTGGTCGCGAGGCGACGCTCGGGACGGAGGTGTCGAAGTTCGCGCCGCGGGAGGCGCAGCCAGGCTCAGACGCCCGGGCCGGCAGCCTGGTTGTCGCCGACCGAGGGGCCGATGCGCTGCAGGCGCAGCGGGTCGATCGGCGCGGCGCGCACGCAGTTGCCGCCCGCCTGGCGCGCGGCCTGGGCCGCGGCCTCGGCGTCGGCGACGAGCGCCGTCAGGTTCTGATGCGCCGGCCTCAGGCCGGCCACACCGACGCTGACCGTCACGCGCAGCAGCTTGTGCTGCCAGTCGATGTCGAGCGACTCGGCGCCTTCGCGGATGCGGTCAGCGACGTCGAGCGCGCCGGTCGGTCGGCCCGACCGTGCGCGCCAGCTCGCGCAGCACTGCCGCGACGGCCTCGCCGCCACGCGCCTGGGCCAGGCGCTGGTGGCGGTCGATCTCGACGATCAGCAGCGCGGCGCTGCCGCCGTAGCGGCGCGCGCGCGCCCATTCGCGTTCGGCCTGGGCGACGAACAACGCGCGACTCAGCAGGCCGGCGGAGGCATCGAGGCCGCCCTGGCGCAGCAGCTGGGCGTGGCTGGCCTCGAGCTGGCGCGCCAGGCGCAGCGCGAGCGCGATCCCGGGAACGAGCACGGCCAGGCTCGCGAGCGCCGCCGCCAGCGGCGCCGCGAGCCGGCCGACGTCGGCGAACAGCAGCGCGAAGGCGAAGGCCAGCAGGGCCGCCAGGCCGACGAACAGCGCGCCGAGCAGCCCGGCCTTGAGGGCCGGCCGCAGGCGGCGCGGAGCGGGCGCCGGGCTCGGCGGCTCGAGGAGGTCGGACGGCGTCATGAGGCGGAGGGCGGTCTGAGAGCGTATTCGACCACAACCGGGCCCGACTTGAACGCCCGGTCATTGCACCCTGCCTACACTCGCGCCATGTCGACCCTGTCCCCACCCGCCGTCGCGCCCGTCGCCGCGGCCCCCGATGCCGGCGCGAGCGAGCGCCGCGTGCGCTCGCTGTCCGGCCTGCTGCCCTACATGCGGCCCTACCGCGGCCGCATCGCGCTGGCGATCTTCTTCCTCGTGATGGCCGCGGCGAGCACGCTCGTGTTTCCGATCGCGCTGCGCTCGCTGATCGACAACGGCCTCGTCGCTGCCGACCCGGGCGCGCGCGTGATGGCCTTGCGCAACCATTTTCTCGAGCTCTTCGGCGTCGGCGCCGCGCTCGGGCTGTTCTCGGCCTCGCGCTACTACATGGTCAGCTGGCTCGGCGAGCGCATCACCGCCGACCTGCGCAACGCGATCTACGCCCACGTCGTGCAGCAGAGCCCGGAGTTCTTCGAGAGCACGCAGAGCGGCGAGGTGCTGAGCCGGCTGACGACCGACACCACGCTCGTGCAGACGGTGGTCGGCTCGAGCCTGAGCATGGGGCTGCGCAACTCGGTGATGGGCCTGGGCGCGCTCGTCGCGCTGATCGTCACCAACCCCTACGTGATGACGCAGGTGTTCGGCATCCTCGTGCTCGTCGTGCTGCCGTCGCTGTACTTCGGCCGCCGCGTGCGCAAGCTCAGCCGCGCGAGCCAGGACCGCGTCGCCGATTCGAGTGCGATCGCCTCCGAGGTGCTGAACGCGATCCCGGTGGTGCAGAGCTTCGTGCAGGAAAGGCGCGAGGCCGCCCGCTTCGCGCAGGCGACCGAGGGCGCGTTCGAGACCGCGCGCCGGCGCACGACGGTGCGCGCGCTGCTCGTCGGCTTCATCATCACGGCCACCTTCGGCGCGCTGCTCTGGGGCCTGTTCCAGGGCACCGAGGCGGTGATCGCCGGGCGCATCAGCGCCGGCCACCTGGGGCAGACGGTGGTCTTCGTGATCATCTTCGTCAGCTCGGTCGCGGTGCTGTCCGAGGTCTACGGCGACGTGCTGCGCGCGGCTGGCGCGACCGAGCGGCTGATGGAGCTGCTCGCCGCACGCTCGCCGGTGGCCGAGCCCGCGGCGCCGATCGCGCTGCCGCCGGCACGCGGCGGCTCGGCGGTGCGCTTCGAGCATTGCACCTTCCACTACCCGTCGCGTCCCCGCCAGGCCTCGCTGATCGACTTCTCGCTCGACGTGAAGCCGGGCGAGACGGTGGCGCTGGTCGGCCCCAGCGGCGCCGGCAAGACGACGGTGCTGCAGTTGCTGCTGCGCTTCTACGACCTGCAGCACGGCCAGGTGCTGGTCGACGGCGTGCCGGTGCAGCGCGCGTCGCTCGCGGCGCTGCGCCAGCGCATCGCGGTCGTGCCGCAGGAGAGCACGATCTTCTCGACCAGCGCGCTCGAGAACATCCGCTACGGCCGCCCCGACGCGAGCGACGCCGAGGTGATGGCCGCGGCGAAGGGCGCGTTCGCGCACGAGTTCATCAGCGCGCTGCCCGAGGGCTACGCGACCTACCTCGGCGAGCGCGGCGTGCGCGTCTCGGGCGGCCAGCGCCAGCGCATCGCGATCGCACGCGCGATGCTGAAGAACCCGCCGCTGCTGCTGCTCGACGAGGCGACGAGCGCGCTCGACGCCGAGAGCGAGCGCATGGTGCAGGCGGCGCTCGACGCCGCGATGCGCGACCGCACGACGATCGTCATCGCGCACCGGCTCGCGACCGTGCTGCGCGCCGACCGCATCGTCGTCCTCGACGGCGGGCGCATCGTCGACGTCGGCAGCCACGACGAACTCGTCGCGCGCGGGGGTCTGTACGCGCGGCTCGCGGCGATGCAGTTCGACCTCGAAGCCCCCGGCCCGGCCGACGGGACGCGGCCTCAGCCGGCCTGAACGCCACAGGACCCTTCGCGCAAGCAAGCGCCCGCCGTGGGGCCACGGCGGCTCCGTTAAAGTGCCCTTCCGAAACCATTGCTCCCGCAATTGGAGAACCCGATGAAGACCCGTTCGCTCCCCCTTCGCAGCGTGACCGCCGTCGCGCTGCTCGCCCTCGCCTCCGGTTGCGCCGACATGAGCCAGCGCCAGCAAGGCACGGCCGCCGGTGCCGGCGTCGGCGCGCTCGCCGGTGCGGCCGTCGGCTCGATGACCGGCGGCCGTCCGGGCCAGAGCGCGGTGATCGGCGCCGCGCTCGGCGCGGTGGCCGGCAACCTGTGGTCGAAGAACATGGAAGAGAAGCAGCGCGCGATGGAGCAGGCCACCGCCGGCACCGGCGTGCAGGTCTCGCGCACCGCCGACAACCAGCTCAAGCTCGACGTGCCGAGCGACATCTCGTTCGCCGTCGGCAGCGCGGCGATCGAGCCGCGGTTGCGCCCGGTGCTCGACGCGTTCGCCAGCGGCCTGGGCAACCAGCCGGGCATGATCGTGCGCATCGTCGGCCACACCGACGACACCGGCAGCGACGCGATCAACGAGCCGCTGTCGCTGCACCGCGCCGAGAGCGTGCGCAACTACCTCGAGGACCGCGGCATCGCGGCGAACCGGATCGAGGTCGCGGGGCGCGGCTCGCGCGAGCCGATCGCGTCCAACGCCACCGCCGAGGGCCGGGCGAAGAACCGGCGCGTCGAGATCTTCCTGCGCGAGCCGCAGCGCTGAGCGCGCGCCGCCCAGGAGATCCGAAGTTGGACACCGCCCTGCGCCCGGTGCGCACGCAGTACGAGGACTTCATGCGCCACGTTCGCGACCACGGCGTCGCGAAGGCGGACCGCACCGGCACCGGCACGACGAGCGTGTTCGGCCACCAGATGCGCTTCGACCTCGCCGAGGGCTTCCCGCTCGTGACGACGAAGAAGGTCCACTTCAAGAGCATCGCGCTCGAGCTGCTCTGGTTCCTGCGCGGCGACGGCAACGCGCGCTGGCTGCAGGAGCGCGGCGTGACGATCTGGGACGAATGGGCCGCCCCCGACGGCAGCCTCGGCCCGGTCTACGGCGTGCAGTGGCGCAGCTGGCCCACGCCCGACGGCGGCCATATCGACCAGATCGCCGAGGTCGTGAAGCAGCTCAAGACCGACCCCGACTCGCGCCGCATCATCGTCAGCGCCTGGAACGTCGCCGACCTGCCGAAGATGGCGCTCGCGCCCTGCCACGCGTTCTTCCAGTTCTACGTCGCACCCGGCGACTCGCCTGCGGCGCGGGGCAAGCTCAGCTGCCAGCTCTACCAGCGCAGCGCGGACATCTTCCTGGGCGTACCGTTCAACATCGCGAGCTACGCGCTGCTGACCCACATGCTCGCGCAGCAGTGCGACCTCGACGTCGGCGACTTCGTCTGGACCGGCGGCGACTGCCACATCTACGCGAACCACCGCGCGCAGGTCGACGAGCAGCTCGCGCGCACGCCCTACCCTTACCCGCGGCTGATGCTGAACCGGCGCCCCGCGTCGATCTTCGACTACGCGTACGAGGACTTCGAGATCGTCGACTACCGCCACCACCCGGCGATCAAGGCGCCGGTCGCGGTGTGAAGCTGTCGCTCATCGCGGCCGTCGCGCGCAACGGCGTGATCGGCCGCGACAACCAGCTGCTCTGGCACCTGCCCGAGGACCTGCAGCGCTTTCGCGCGCTCACGCGCGGCCATCCGGTGATCATGGGCCGGCGCACCTGGGAGTCGCTGCCCGAGCGCTTCCGCCCGCTGCCGGGCCGGCGCAACATCGTCGTCACGCGCGACCCGCATTGGCAGCCCGTCGGCGCCGAGACCGCGGCCTCGCCGGCGCAGGCGATCGAGCGCGTGCGCGACGCCGCGCAGGCCTTCGTCATCGGCGGCGCCGAGCTCTACGCCGCCGCGCTGCCCTGGGCCGACGAGCTGCTGCTGACCGAGATCGACCGCGATTTCGAAGGCGACGCCCGTTTCCCGCGCTTCGACCGCGAGGCCTTCGTCGAGGTCGCGCGCGAGCCGCACCAGGCCGCAGCGCCGGACGATCTGCGCTTCGACTTCGTCACCCACCGGCGCCGCCGATGAAGCCACTGCGCTACGCCGACCTGCTCGCCGACGCGCTGACCCGCGTGCGCGAGATCCAGCCCTGGGACCTGAGCGAGCGCCTCGCCCGGCCCGCACCGCCGCTGCTGCTCGACGTGCGCGAGCCGGCCGAGTTCGCGCTTGCGCGCATCGAAGGCTCGATCAACGTGCCGCGCGGCCTGCTCGAGGCCGCCTGCGACTGGGACTACGACGACACCGTGCCGGCGCTGGCCGGCGGGCGCGAGCGCGAGATCGTCGTCGTCTGCCGCTCCGGCAGCCGCTCGGTGCTCGCCGCCGACGCAATGCAGCGAATGGGCTTCACCGACGTCGTCTCGCTGAAGACCGGCGTGCGCGGCTGGAACGACTTCGAGCAGCCGCTCGTCGACGGCGAAGGCCGCACCTTGTCGACCGACGACGCAGAGCCACTGCTCGCCGTGCGCGTGCGGCCGGATCAGCGCCGTGCTCGCGGCCCGAAGGGTCCAGGCGAGCAGGCCCAGCAGCAAGGCCGCGAGCACGGCCGACGAACCCGCCGTCCCGAGCCCGAGGCCGCCGAGCCGGGCCGGCTTGGTGAGCAGGTCGCCGAAGGTGGCGCCGAACGGACGCGTCAGCACGAAGGCCACCCAGAACAGCAGCACGCGGCTGATCCGGGTGTGGCGCGCGGCGAGTGCGACGAGCAGGATCGCACCGCCGATCAGCGCCGCGCCACCAAGGAGGCCCAGGCCCGACGCATCGGACAGGAAGTCGCCCAGCGCCGTGCCCAGCGTGTTCGACACGAGGATCGCGGTCCAGTAGAAGACCTCCGCTCGCCGCGTGCGGATCCGGTCCACCGACAACGACCGCTCGGTGAGCCACCAGGCCGCGAGCACGCCGGCCAGCGCGGTGACCAGGACCGTCGCGCCAAGCGCATAGCCCAGTGCGAGGCTGCGATCCATGAAATCGGACATCGTCGTACCGGCGGTGCTGGTGGTCAGGATGACGAGCCAGAACAGCGCGGGATGGAATCGCCGCGCGGCCAGCTGCGCGCGCAGGCTGACGAAAAACATCCCGAGCAGCGCGACGCCGCTGAGCGCGTAGCCCAGATGCAGGGTCATCGAGAAAAGGTCGCCCGCGGTCTCGCCCAGCGTCGTGGCGCAGATCTTCATGATCCAGAACGACAGCGTGACGCGGGCGACCTTGCTCGCCAGCGGCTAGGTTTCCGAGGAGTGATTCACTTTGGCAACTCCGTCAGGCCATGGGTTCATCGGTGGGAGTCCACGATAGCCGGCGCTGGATGAAGGCAGACTTAAGCTCGCCGCTCAGTCCTCGTTGCCGTCCTTCTCGTCGCGGCCTTGATCGGCCTTGTCGGCCTGGCTCGACAGCAGCTTGCCTGCCACCGCGTCGACCTTCATGTCGAACACCTGGTTGTTCGCGGCGACGACCTCGATCTCGTAGATGGCGTGGCCGTTCTCGTCGCCGAGCTCGGCGCGCGTCGCGCGCCCGGCGGTCTGCGCCAGCGCGATGTCGACCGCCTGGGTCAGGCCGACGTGCGCCTGCGCCAGCGTGGCGACGGCGTCGTTCTCGCCGCCTGCGGCGCGCGCAGCCAGGGTGACGCCGACGCCGGCGCCGAGGACGATCGCGAGTGCGGCCAGGGACGTTTTCAGATGGCGTTTCATGATGGGAGATTCGCTCCAGTGGATGCTGCCCGGCGGGATGCCCGGCGGGTGACGCCACTGTGCGGCGCGACGACTTATCGGCGACTTAGTAGGCATCTTCGTAAATACGGCCACGTATATGATTGATAAGTTCTGCCACGTATGGCATCGTGATGCGATCCTTCTACCGGGGATCTCGCATGC
>MEGM01000197.1 GCA_001725505.1 Rubrivivax sp. SCN 70-15 | reverse complement strand
ATCTCGATGCAGTCCGACGGCACGCTGGCGATCGACCAGACCAAGCTCGGCAACGCGCTCAACAACCTTCCCGAGCTGCAGAACCTGTTCTCGGCCGACACCGGCGTCAGCTCGAGCTCGGGCTTCATGACGCGCTTCAACAACCTGGCGAACGCGGCGCTGGGCATCGACGGCAGCATCACGACGCGCCAGCAGGGCCTGCAGACGAGCATCAGCTCGAACGAGAAGCGGCAAGCCGACATGCAGACCCGGCTGGCCCAGATCCAGGCCAACCTGACGGCCCAGTATTCCCAGCTCGACACGACGATGGCATCGATGACCGCGCTGTCGACCTACGTGACGCAGCAGTTCTTCAACACGTCGAAGACCGGCTGAGGCTCGCGCCGCATCCGACCCCCAGGGGCGCTGCGGCGCCCCTTTTCGTGAGCGGCGACGTAGTTGCCACTGTTCACCGAACCGGACTCAAGTGCCCCTCGGCCGGGGCCGATAAGAACTGCAGAGACACTCCCACGAGAAGCCCGAGATGTACAGCGCAGCCGCTTCCTCCCCCTTCGGCAGTCCCGGCGCCCTCGCCAACGCCTACCGCCAGGTCGGCTTCGAGACCAGCGTCTCGCCGGCGTCGCCGCACAAGCTGGTGGAACTGCTGTTCGACGGCTTCTTCGACGCGCTGAACCTGGCCCGAGCCTCGATGCGCGGCGGCAAGATCGAAGTCAAGGGCCGGGCCATCGGCCACGCCGCCCGCATCGTCGACGAGGGCCTGAAGGCGAGCCTGAACCTGAAGGACGGTGGCCGCCTGGCCGCCGACCTGAATGGACTGTACGAATACGTTTCGATCCGCCTCGTGCTGGCGAACGCGCGCAACGACGAATCCATCCTCGACGAGTGCGCGCGCCTGATCGAGCCGCTGCGCCAGGCCTGGAAGGACATCGGCCCGCGCACCGGCGCGGCGAACTGAGGGCCGCCCGGATGACCCCTACCCACCCGCCCGAGCACCCTCCCGAGGGCCCCGCGATGACGCGCGAGTTGCTGAACTACTACGAGGCCATCGAGAAGGCCAGCGCCGACATGCTGGCCGCGGCCCGCGCCGGCAACTGGGACGAAGTCGTCAAGCTCGAGAGCGCCTGCGTGCTGCTCATCAGCCAGCTCAAGCATGCCGCGCGCCAGGCACCGCTGGACAGCGATGCGGCCAAGGCCAAGTCGCGCATCATGCAGCGCATCCTGGTCAACGACGCCGAGATCCGCCACCTCGCGGAGCCCTGGCTGCAGGACCTCGACGACACGCTGGCCGGCCGGCGCAAGACCCTGCACTGAAGCCGCCCCCGAAGGAGCACGCGATGTTCCAGGACAGCCAACCCGCCCCGCTCGACGAGCACGGCAGCTCCGCGCGCTGGTCCGAGTTCCGCGTCGGCAACCCGCAGGAGCGCCTCGCGCTGCTGCGCCAGTTGCGCGACGGCAGCGTGCCGGTGAGCCTGAGCGCGCCGGGCGGCGGCACGCTGACGACCGCGCTCTGGGCGATCGACCCCGAGCGCCAGCGCCTGAACTTCGCCGCCGACGAATCGCACCCGCAGCTGCAGCGCCTGGTCGATGCCGACGAGGCCGTCGCCGTGGCCTACCTCGACAGCGTCAAGCTCCAGTTCGACCTGAACGGGCTGCTGCTCGTGCGCAGCGCGCGCGCCTGCACGCTGCAGGCCGAGCTGCCGCACGAGATCTATCGCTTCCAGCGCCGCCAGGCCTACCGCGTGCGCACGCCCGAGAAGGCGCAGCCGACGGCCCGCCTGCGCCACCCGGCGATCCCCGAGATGGCGCTCGCGCTGCGCGTGCTCGACGTCAGCGCCGGCGGCTGCGCGCTGCTGCTGCCCGACGACGTGCCGATGCTCGAGCCCGGCGTCCGGCTCGCCGGCGTGCAGATCGAGCTCGACGCCGAGACCCGCTTCGCCGTCGACCTGACGCTGCACCACGTCACCGTCATCCTGCCCGGCGAGCAGGCGGTGCGGCTGGGCTGCGAGTGGACGCCGCTCGGCCCCACTGCGGCGCGTTCGCTGCAGCGCTACATCGACCAGACGCAGAAGCGCCGGCGCATGCTCTCGCTCGGCTGAGCCACGATGCGCACGCCCGCTGCCCGCCACGCGCGCGGCTTCACGCTGATCGAGGTGCTCACCGTCTGCGCGGTGGCCGGCGTGCTCGCCGGCGTCGCGCTGCCGTCCTACCAGGGCCAGCTGCAGCGCTCGCGCCGCGCCGACGCGGTCGCCGCGCTGACACGGCTGCAACAGGCGCAGGAGCAGGCGCATGCCGCCACCGGCCTGTACAGCGACGACCTGCGCGCGCTGCACGGTGCGGCAACGAGCAGCGCGGGCCTCTACTCGATCGCAGTCGAGCTCACCGGTGCCGACGGCTGGCGCGCCACTGCAACCGCCGTCGCCGGCGGCGCACAGGCCGGCGACCACGCCTGCGCCCGGCTCAGCGTCGAGGTCGTCCAGGGCTTCACGCGCTTCGGGCCGTCGCCCGACTGCTGGAACCGATGAAGCCGCGCGGCCTGACGCTGATCGAGCTCACGATCGCGCTCGCCGTGCTGGCGGTGCTGGCCACACTGGCGCTGCCCTCGTTCGGCAGCGCGGTCGACCGCACGCGGCTCAAGTCGGCCGCCGAGACCCTGGCCGCCGACCTCGGCGAAGCCCGATTCCAGGCCGCGCAGCGCGGGCTGCCGCTGCACCTGGGCTTCCGCACCGGCGCCGGGTGGTGCTGGGCGGTCGCGACCGCCCCCGACTGCCGCTGCGACCAGGCCCAGGCCTGCCGCCTCGAGGCCCAGGATGCGGCCGCCTATCCGGGCGTGACGTTGCTCCAGGCCCAGGCGACGCGGTTCGACCCGGACGGGCAGGCGACGACGGAGGGTGCGGCCACCGGCGCGCTGCTGCAGTCGCGCCACGGCGAGCGGCTGCGCGTGCTGGTCACCCCGCTCGGCCGGGCGCTGGTCTGTTCGCCCGACGGCGGCGTGCCCGGCTACCCGCGCTGCTGAGCGCGCGCGCCTCCGCGCGGCCTAGACCTGCATGTTCATGATCTCGGTGTAGGCCGAGACGAGGCGGTTGCGCACCTGCACCGCGGCGGTGAAGCCGAGCTGGGCCTTCTGCATCGCGACCATGGTCTGCTCGAGGCTGACCCGGGGGTCGTCGAGCGCCACCGCGCGCTGCATGGCCACGACCTGGTTCTGGCTGTCGCTCACCGAGCGCAGCGCATCGGCCATCGCGGTGCGGAAGCTGCCGCCATCGGCGGTGGGCGTGACGGCCTTCGCCAGCGGCAGGCCGTCCGGGCGCAGCCCGGCGCGGGCCACCGCCTGGTTGAAGTCGAAGGGCTTGAGCTTCAGGTCCACGATGGCCGCACTGTAGGGCCGCCGGATCCCGGGCCAAGGCGCGAACAGGCCGGTCTTGGCCGGGCTTCTCGCGCCACCGGCGGGCCAGCGCCGCCCGAACAATCCGCACCCATGGAACCTGCTGTCGTTTCGCAGTCTTTGCCGCTGGCCACCGGGCTCGGCGCCCGTCTGGCCGCGCTGCCGGCCAAGAGCAAGTTGATGGCCGGCATCGGCCTGGCCGCCCTGGCCGCCGTGCTGCTCGCGCTCACGATGGGCCTGCGCCAGGGTGACTACAAGGTGCTGTTCGCCAACGTCTCCGAAAAGGACGGCGGCGCGATCATCGACAAGCTCTCGCAGATGAACGTGCCCTACCGCTTCAGCGACGGCGGCGGCGCGATCCTGGTGCCGGCGGACCAGGTCTACGACCTGCGCCTCAAGCTCAGCGCGGCCGGCCTGCCCAAGGGTTCGATCACCGGCTACGAGCTGCTCGACAAGTCGCCCTTCGGTCAGACCCAGGGGCAGGAGCGCATCAACCTGCAGCGCGCGCTCGAAGGCGAGCTCACGCGCACCGTCGAGTCGCTGGATTCGGTGCAGGCCGCGCGCGTGCACCTGGCGCTGCCGCAGCAGAACGGCTTCTTCCGCGAGCAGCAGAAGCCCTCGGCGTCGGTCGTGCTGACGCTGTACCCGGGCCGCACGCTCGACCGCGCGCAGATCGCCGGCATCGTGCACCTGGTCGCGTCCAGCGTGCCCGAGCTCGCACCGAAGGCGGTCAGCGTGCTCGACGGCACCGGCACGCTGCTGTCCGGCGACGACAGCCCCACCGCCGGGCTCGACAGCCAGCAGCTGCAATACCTGCACGAGGTCGAGGCGAGCAACACGCAGCGCGTGATCGACCTGCTCGAGCCGGTGGTCGGGCGCAACAACCTGCGCGCCAGCGTCACCGCCGACATCGACTTCTCGCAGACCGAGTCGACGTCGGAAGAGTTCAAGCCGAACCAGGGTGGCGCGCCGGCGACGGTGCGCGCGCTGCGCACCGAGGTGTCGACCCAGCCGGGCAGCGCGACGCCGGCCGGCGTGCCCGGCGCGCTGAGCAACCAGCCGCCGGTGCCGGCCACGGCGCCGATCACCGGCCCGGCGCAGCCGCTGCAGGCCGCGCAGGGCGGCAGCGCGGGCGGCGGCACCGGCCGGAGCGAGTCCGAGACGCGCTACGAGGTCGACAAGACGGTGCGCGTGACGCGCGGCGCGGTCGGCGCGGTGCGCCGGCTGAACGCGGCGGTGGTCGTCAACGACCATGTCAGCGTCGACAAGAACGGCAAGACGGTCAGCACCCCGCTGTCGCCCGACGAGCTGAACAAGCTCACCGCGCTCGTCCAGCAGGCGATCGGCTACGACGCCCAGCGCGGCGACTCGGTGCGCGTGATCAACGCCCCGTTCCACGTCGACAAGGCGCCCACCGTTCAGGCGCAGCCGCTGTGGGAGCAGCCCTGGGCGCTGGACCTGCTGCGCCGCGGCGCGATGCCGGCGGCGCTGGTGCTGGTCGCGCTCGTGATCGTGTTCGCCCTCGTGCGGCCGGCGCTGAAGGCAGCGATCGCGCCGCGGCCGGTCGGCGGCCGGCTCGACGAGGTGATCGAGGGCGACGCCGCCCTGCCCGCGCCCGGCGCCCTGCCGGCGCTGGAGGCACCGCGCTCGAGCGACAAGCTCGACGCGGCGCGTCGGCTGGCCAAGGAAAACCCCGCGGCGGTGGCGAACATCGTGCGCGGCTGGGTCAACGGCGAAGTCGCCTGAGGACTGCGAGCGATGCCCGCCCCGACCGAAAACGACAGCGTCGAGAACGCCGCCATCCTGCTCATGTCCTTGGGCGAGGAGGAGGCGGCCGAGGTCTTCAAGCACCTCGCGCCGAAGGAAGTGCAGCGCCTGGGCGAGACGATCGCACGCATGAAGGCGGTCTCGCGCGACCGCGTCGACTCGGTGCTCGAGCAGTTCGACGCGCTCGCCGCGAACGAGAGCATGCTCGTTCCGGACACCGACGAATACGTCAAGGCCGTGCTGCGCAAGGCGCTCGGCGACGACAAGGCGAACCTGCTCATCGACCGCATCCTGCAGGGCAGCGACGTCACCGGCATCGAGAGCCTGAAATGGATGGATCCGGGCTCGGTGGCCGAGCTGCTGCGCAACGAGCACCCGCAGATCGTCGCCGCGATCCTGGTCCACCTCGAGTTCGACCAGGCGGCCGAAGTGCTCAAGCAGTTCACCGAACGCCAGCGCAACGAGGTGCTGGTGCGCGTGGCCACGCTGGACGGCATCCAGCCGAGCGCGCTGAAGGACCTGAACGAAGTGATGAGCAAGGTGCTCGCCGGCGGTGAACGGATGAAAAAGAGCAACCTCGGCGGCGTGAAGACGGCGGCCGAGATCCTGAACATGCTGGGCAGCTCGATCGAGACCGCGGTGCTCGACTTCGTGCGCGAGGCCGACAACGAGCTGGCGCAGAAGATCATGGACAACATGTTCACCTTCGACGACCTGGAGAAGCTCGACGACAAGGGCATCCAGGCGCTGATGAAGGAAGTCCAGTCCGAGTCGCTGGTCGTCGCGCTCAAGGGCGCGACGCCGGCGCTGCGCGAGAAGATCTTCAAGAACATGTCGACGCGCGCCGCCGAGACGCTGCGCGAGGACCTCGATTCGCGCGGCCCGGTGCGCCTGTCCGAGGTCGAGGCCGAGCAGAAGGAAATGCTGAAGATCGTGCGCCGTCTGTCCGACGAAGGTCAGATCGTGCTGGCCGGGGGGGGCGATGAGCAGTTCGTCTAGACAGGCCGGCTTCCTGAACGTGCCGTCGCCACCCGGCAGCAAGGCCGCCACGCCCTACACGCGCTTCATCCCGCGCGAGGAACTGGGCGACTTCGCGGCCTGGCGGCCCGGCTCGCTGAACGACTGTGGCGCCGCCGCGCCGGCTGCACCGCCGGCCGCGGAACCCGGTGCCGACGAATGGCGTGCCCAGGTCGCCGCGGCGCGCCAGGCCGGCTACCAGGACGGCTACCGCGACGGCCTGGTCGCGCTCGAGAGCTTCAAGCAGAGCTTCGCCGCCCAGGCCACGGGCCAGATCGGCGCGCTGCTGACGGGCTTCGACGCCCAGCTCGCGCAGCTCGACGCCGCGATGGCCGACGCCGTCGCGCGCACCGCGGTGCAGCTCGCGCGCCAGGTGCTGCGCGCCGAACTGCGTGTCGCGCCAGCCTTGGTCGCGCAGGTCGCCACCGAGGCCGTCAACGCGGTGCTGCTCAGCGCGCGCCACATCACGGTGCAGGTCCATCCGCAGGACCTGCCGCTGGTCGCCGAAGGGGCCGAGGAAGCCCTGCAGGCGCGCGGCGCGCGGCTGCTCGCGAACCCCGGCATCGAACGCGGCGGCGTGTTCGTCGAATCCGACGTCGGTGCGATCGACGCGCGCATCGCGTCGCGCTGGGCGCAGGCGGCGGCCGCGCTCGGCAGCGCCGAGCCCTGGGGCGAGCCTTGAACGCCGTGCCCCAGGCCGGCAGCGGCCGCGCGCAGCGCTGGCAGCGCTCCCTCGCGGACCTGCAGGACTACGCCGCCGTGCCGCAGCCGCTGGCCGCGGTCGGCACGCTGCTGCGCGTGACCGGCCTCGTGCTCGAGGCCACGGGCGTGC
>MEGM01000196.1 GCA_001725505.1 Rubrivivax sp. SCN 70-15 | reverse complement strand
CGTACCAGTCGGCATAGGCCGGCGATCCGTTCGCGCCGAACATGTACTTCGGGATCACCGTGTAGTCCGCCACCGCGACGATGTCGGCCTGCTGCTTGAGCACCGTCACCTGCTTGACCATCTTGACGCTGCCGCCGAACTGGGCCTGGACCACGATGTCGGGATGCGACTTCTCGAACTCGCGCGCCATCTCGGTGAATGGCTTGGCGAGCGTCCCAGCCGCATAGACCGTCAGCTTGACGGGATCGGGCGTGGCCGCCCGGGCGGGCCCGGCGGCTGCCGCCATGGCCACCGCCGCACCGATGATCGAACCCAGGGTCCGCAGTCGAACGCTCATGCCTCTGCTCCTCGATGGAAAGTGAAGGGCCGTTCAGGCCCGGATGAGATCGGGCCGCGCGGCCCCGACGATCTGTCCGCAGTCGCGCAGGTCGTAACCCGCGAAGCGCCCAGCCTCGCGGCGCAGGGTCCGGCCGCGCAGCACGCCCAGCAGGCGCCTGCAGGCCGCCGAATCCAGGACTTCGCGCGGCAGCGCGATGTCGTAGCGCTCCTGCGCGAGCGGGACGAAGTCGAGGTCCCAGGCCGTCGCCATCGCGCGCAGTCCGGGCCCGACGTCGGCGCGCCCGTGGACGATCGCCTGGGCCACCGCCTCGTGCGTCGCGACCGGGTGGTCCCAGCCGGGGACCGCCGCCGGATCGATCGCCGCCGCGCGCAACGCATGGGTCAGCAGCACCCGCGTGCCGGCGTCGCGCTGGCGATTGACGAAGCGCAGGTCGCCGCGCACCAGGTCGCCGGCGGCTCGCACGCCGCGGGGGTTGCCGCGCGCGACGATGAGGCCGTTGTCGCGCCAGGCGAGGTTCACGAGCACCCAATCGCTTTCCGGCAGCAGGTGGCGCAGGAAGGGCGCGTTGTACTCGTTGGCCTCGGCATCGAACAGGTGCAGCGATGCCGCATCCGCCTCGTCGCGCTGCAAGGCCCACAGGCCGCCGTAGCTGCCGACGAACTGCGCTTGCAGACCGGCCTCGCGTGCGAGCCAGCCGAGCAGGGGGTCGTCGCTGCCGGCGATGCGCAGCGCGCGCGCGCCGGTGGCGCCGCGCGTCGAGCCCGCGGCCCGCGTCCCTCGCGTCGCGCCGACCGTGCGGGTGCCCGTCGCCGGCAGCGGTGGCTGGCTTGCCGGCTCGGCCAGCGCCAGCGTTGCGGCCGTGGCTTCGCAGCGCCGCCGCAGCGCGTCGCTGGCGAGGATCCGGCCGTGGTCACCGGATTCGATCGCGTCGCGGCAGGCGCGCCGGGCCTCGTCCAGGCGCGCACCGAAGCGGGTGCGATTGGCGCCGACGACGCTCGCCAGCCGGCCCTCGCCCTGCGCGGCGAGCGTCAGCTTGACCATCAGTTCGTCGTCGTCCTCGGCCGGCTCGGCGAGCCACGCGGTCACGGCGGCACGCCCCCGGGGCGTCAGCCGGTAGACGCTGCGGGCCGGCCCCTGTCCGCCCGTCTCGCGCCCGGTCGCGGCGATCAGGCCGTCGCGCAGCGCGCGGTGAAGGACTCGGTAGAGCTGCCCGAAATCGATACGCCAGAACGGCTGCAGCTCGCGCTCCACCAGGGCCCGCAGCTCGTAGCCATGGGCCGGCCCGCGCGCGAGCAGGGCGAGGATCGGGTGGACGGACTGCATCGGGACGCAACTATATGCGATGCATATACCGTCTCCGACCGGAGAAAGCGCCGGCTCCATAAGAAAAGCCCGCGACCATTGCTGGCGGCGGGCTAGCCTTCCGGGCATCGCGGCCCGTGGGGCGGCGACGACGGTCTCTCGGCGCTGGGTGACGGGTTCCCTGGACTTGGCGTCCTCCGCCCATTCGATACGGACGATCTTGCGCTTCGAGCACAGGCATCGTAGCTCGAGTCGATGACGACGACGTGACGAACTGGGCCGGACAAGCCCTTCAGTTCCCGCGACCGCGCGCCGCATTCCTGGCCCCGGGCGGTCGGGCCGGTCTTGATGAATTCTTGATGTGCTCGGCGCCGATCTTGTGAGCGCCTTGACGGGCCTCTTCCTAGCATTCCGCCATCTCGACGAAGGGAATGCGATGGACATCGAATACCTCGCGCTCGCGGCCGTGATCTGGCTGGCCGCGCTCGGTCTCGCCCGAGGCTGCGCGCGGCTGCAGCCGCCGGAAGCGCAGCCATGAGTGCCTGGGACATCGTCGGCGCGCTGCTGGCCGCGGGCCTGCTCGGCGACCTCGTCGCCGTGCTGCTGCGACCGGAGGACTTCTCGTGAGCACCGCCGCCTGGATGCAGCTCGCGGCCTACCTGGCCTTGCTGCTCGCGCTCGCCTGGCCGCTGGCGCGCATGATCGACGTCGTGATGGCGGGCCGCTTCGGCCTCGGGCGTCGCCTCGAGGCCCCGCTGTTCCGCCTCGCCGGCGTGCGCCCGGAGCACGAGTCCGGCTGGCTGCGCTACGCCACCGGGCTGCTGGTCTTCAACGGCCTGGGCGTGCTCGCGGTCTATGCGCCGCAGCGCCTGCAAGGGGCCCTGCCGCTGAACCCGCAGCACATGCCCGGCGTGACACCGGACTCGGCCTTCAACACCGCGATCAGTTTCGTGACCAACACCAACTAGCAGGGCTACGGTGGCGAATCGACGATGAGCGACCTGACCCAGATGCAGGCGCTCGCGGTGCAGAACTACCTCTCCGCGGCAACCGGCATCGTCGTCGCCGTCGCACTGGTGCGCGGCTTCGCGCGCCACTCGGCGGGCGCGATCGGCAACGTCTGGGTCGACCTGCCGCGCGCGACGCTGTGGATCCTGCTGCCCTTGTCCTTCGTCCTCGCGCTGGTGTTCGCGGGCCAGGGCGTGATCCAGAACCAGTTGCCCTACACCGAGGTCAGGACGCTCGAGGCCACCTACTGGCAGCAGGCCCGGCTCGGTGCCGACGGCCAGCCGGTCGAGGACGCCCAGGGCCGGCCGGTGATGGACGACAGGTCGAGCCCGACCCAGACCCTCGCGATGGGCCCGGTGGCCTCGCAACTGGCGATCAAGATGCTGGGCACGAACGGCGGCGGCTTCTTCAACGCCAACTCGGCACACCCGTACGAGAACCCGAGCGCCGTCACCGACCTGCTGGAGATGCTGGCCATCTTCGCGATCCCCGCGGCGCTGTGCTTCGTCTTCGGCCGCATGGTCGGCGACCTGCGCCAGGGGTGGGCGGTGCTGGCGACGATGACGCTGCTGTTCGTCGCCTTCGCCGTGCCGGCCACGGTGTTCGAGCAGCAGGGCAACCCGGCGCTGGCGGCGCTGGGTGTCGACCAGGCGGCGAGCGCCACCCAGCCCGGCGGCAACATGGAAGGCAAGGAAGCGCGCTTCGGCATCAGGGCGTCGACGCTTTTCGCGACGATCACCACCGCCGCCAGCTGCGGCGCGGTGAATGCCACGCACGATTCGTTCACGCCGCTGGGCGGCGCGGTGCCGCTGGTGCTGATCGACCTCGGCGAGGTCGTGTTCGGTGGTGTCGGCTCGGGTCTGTACGGGATGCTCGTGTTCGCCATCATGGCGGTCGTCATCGCCGGCCTGATGATCGGCCGCACGCCCGAGTACCTGGGCAAGAAGATCGAGGCCTGCGAGATGAAGATGGTCTCGGTCGCGATCCTCGTGACGCCGCTGCTGGTGCTGGCCGGGACTGCGGTGGCGGTCGTGTCGCAGGCCGGCCGCGCCGGCATCCTGAACCCCGGTCCGCACGGGTTCTCCGAGGTGCTGTACGCGCTGTCTTCGGCGGCCAACAACAACGGCAGCGCCTTTGCCGGCCTGTCCGCCGACACGCCGTTCCACAACGTCATGCTGGCGCTGGCGATGTGGTTCGGCCGTTTCGGCGTGATCGTGCCGGTGCTCGCGATCGCAGGCTCGCTGGCGGCGAAGAAGCGGCTCGCCGCGACCGAAGGCACGCTGCCCACGCACGGCCCGCTGTTCGTCGTGCTGCTGATCGGCACCGTGCTGCTGGTCGGCCTGTTGAACTATGTGCCGGCACTGGCACTCGGGCCGGTGGTCGAGCACCTGCTGCCATGGGCACGCGGAGAGGTTCGCGATGAGTCGCATGACCCTGACCCTGTTCGACCCGGCGCTGCCGCGCCCGGCGCTGGCCGATGCCTTCAGGAAGCTGGACCCGCGCACGCAGTGGCGCAACCCGGTGATGTTCGTCGTCTACGTCGGCAGCGCCTTCACGACCGCGCTCGCGGTCGCTCAGCCCGGCGTCTTCACCGCCTCGGTCGCGGTGTGGCTGTGGTTCACCGTGCTGTTCGCCAACTTCGCCGAGGCGCTGGCCGAGGGCCGCAGCAAGGCGCAGGCGGCGTCGCTGCGCGGCCTGAAGAAGAAGACCTGGGCGAAGAAGCTCGAAGGCGAGGTCCGCCGCGGCGTGCCGCGCGACGCGATGAAGTGGCATCCGCTCGAGGCGGACAGCCTGCGCAAGGGCGACGTCGTGCTCGTCGAGTCCGGCGACACGGTTCCCGCCGACGGCGAGGTGATCGACGGCGTCGCCTCGGTCGACGAGAGTGCGATCACCGGCGAATCGGCGCCGGTGATCCGCGAATCGGGCGGCGACTTCTCGGCGGTGACCGGCGGCACCCGCGTGCTGTCGGACTGGGTCGTCGTGCGCGTCGCGGTGAACCCCGGCGAGACCTTCGTCGACCGCATGATCGCGATGGTCGAGAACGCCAAGCGGCAGAAGACTCCGAACGAGATCGCGTTGACGATCCTGCTCGTCGCGCTGACCATCGTCTTCCTGGGCGTCGTGTTCACGCTGCTGCCGTTCTCCCGCTTCGGCGTGCAGTCGGCCGGCAGCGGCCACCCGGTGAGCCTGGTGGTGCTGGTCGCGCTGCTGGTGTGCCTGATCCCGACCACGATCGCCGGGCTGCTGAGCGCGATCGGCGTGGCCGGCATGAGCCGCATGATGCAGGCCAACGTGATCGCGACCTCGGGCCGCGCGGTCGAGGCCGCCCGCGACGTCGACGTGCTGCTGCTCGACAAGACCGGCACGATCACGCTGGGCAACCGCCAGGCCAGCGCCTTCATCCCGGCGCCGGGCGTGAAGGAGGCCGAGCTGGCCGACGCCGCGCAGCTGGCCTCGCTGGCCGACGAGACGCCCGAGGGCCGCAGCATCGTCGTGCTGGCCAAGCAGAAGTTCCAGCTGCGCGAGCGCGACGTGGCCGCGCTCGGCGCGAGCTTCGTGCACTTCACGGCGCAGACGCGCATGAGCGGCGTCGACCTGCAGGGCGGCGCCGGGCCGGTTCGCCTGCTGCGCAAGGGCGCCTCGGATGCGATCCGGCGCCACGTCGAGGCGCGCGGTGGCGTGTTCCCGGCGGCGCTGCAGACGGTCGTCGACGACGTCGCGCGCCGCGGCAGCACGCCGCTCGTCGTCGCCGACGCCACCGGACGCGAAGGCGGCCCCTGGCAGGTCCGCGTCCTCGGCGTCGTCGAACTCAAGGACATCGTCAAGGGCGGCATCAAGGAGCGCTTTGCCGAACTGCGCCGCATGGGCATCAAGACCGTGATGGTCACCGGCGACAACCGGCTCACCGCGGCCGCGATCGCCGCCGAGGCCGGCGTCGACGACTTCCTCGCCGAGGCCACACCCGAGGCCAAGCTCAGGCTCATCCGCGAGCACCAGGCGGCCGGCCGGCTGGTGGCGATGGCCGGCGACGGCACCAACGACGCGCCGGCGCTGGCGCAGGCCGACGTCGCGGTGGCGATGAACACCGGCACCCAGGCCGCGAAGGAGGCCGGCAACATGGTCGACCTGGACAGCAACCCGACCAAGCTGATCGAGATCGTCGAGACCGGCAAGCAGATGCTGATGACGCGCGGCTCGCTGACGACCTTCAGCATCGCCAACGACGTCGCGAAGTACTTCGCGATCATCCCCGCCGCGTTCGTCGGCACCTACCCGCAACTGGGCGCGCTGAACGTGATGCACCTGGCGAGCCCGGACTCGGCAATCCTGTCGGCGGTGATCTTCAACGCGCTGATCATCGTCGCGCTGATCCCGCTCGCACTCAGAGGCGTGGCCTACCGCGCCGTCGGCGCCGCTGCGCTGCTGCGCCGCAACCTGCTGATCTACGGGCTGGGCGGCGTGATCGTGCCCTTCTTCGGCATCAAGGCGATCGACCTCCTGATCGCCGCCGCCGGCCTGGCCTGAACCCGGAGTCGCATCATGAATGCATCGACCTCGACCCCTGCGCACGCAACCCCCGCCGAAGGCCTGCTGCGGCCGGCGATCGTGCTGTTCCTGCTGCTTTCGGTCGTCACCGGGCTCGCGTAACCGCTGGCCGTCACAGGCATCGCGCAGCTCGCGTTCCCGGCGCAGGCCAACGGGAGTCTCGTGCTGCGCAACGGCCAGGCGGTCGGGTCGCGCCTGATCGGCCAGTCGTTCAGCGACCCCGGGCACTTCTGGAGCCGACCGTCGGCGACCTCGCCCAGGCCCTACGACGCGGCCAACTCGGCGGGGTCCAACCTCGGTCCGTCGAACCCGGCGCTGGTCAGCGCGGTGAAGGCGCGCATCGCCGCGCTGCGCGCCGCCGATCCGGGCAACACCGCGCCGATCCCCGTCGACCTGGTCACGTTCTCGGCCAGCGGCCTGGACTCCGACATCAGCCGGGCGGCGACCGACTACCAGATCGCGCGGGTGGCGCGCGCGCGCGGCCTGGGCGAAGCGACGGTGCGCAGGCTCGTCGAGCAGCAGACCCGCGAGCCGCTGCTCGGCTTGATCGGCGAGCCGCGCGTGAACGTGCTGGCGCTGAACCTGGCGCTCGACGCGCTGCCGGCGCGCTGACAGGGGCTGCTGCGGCGCGGCGCCTGCGTGGGAAGATGATCCGGTGATCGCACCCGAAGACCGCCCGAACCCCGACGCGCTGCTGGCCGAGGTGCAGCAGGACGAGGCGCGCGCGCAGCGCGGCCGGCTGAAGATCTTCTTCGGCGCTTCGGCCGGTGTCGGCAAGCCCTGGGCCATGCTGTCCGCCGCGCGCGCCGCGCAGGCGCAGGGCACGGCCCTCGTCGTC
>MEGM01000195.1 GCA_001725505.1 Rubrivivax sp. SCN 70-15 | reverse complement strand
CGGGCGCTCGCCAGCCTGAACCGTAGCGACCGCCTCTGGGAGATGCCCGCGGCCGCGGCGCTGGCCAGCGGGCTGCCGATCTTCATCGGCGCAGCCTTCGGCGAGCTCGGGCTGGGGCCTGGCTTCCTTCAGCCAGGTGATCACCGGTTCGGCCAGCGGGATGCGAATCGCCGAGCGCGTCTTCGTACTCTCTCTCGAGAGGCTCCAGACGCCGGCGTCGAGATCGAACGCGTCCCAGCGTGCCGACAGCAGCTCCATCTTGCGTACGCACAACGCGAGAAGAAGCCAGACGGCCAGCTCGTTCTCGCGCCCGAAGTTCGGCGTCGTCCGCATGGTCTTCGCCAACTGTTGAAGCTCTTCCAGCGTCAACCACCGGTCGCGCGACACTTCGTCGCCGCCGGCGTCCTGCGGGTCGAAGTCGGCTGCCGGATTGCGTTCGATCCAGTGATTGCGCACTGCCATCCTGAACATGCGGCTCATGTAGCGCAGCGCATCATTGGCGACAGTTGGTGCGCCGCTGGCAACGATGCGCGTCAGCACGCGATCGACGTGAGCCGGCTGCACGTCGTGGGGCGCAAGCGACCCGAGCACCGGATTGATGTGCTTTCGCAGCACGCGGGCGACGACATCCGGGTGCTTGTAGCGAGACTGGATGTACTTGGCGAACCAGACCTCACCGAGTTGCTGCACGGTGGGCGCTTCGAGGACCAGTGCCTTCTCGGCCTGCTTGGCCGCTGCCACATCGATGCGACGTTCGATCCGAGCGCGATCTTGTCGGGCCTGCTCACGGGCATCCTTCAGCGATAGCTCCGGATAGCGCCCAAGAACCTTTTCCTTGGAACGCCCGTTCAGCCGAAAGCGAAGGATCCACGAGGCCCGGCCGGCCTGTGCGGCGGCGGAGCTCGCGGCGAAGGTCAGGCCGCCACCCACCCCGCGGTCCACGGCGCCGGCGGCGAGCCAGGCCTTGAGCTGGCGGTCTGAAATCGGTTGTTGCTGTCTGCTCATGTCCCAGAGGCTCCTGTGAGGCTGTGGGGGCTTTTGTCGGGTGCACGCGCCACAAGCGCCGCGAACCCCAAAAACCCCACAATAAACCCCACAGGTTGCGCGCGCTTCGCTGCAACGCCCTGGGACGGCCCGGGACAAAATATCCTTACACGACAATGGGTTAGCTCATTTCCGGGGACCACCTTGGACCCCTCGGAAAGCTACTCGATGTTTTGCACCTGCTCTCGCATCTGCTCGACGAGCACCTTCATCTCGACTGAGATCGCGGTCAGCTCGAGGGCGGCGGACTTCGAGCCCAGCGTGTTCGCCTCGCGCTGCAGTTCCTGGATCAGGAAGTCCAGACGCTTGCCGAGCTCGCCACCGGTCTCGAGCAGGCGCTCGATCTCGTCGAGGTGCGAGGACAGCCGCGTCAGTTCCTCGGCGACGTCGATCCGGATCGCGAACGCCGCGGCTTCCGACAGCGCGCGATCCTGCAAGGCCTGCGCCGAAACCGTCGCGCCGGCGTTGGCGCTGCCGACGGCCTCGTTCCACCGTTCCAGGAAGCGCTGCTGCTGGCGTTGCACGACCTGCGGCACCAGCGGGCCGGCCTGCGCGGCCAGCTCGCGCAGGCGCTGCAGCCGGTCGAGCAGCATCGCGACCAGGCGCTCGCCTTCGCGCGCCCGCGCTTCGCGCAGGCCGGCGATGCAGCGCCGTGCGGCGTCGAGCGTGGCCTCGTCCAGCCGTTCGGCCGGCGTGCCGCCGCGGCACCACTGGAGCACCTCGTTGACCGACAGCCCGCGCGCGGTCGGCAGCCAGCCCTGGACCATGCCTTCGAGCCGGCCGAGCCGGTTCAGCTGTTCGGCGCTCGGCGTCGGCCAGGCGTCGGCGCTGTCGCGCTGGGTGTTGATGCGGACCTCGATCTTGCCGCGCCGGAAAGCGGCGCCGAGCAGCTCGCGCAGCGCGGGCTCGAGGCCGCGCAACTCGTCCGGCAGGCGGAACACGAGGTCGAGAAAACGGCCGTTCACCGAGCGCGCTTCGACGCTGACCGCAGCCGCTGCAGCGTCCGCCGCAGCCCCTCCGGACGCCGCGCTGGCGTAACCGGTCATGCTATAAACTGCCATCGATCAGCCGCCTCTCATTGCCGACGATTATGTCAAAGCCCAAGCCCGCCCCGCTGCCGTCAGGCACCGTGGTCGGGGGCTACCAGATCGTCAAGAAGCTCGCGGCGGGCGGCTTTGGCGTCGTCTATCTCGCCGAGGGCGAGAACCAGCAGATGGTGGCCGTCAAGGAATACCTGCCGGCCTCGCTCGCCGAGCGCTCGGCCGGTGAACTGACGCCGCGCGTCAAGCCCGACAAGCAGCCGCTGTACCGGCTCGGGCTGAAGAGCTTCTTCGAGGAAGGCCGCTCGCTGGCGCAGATCAGCCACCCGAGCGTGGTCAGCGTTCTGAACTTCTTCCGCGAGAACGAGACCGTCTACATGGTGATGAACTACCTGCAGGGCGACACGCTGCAGGACTTCATCGTCACCGCGCGCGACCTCAAGCGCGACAAGGTGTTCCGCGAGAGCACGATCCGCAGCCTGTTCGACGAGATCCTGCGCGGCCTGCGCATCGTGCACCAGCACAAGATGCTGCACTTGGACATCAAGCCGGCGAACATCTTCATCACCAACGACAACAAGGCGGTGATGCTCGACTTCGGCGCCGCGCGCGAGGTGCTGAACAAGGAAAGCAACTTTATCCGCCCGATGTACACGCCGGGCTTCGCGGCGCCCGAGATGTACCGGCGAGACGGCACGCTCGGCCCATGGACCGACATCTACGCGATCGGTGCCTGCATCTACGCCTGCATGCAGGGCTACCCGCCGAACGACGCGCCGCAGCGACTCGAGAAAGACCGCCTCGCGCTCAGCCTCTCGCGCCTGCGCAACGTCTATTCGGACAACCTGATCGAGGTCACCGAATGGTGCATGTCGCTCGACCCGCTGAGCCGCCCGCAGAGCGTGTTCGCGCTGCAGAAGGAGCTGGCGCGCGAGACCGAGCGCCGCTACACCAAGCTCAGCTTCGGCGAGCGGCTCAAGCTGCAGATCGAGACGCTGAAGACCGGCGCCAAGGCATGAGGTTCTCCGTCTACCAGGTCAGCCGCAAGGGCGGCCGCGAGAAGAACGAAGACCGCATGGGCTACTGCTACACGCGGGACTCGGGGCTGTTCGCGCTCGCCGACGGCATGGGCGGCCACCCGGAAGGCGAGGTCGCCTCGCAGCTCGCGCTGCAGACGCTCGCGGCGATGTTCCAGCGCGAGGCCAAGCCGTCGCTGAAGGACCCGCTGCGCTTCCTGCACGACGCCATCATCGCCGGCCACCACCAGCTGCTGCGCTACGCGACCGAGCGCGCGCTGATGGACACGCCGCGTACCACCGTCGTTGCCTGCCTGCTGCAGGGCAATGCGTCGTTCTGGGCCCATTGCGGCGATTCGCGCCTGTACCTCGTGCGCGGAGACAAGCTGATCGCACGCACGCGCGACCATTCCTACACCGAGCTGCAGGAGACGCTGGCGCAGGTGGTGCCGATCGGCGACCGCGTCAACCGCAACGTGCTCTTCACCTGCCTGGGCAGCCCGGGCAAGCCGGTCGTCGACACCACCGGCCCGCTGCTGCTGCACCGCGGCGACCGCGTGCTGCTGTGCTCCGACGGCCTGTGGGGCACGGTCAGCGACGCCGAGATCACCGAGCAGCTCGCGCGCCACCCGATCTCCGAGGCGGTGCCCGAGCTCGTCGAGCGCGCGCTGCGCAATGGCGGCGCGAAGAGCGACAACGTCACCGCGATCGCCGTCGAATGGGAGTCGGCCGAGAACGGCACCGACGCCAGCGGCGTGTCGACCCTGTCGCTGGGCGAAGAGGTCTTCGCGTCGACGATCCAGGCCAGCATGCTCGGCGAAGCGCCGGACGAGCTGGACGAAGCCGAGATCGAGCGCTCGATCCGCGAGATCAACGAAGCCATCCAGCGCAGCTCGCTCAAGCGGCGCTAAGAGGTCACCCCATGAGTTATGAACGAACCGTCGGCCGCGCGGCCGACGCGCTGCGCCCCGTGACGCTGACGCGCTACTACACCTGCCACGCCGAGGGCTCGGTGCTCGTCGCCTTCGGTGCGACCAAGGTGCTGTGCACCGCGTCGGTCGACGAGAAGGTGCCGCCGCACAAGCGCGGCAGCGGCGAGGGCTGGGTCACGGCCGAATACGGCATGCTGCCGCGCAGCACCCACACGCGCAGCGACCGCGAGGCCGCACGCGGCAAGCAGAGCGGGCGCACGCAGGAGATCCAGCGCCTGATCGGGCGCTCGATGCGCACCGTGTTCGACCTGGCGCTGCTCGGCGAACGCACGATCCACCTCGACTGCGACGTGCTCCAGGCCGACGGCGGCACGCGCACCGCGGCGATCACGGGCGCCTTCGTCGCCGCGCACGACGCGGTGAGCTGGCTGCTCGGGCAGGGCCGCATCGGCGCCAGCCCGATCCGCGACTTCGTCGCCGCGGTCTCGGTCGGCGTCGTCGAGGGCACGCCGCTGCTCGACCTGGAATACGTCGAGGACTCGGCCTGCGACACCGACATGAACGTCGTGATGACGGCCGCGGGCGGCTTCGTCGAGGTGCAGGGCACGGCCGAGGGCGCGCCGTTCTCGCGCGCCGAGATGGACGCGCTGCTCGGCCTGGCCGACCGCGGCATCCGCGAGCTGGTCGCGCTGCAGCGCGCGGCGCTGGCCGGCTGACGCGATGAGGCTGGTGCTGGCTTCGAACAACGCCAAGAAGCTGAAGGAACTGGGCGCGCTGTTCGGCGCGCTGCCGATCGAGCTGGTGGCGCAGGGCGAGCTCGGCATCCCCGAGGCCGACGAGCCGCACATCACATTCATCGAGAACGCGCTCGCGAAGGCGCGCCAGGCGGCAAGGCTGTCCGGTTGCGCGGCGATCGCCGACGATTCCGGGCTGTGTGTCGATGCGCTCGGCGGCGCGCCCGGCGTGATCTCGGCGCATTTCGCGCCGGCGCCGGCCGTGGGCGGCGAGCGCGAAGCGCGCCGCGCGGCGC
This sequence comes from Rubrivivax sp. SCN 70-15, assembly GCA_001725505.1. GTDB lineage: Bacteria > Pseudomonadota > Gammaproteobacteria > Burkholderiales > Burkholderiaceae_C > Rubrivivax. The sequence goes on along the minus strand of MEGM01000195.1, from coordinate 1,976 downwards.
AGGACGCCGCGAACAACGCGCTGCTGCTGCAGCGCCTGCAGGGCGTGACGAACCGCCGCGCGGCCTTCGTCAGCACGCTCGTCGCGCTGCGCCATGCCGACGACCCCGAGCCGCTGGTCGCATTCGGGCGCTGGCCGGGCGAGATCCTGAGCGCGGCGCGCGGCGCCGGCGGCTTCGGCTACGACCCGCTGATGTTCATCGCCGATCTCGGCGCGACGGTGGCCGAGATCGACGCCACGGTGAAGAACGCGCACAGCCACCGCGCGCGCGCCGCGGCGCAGATGATCGCGCTGCTGCGCGACGCATGGCACCTTGGCTGACGCCGTCGTCCGCTTCCGCCGCAAGGGTGCGATCGAGCTTGCCGCGCTGCCGCCGCTGGCGCTGTACGTGCACCTGCCGTGGTGCCTGAAGAAGTGCCCGTACTGCGACTTCAACAGTCATGAGGCCCCCAGGCTCCCTCCGGTCGCCACCCCCCGAGGGGGCTCAGGCAGCGGCCCGGCAGAGCCGGATCCGCGCCTGGCCTTGGTCACAACGCCTCGTGGGCTGGCGCCTGAAGCCGAAACCCGCTACGTCGACGCGCTGATTGCCGATCTCGAGGCCTCGCTGCCGCAAGTCTGGGGGCGTCGGATCGCGAGCGTCTTCATCGGCGGCGGCACGCCCAGCCTGTTCAGCCCCGAGGCCATCGACCGCCTGCTCGCCGCGGTGCGCGCGCGGCTGGCGCTCGAACCCGGCTGCGAAGTCACGCTCGAGGCCAACCCCGGCACCTTCGAGCGCGAGCGCTTCCGCGCCTATCGCGGCGCTGGCGTCACGCGCTTGTCGATCGGCGTGCAGAGCTTCGACGACGCCGCGCTGCAGGCGATCGGCCGCGTGCACGACGCGGCGCAGGCCCGCGCCGCGGTCGAGGAAGCGGCGGCCGCGTTCGACACCTTCAACATCGACCTGATGTACGCGCTGCCCGGCCAGACACTCGCCGCGCTGGACGCGGACCTGGCCGCCGCGCTGGCCTGCCGGCCGCCGCACCTGTCGGTCTACCACCTGACCCTCGAGCCGAACACCTGGTTCGCGAGCCACCCGCCGGCACTGCCCGACGACGACCTCGCGAGCGAGATGCTCGACCGCATCGTCGAGCGCACTGGCGCGGCCGGGCTGCAGCGCTACGAGGTCTCGGCGTTCGCGCGCGCCGGTCACCGCTGCGCGCACAACCTCAACTACTGGCACTTCGGCGACTACCTGGGCCTGGGCGCGGGCGCGCACGGCAAGCTCTCGTTCCCTGATCGCATCGTGCGCCAGGTGCGCTGGCGCGACCCGGCGACCTACATCGCGCGTGCGCTCGAAGGCCGGGCGGTGTCGAACGAGAACGAGGTCGCGGCGTCCGAGCTGCCGTTCGAATTCATGCTCAACGCGCTGCGACTGAAGGACGGCTTCGAGAGCGCGCTGTTCGTCGAGCGCAGCGGCCAGTCGATCGCGGCGATCGACGCCACCGTCGAGTGCGCCGTACAGCGCGGGCTGCTGCAGCGCGAGGGCACCCGCCTGCGGCCCACAGAGCGCGGCTTCGATTTCCTCAGCGACCTGCAGGCGCTCTTCCTCGCGCCGGGCGGCTGACGGCTCGCGCGGCGCGGGCGCGACGATGTCCTGCGCCGGGGCGACCGGTCATCTCGCCGCGACCGGCGGCAGTTCATCGAGCCCCTGCAGCGACGCCGCCAGTTCCTCGTGCAACCACTGCCGCAGCGCGCGCAGCGGTGGCCAGTCGGCGAGCTCGGGCGGGTAGGCGAGCCAGAGCGCGTAGGCGTCGGCGTCGGGCAGCGCCAGCGGCGACAGGCGTCGCAGCCGGCCGTCGCGCAGCGCGTCGGCGGCGAGCAGCTCGCGTGCCAGCGCAATGCCGATGTCCTGCTCGGCGGCCTGCAGCATCAGCCCGGCGTCGTTGAAGCTCGCCACCGGATTGACCGGCACGCGCACGCCGCCGAGCGCGAAGAAGC
>MEGM01000194.1 GCA_001725505.1 Rubrivivax sp. SCN 70-15 | reverse complement strand
CGAAGAACTGCTTGAGTGCCTCGGAGAGCATCGAAACCGCTGCGCGCCCAACCAACTCCAATTCGACATCCGCTCGAAGCCACTCGGAGAGGTAGGCGGGTTCGCCGCTGTCGTCAAAGGGAGGATCGTTGAATGGCGCTTCACCAGCCTCAATGCGGCGCTTGGTTTCGACCATGGGCGCCGATGCCGAGTCGTAGAAGTGCCGAATGAGATCGGTCCGCTCCTTGAGGAAATAGAGGACGTCCATGCGATCAGTGTGGCAGGCTCATGGGAACCCCCCGGACGGACAGAAGGCCGCCCGCGACGCTCGCGGATCGCCTGGCGAGGCTGCCGTGACCTGCGAGCTCTAGCTCTACCGATACGGCGGCCATGCCAGTGATGCCTCTTGGCACCGTGCGGGACCGTGGCTGTGTTGCAGGTAGGACACAAGCCGCCTTCGGCCGAAATTTCGGACACGAGTCGGACACGGAGGGTCTAGAAAGACGAAGGGGTTAGCGACTTGCGTCGCTAACCCCTTGATTTCTATGGCTCCCCGACCTGGGCTCGAACCAGGGACCTACGGATTAACAGTCCGGCGCTCTACCGACTGAGCTATCGGGGAATACAGCCAAAAATTATAGCCTGAAATCCGCGTCGCTCAGAAGCTGCCGGACAGCGACGCGCGCCAGGTCCGCGGCGTCAGCGGGTACAGGTAGACATGGCTGAATTCGTACGGCGACTCGCGCCAGGCGCGGCGGTCGGCCACGTTGTCGACGCCGAGGCGCCAGGTCAGCGTCGTGCCCGCGGTGCGCTGCGTCCAGCGCGCGCCGAGGTCCACGCGCGACCAGCCGGGGATGCGCACGCTCTGGTCGTAGGGCAGTACGACGCGGTTGCCTTCGGCCATCAGCGCGGCCTGCAGCGCCAGGCCTGGCAGCGCCGGGACGAGGAATTCGACGCCCGCGCGCAGCGACGTACGCGGCACGTTCACCGGCCGGGTGCCGTCGACGCCGGGCTGGCTCGATCCATGGCGCTCGGCGTCCAGCCACATCGCGCTGCCTTGCCAGGTCCACGCGCCGTCGCGCAGCGTCAGGCTCGTCTGCACGCCGCGATGGCGTTCGCCGCCGTCGATCCGGTAGGTGCAGGTCGCGATCGCGTCGCAGCTGCCGAGGCTGGCGGCCTGCGGGCGGTCGATATCGAACAGCGCCAGCGTCGCGTCGAAGCGCTCGCCGCTGTGCTTCAGGCCGAGCTCGGCCTGCCGGCTCTTCAGCGCCGGCAGCGGTTGCCCGGCATTGGCGTACAGCGGCTGGTTCGGCGCGACGTCGGTCTCCAGCCCCTGGCCCCAGCTCGCGTAGGCCAGCGTCCCGGGCGTCAGCTGCCGCGCCAGCGCCAGCCAGGGGATCGTGACGCCGCGTTCGTCTAGCGTCGGCTCCAGCGTGCCGTCGGCGCCCGGGCTGGTGAGGAAGGTCGCGCGGTGCAGCCGGGTGTGGCGCAGGCCGGCCCAGACGCTCCACGCGTCGCCGAAGCGCATCGCGTCGCGCAGGTAGGCCTCGGTGCTGCGCTCGTCGCGGTTCGTGTTCGGCGCCGGCGTTCCGGGCGACGGCGGGGTCTGCAGGCTGCCGTCGATGTTGCCGGTGCCGGCAATGTCGAAGATCTGGTCCTGGAATCGGCCGGTGAAGCGCGTGCCGAGCACGCCGAACTGCAGCGCATGCTCCACGCCGCCGGTGCGCAGCTTGCCGCTGACCGAAAGGTCGAGCGCATCGCTGCGCCGGCGTTCGTTGTCGCTGACGTATTGCCAGTAGGTGAAGCTGCCGTCGGGTGCGAAGCGGTCGCACCATTGCGGGCAGCTGTAGTCGGGGTTGTAGACGCCGTAGGGGAAGGCGGTGCGGTCGTCGCTCTTCAGGCGCTGCGTCATCGCGTGCGCCGTGAAGCGCCAGTCGCCCGCTAGGCGCTGGCGCCAGCGCAGCGACGCGGTGTTGCCGTCCAGCACCACCGGCTGGCCCCAGGGCTGGTGGTTCAGGTTCAGGCGCGGGTCGATGGTGCGCGCGTCGGGCACGTTGTCGCCGAGCATGCTGAATCCGGTCACGCTGGGCTGGGTCTGCCGGCTCGACTCGATCTCTGCCTCGATCAGGCTGTCGGGGTTGATCTGCCAATCGGCGGCCAGGGCGAGCAGCGAGCGGTGGCCTTGCGTGTCGCGGTAGACCGGGTCCAGCCGTTCGGCCGCCGCGTTCAGGCGCAGGCCGAAGGCGCCGCCCGGGCCGAAGCGCTGGCTCAGGTCGACGGCGCCGAGCAACGAGCCACTGCCGCTGAACTCGACGCGGGCGCGGCGCAGGTTCGCCACGGGCCGCTTGACGATCAGGTCGACGATGCCGCCCGGTGCGCTCGTGCCGGCCTGGATGCCGCTGGTGCCGTCGAGCAACTCGAGGCGCGACTTGTTGTCGAGTGCGATCGCCGTCTCGGCGTTGATCGGCAGCCCGTCGCGCTGGTAGTTGTAGCGGTTGTCCAGCGTGTAGCCGCGCGCGCTGATGATGCTCCAGTAGCCCTCGGCGTCGTAGGCGTCGCCGAGGCTGGCGTCGAGTTGGGTCAGACCGCCGATCGACGTGACGCCGCGGTCCTGCAGCGCTTCGCTGCCGAAGCTGCGCGCCTGGATCGGCGTGTTCGCCAGCGGCGCGTCTCCGAAGCCGGCGACGGCCGCGCCGGCATCGGCGCGGCCGGTGACAGTCACGGTGCCGGCGGAGGCCGCGGTCTGCGCGCCCGCGGGCGGCAGCGCGGACAGCAGTGCGCCTGCGGCGAGCGCGGCAGCGGTCGGAGCATGGAATGTGGCCATCGCGTTCCTCGGCGTCGATGGCAGGGCGGCGGGCCGTGCAGCGGCCGGCACGATGGCGCCGGCGCCGGAGGACTGCTTCCCTGCGCGAGCATTACCTCGATCAGGTTCAAAGGGACTGTCTCAGTCGGCAGGGCTCGCGCCCTGCCAACACCCCTAGCGAGCGGCCGCGCAGGATCGCGGCCGGGGCGGAACTATAGCGTCAGTCGAAGACCGGGGACTCGACGCCGAGCACCTTGTGCAGCTTCGGGCTCGTCGTCGTGTACTGGAGCAGGATGCGCTTTTCCGGGAACACGTAGGGCGCGGCGCCGAAGGCGGCCAGCGCGGCCTCGTGGAAGCCCGACAGGATGAGCTTCTTCTTGCCCGGGTAGGTGTTGATGTCGCCGACCGCGAAGATGCCGGGCACCGTGGTCTCGAACTTCTCGGTGTCGACGACGATCTGCTTGCGCTCCAGCCCCAGGCCCCAGTCGGCGATCGGCCCGAGCTTGGGGCTGAGGCCGAAGAAGACGAGCAGCATGTCCAGCGGCACGATGCGCGTGACGCCATCGCTGCCGGTGACCTTGACCCGGCTCAGGCGCCCGGCGTCCTCCTCGAAGCCCGTCACCTGGCCGGTGATGAGCTGCATCTCGTAGGCATCGCACAGCTCGCGCATCTTCGCGACGCTGGCCGGCGCGGCGCGGAAGACGTCGCGGCGGTGGACGAGGATCACGCTCTCGGCCTTGTTCGGGCCGTCCTGCGCGAAGTTCAGCGCCCAGTCCAGCGCGGAGTCGCCGCCGCCGACGACGACGAGGTTCCTGCCCGCGAAAGCGGCCGGGTTGCGCACGCGGTAGAAGAGCTGCGTGTCGAGGAAGCGCTCGATGCCGTCGACCTTCAGCGTGCGCGGCTGGAACGAGCCCACGCCGCCGGCAATGAAGATCGTCTTCGTCAGGAAGCGCGTGCCCTTGGCGGTCTCGACGAAGAAGCGGCCGTCGTCCTGCTTCGCGACGGTGGTCACCTCCTGGCCGAAGTGGAAGGTCGCGCCGAAGGGCTCGATCTGCTTGAGCAGGTTGTCCGTCAGCTCGCGGCCGGTGCACACCGGCACCGCCGGGATGTCGTAGATCGGCTTGTCCGGGTAGAGCTCGATGCACTGGCCGCCCGGGTAGCCCAGCGAGTCGACGACATGGGCCTTGATCTCGAGAAGGCCGAGCTCGAAGACCTGGAACAGCCCCACGGGGCCGGCGCCGACGATCACCGCGTCGGTCTCGATCGGGCCGTCGTGCGCGCGCGCGGTGTCGGCGACGGACGGGTTCGGTGTCGTGTCCATCGTCAGCGGATCAGTTCGGACAGCTTGTCCTTGCGGTCCTTCCACTCGTCGGCATCGGGCAGCGCGGGCTTGCGCTTCGTGATGCTCGGCCACTGGCGCGACAGCTCGGCGTTGAGCTTGATGAAATGCAGCTGGTCGCTCGGAACGTCTTCCTCGGGCAGGATCGCGTTCACCGGGCACTCCGGGATGCAGACCGCGCAGTCGATGCATTCGTCCGGGTCGATGGTCAGGAAGTTCGGGCCTTCGCGGAAGCAGTCCACCGGGCAGACATCGACACAGTCGGTGTACTTGCAGCGGATGCACGATTCGAGGACAACGTGAGTCATGGGCAGGCTCGGTTGAAAAGGGCAGGCCGGAACGCACCGAAGCACGGGCGGTAGGCGCCGACATCGGTGATTTTACGGGGGCAGGCGCTGCCCGCCGCTTGCGCCAGGTCAGGCGGCGTGGTCGTGGCCAGTGCGGATCAGGTTGCGGTCGGCTCGGGGCGCGAATGGAGTCCGCACTCCTTGGCCGCGTCCTCCCACCACCAGCGGCCGGCGCGCGCGTCCTCGCCCGGCGTGATGGCGCGCGTGCAGGGCTCGCAGCCGATGCTCGGGTAGAAGCGGTCGTGCAGTTCGTTGTACGGCACCTCGTGCACGGCGACGTAATGCCAGACGTCGGCCTCGCTCCAGTCGGCGAGCGGGCAGAACTTCTCCCGCCCCTCGGCGTCGTGGGCGAAGAAGGGCACGTCCGCGCGCTCGCCGGACTGCGCGCGGCGCAGCCCGCTGATCCAGGCCGTGCGGCCCAGGAGCAGGCGCTGCATCGGCTCGAGCTTGCGCAGCGCGCAGCATTCGCGCCGTCGCGCGACGCTCTCGAACATCGCACGCTCGCCATGCCGGCGCACGAACCGGACCACTTGCGCCTCGGCCGGGCGGAAGACCTCGACCGCGATGCCGTAACGCTGTCCGATGCGATCGATCAGCGCCAGCGTCTGCGCATGCAGCCGGCCGGTGTCCAGCGTCGCAACCGCGACCGGCAGCCGGTGGCGGGCGAGCAGGTCGGTCAGCACCATGCCTTCGACGCCCAGGCTGCTGACCTGGACGATGCGGCCGGCGTGGTCTCCGGCGGCTTCGCACAGCAACGCGGCGGCGTGGACGACGCGGGCGTCGAAGCCGCGGGTGCGGCGGGCGTGGCGTTCGATGGCGTTGGACATCCCGGTCATGCGGCGGTCGGCGCGCCGCGCTGGGCGGCGGGGTCGCGCTGGTAGTGGTCGGGCAGGAAGCTCAGCGTGCGGCGCGCGGTCTCGGCGTCCTGGTCGGCGCGCAGTCGCACCGCGTCGAAGCCGCAGCGGCGCAGCAGCGGCAGCATGTCGACGAGCACCTCGCCGATGGCGTGGATCTCGCCCGTGTAGCGCAGCCGCCCGCGCAGCAGCACGGCCTGCGAATAGGCGCGGCCGTCGGTCCACTTCGGGAACTGCAGCTCGACCACGGCGGCGCTCCTGACCGCATCGGCGCGGGCGAGCACGTCGTCGTGGTTGTCCAGGCGCAGCGTCGCGTCGGGTGTCGGGTCGTGCGCGGCGATCAGTCTCATCGGGTTCTCCTCTCGAACCAACTTGCCGCTGGGCTTGAACCCCCGCAGGGGCGGGCTGGGCGCAGCCCGGCTCCTGGGGACGCTCATGCGGCCTCGGTCTGGGTCGCGCGGCGCACCGCGTCGGCGGCGGCGCGGAACGGCGCCGGGCCGAGGCGGCGCGCGGTGTCGACGAAGCGCTCGCCTTGGCGACGCTCGTGGCGATAGGTGTCGATCAGCGCCTCGACCGCGTCCGGCACCTCGTCGGCGCCGAAGGCCGGGCCGATGACCTGGCCCGGCGTCGCCGGGCCCCCGGGCGCGGCGCCGTCGGAGCCGGCGAGCATGAGCTGGTAGAACTCCTGGCCGTCCTTGTCCACGCCGAGGATGCCGATGTGGCCGCTGTGGTGGTGGCCGCAGCTGTTGATGCAGCCGCTCAGGTGCAGCGCGATCTCGCCCAGGTCGTGCAGCGCGTCGAGCTCGTCGAAGCGCTCGGCGATCGCCGCCGCGACCGGGATCGTGCGCGCGTTGGCGAGTGCGCACAGGTCGCCGCCGGGGCAGGCGATCAGGTCGCTCAGCAGGCCGATGTTGGGCGTCGCGAAGCCGGCTTCGCGCGCGGCGAGCCAGAGCGCGCGCAGCTCGCTCGCCGGCACCCAGGGCAGCACCAGGTTCTGCGCGTGCGTGACGCGCAGCTCGCCCTGGCTGAAGCGCTCGGCCAGCTCGGCGGCGGCGTCCATCTGGTCCGCCGTCACGTCGCCCGGCGGCTGGCCGGCGCGCTTGAGCGACAGCGTCACGGCGCGCAGCCCGGGCAGCTTGTGCGCGTGCACGTTGCGTTCGAGCCAGCGCGTGAAGGCACGTGGCGCATCGGCGCCGGGCGCCGGCTCGGGCAGCGCCGACAGCGGCGCCGCGAAGCCTTGCGCGACGCGGTCGAACTCGACCTGCTCGATGAGTGGCGGGTTCTCGGCCAGCAGCGCCGCGAACTCGGCGTTCACCGCGTCGACGAAGCGCTGGCCTTCGGCCCGGACCAGGATCTTGAGGCGCGCCTTGTAGGCGTTGTCGCGCCGGCCGTGCAGGTTGTAGACGCGCACGATGGCCTCTATGAACACGAGGATCTGCTGCCAGGGCACGAAGGCGGCCACCGGCGTGGCGATCAGCGGCGTGCGGCCCATGCCGCCGCCGACCTGGACCGCGAAGCCGATCGCGCCGCCGGCGTCGTGGCGCAGGCGCAGCCCGATGTCGTGCCAGGCGAGCGCGGCGCGGTCCTCGCGCGCGCCGCTGACGGCGATCTTGAACTTGCGCGGCAGGAAGGCGAACTCGGGGTGCAGCGTGCTCCACTGGCGCAGGAGTTCGCAGTACGGGCGCGGATCGATCGCCTCGTCCCAGGTCGACCTCGGCGAGCCGGTCCATCACGTCGGCGGCGCGCGCGAGCGGGATCCAGTTGAACTGCAGGTTCTGGCGCGTGCTGAAGTGGCCGAAGCCGCCGCGCTCGCCGGGACGGCCGGCGTCCTGCAAGTCGAAATCGCGCGCGATGCCGGCGAGCTGGCGGAGCTGCCGGCTCGACAGTTCCCCGTAGGGCAGGGCGACGCGCAGCATCGGTGCGTAGCGCTGCACGTACCAGCCGTTGTGCAGGCGCAGTGGCTTGAAATCGTCCTCGGCGAGCTCGCCTGCCAGGTGGCGCTTCAGCTGGTCGCGGAACTGCGCGGCGCGGGCGCGGACGAGCTGGCGGTCGGTGTCGGTGTAGCGGTACATGCGGCGGGTTCAGCGTGAATGGCGCCGATTCTGTGAACCGCCTTTATTCTTTGGAACTACAAAGAAGTTAGTTGTTTATGCCTTCGAGGGATTTGGTCGCTTCCTACAATCGCCGCGATGCACTTTTCCGGGCCCGAGAGCCGCCTTCGAACGCTGCTGGCCGCGCTCGCGCTGATCGGTCTCGCGGCCTGCCAGACCGTGCCGCCACAGGTCGTGCCGCCCGCACCTCCGGTGGTCGAGGTACCGCCGGTCGTCGCGCCGGCGCCCAAGCCGCGGCCGCCGCGCATCGGGCTGGCGCTCGGCGGCGGCGCGGCGCGCGGCTTCGCGCACATCGGCGTGATCCAGGTGCTCAAGGAAAACGGCATCCACCCCGACCTCGTCGCCGGCACCTCGGCCGGCAGCCTGGTGGCCGCGCTCTACGCGTCGGGCAAGACCGGCGCCGAGATGGCGGCGCTGGCGCTGACGATGGACGAAGGCGCGATCACCGACTGGTCGTTTCCGTTGCGCGGGCTGATCCGCGGCGAGGCCCTGGCGCGCTACGTGCGCGAACAGACGGGCGGCCGGACGATCGAGCAGATGCGCCTGCCGCTGGGCATCGTCGCGACCGAGCTCGACAACGGCCGGCCCATCCTGTTCCGGCGCGGTGACACCGGCACCGCGGTGCGCGCGTCGAGCGCGGTGCCGGCGGTGTTCGAGCCGGTGCGCATCAATGGCCACGAGTACGTCGATGGCGGCCTGGTGTCGCCGGTGCCGGTGCGCTTCGCGCGCCAGATGGGGGCCCAGCTCGTGATCGCGGTCGACATCTCGACCCCGCCCGACGGCGCCGCCACCGGCGACCTGATGGACATGCTGCTGCAGACCTTCACGATCATGAGCCGCAGCATCAACCGCTTCGAGCTGCGCGACGCCGACGTCGTCGTGCGCCCTTCACTGGCGGGAATGTCGAGCGCCGACTTCACGGCGCGCAAGCGCGCGATCCAGGCCGGCCGCGACGCCGCGCTGCGCGCGCTGCCGGAGCTGCGCGCGCGCATCGCTGCGCTCAGCCAGCCGTAGCGGGACACCCCAAAAGAGACGGCCCGGTGTCACCACCGGGCCGAAGGGTACCTGGCACGAGGGGTTGCCGGAGGTACCGAAGAGACAACCTTCCTGGGATCCCGGACCCGAGGGCCCGGCCAGGTTCCGAGTCAGGCCGACCCGGGAAAGTTCAATCCGCTGTTCAGGCGGCGCGCTTGGCCGTCTTGCCGGCGGCCTGCGAGGCCTTGACGGCGGTGTTGGTGATGGCCGTGAAGTTGGCCTCGGCGACTTCGGCGGCCTGCCTGGCGGCCTTGTGCACGCTCTCGTAGGCGTTGTTCGCCGCGGCGACGGCCGACTTGACCAGCGCCACCGCGTTCTCGCTGCCCGCCGGGGCGTTCTTGACCGCGTTGTCGACGACGGACAGCATCTTCTTCTGCGTGTCGGCCAGCGTCGATTCGGCGACCTTGGTCACTTCGGCGTTGGTGCTGGCGGCGATGTCGTACAGGTGGCGGCTGTAGGCGGCGGCCTTCTCGGCGCTCGGCTGCAGCAGGCTGGTCTGCAGTGCCAGCAGTTCCTGCGCGTCCTTGACAGACATCGCAGCCTTGGTCGCCTCGGCGACTTCGATCAGCGAGGCCTTCGCGACCTGCAGGTTCAGCTCGACCAGCTTCTCGACGCCTTCGAAGGCCTTGTGGGTCAGGCCGAACAGGGTTTCGACGTTGGCTTTGTGCGCGGCAATCATTTGCTCGGGGGTGAAGTTCATGGTGTTTCTCCGTTCAGGCGTTTGCACATGGGGGACCGGGTGCCGCGCTCGATTGCTGCGCTGCAACATGAACCGAAGTATAGAGAGCCCGGCGCCCAATGCAAGCTCAATTTGTTGCGTTGCAGCAAACTAGGGATGCCTTTCTAGAATCGCGCCGATGCGCGTCTTCCACGCCGATTCCTTCGTCCTGCCGCTGCCGCCCGGCCACGCCTTCCCGATGACCAAGTACCGGCTGCTGCGCGAGGCGGTCGAGCGCGAGCTGCCCGCATTGCGCGTGACCGAGGCGCCCCCGGCCAGCGACGGCGAACTGGCGCTGGCGCACGAGCCGGCCTGGATCGCCGCGGTGCTCGGAGGCACGACCAGCGCCGCGCAGCAGCGCGAGATCGGTTTTCCCTGGTCCGAGCGCATGGTCGAGCGTGCCCGGCGCTCGGTCGGGGCGACGATCGCCGCCGCGCGCTGCGCCTTGTTCGACCGCGAAGGGGTGGCCGCGAACCTGGCCGGCGGCACGCATCATGCCCACGCGCACAAGGGCTCGGGCTACTGCGTCTTCAACGACGTCGCAGTGGCCGCGCGGCTGATGCAGGCCGAATGGCACCGCCACCGGCGCGAGCTGCTGCGCGTGATCGTGATCGACCTCGACGTGCACCAGGGCAACGGCACGGCCGCGATCTTCCGCGATGACCCGACCGTGTTCACCCTGTCGCTGCACGGGGCGAAGAACTTCCCGTTCCGCAAGGAGGCGAGCGACCTGGACGTCGATTTGCCCGACGGCTGCACCGACGGACCCTACCTCGAGGCGCTCGACACCGCGCTGGCCGAGGCCTGGCGCCGCCATGGCGAGCGGCTGCCCGGCCTGGCCTTCTACCTCGCCGGCGCCGACCCGCACGAGGGCGACCGCCTCGGCCGCCTGAAGCTCAGCCATGCCGGCCTGGCCGAGCGCGACCGGCGCGTGCTCGCGGCGCTGCGCGCGCGCCGGATCCCGGTGGCGCTGTCGATGGCGGGCGGCTACGGGCGCGATCTCGCGACCACGGTGGCGGTGCACCGGAACACGCTCGGGCAGGCCGAGGCGTCCTGGCGCGCGTGGGCGGCAGAATGCAGGCCATGAGCGAACGCCCCCAGGCCCGACCGCGCGCCCATTACCGCCGCTTCAGCCGCATCGACACGCGCTGGATGGACAACGACGTCTACGGCCACGTCAACAACGTCGTCTACTACAGCTTCTTCGACACCGCGGTGAACCGCTACCTGATCCAGGCCGGCGCGCTCGACCTCGAGGCCGGCGAAGTGATCGGCCTCGTCGTCGAGACGCACTGCAACTACTTCGCGCCACTGAGCTTTCCGCAGCTCGTCGAGGCCGGGCTGCGCGTGGCCGAGGTCGGCCGCTCGAGCGTGCGCTACGAGGTCGGCCTGTTCGCCGAGGGCGAGCCGCTGTCGGCGGCGGCCGGGCACTTCGTCCATGTCTACGTCGACCGCGCGAGCCGCCGACCGACCGCGCTGCCGCCCGCGCTGCGCGCCGCCCTGCAACCCCTGGCCGAACCTTCCTGACCCCACATGACGATCACCCCCGAAACGACGGCCGCCGTCGACGCCGCGATCACCTCGCGCCGTTCGGTGCGCGCTTTCCTGCGCACGCCGGTGCCGCGCGAGACCCTCCTCGAGATCCTCGACGTCGCGGCGCGCGCGCCGTCGGGCACGAACACCCAGCCGTGGAAGGTGCATGTGCTGACCGGCGCGGCCAAGGCCTTGCTGTCGGCGAAGATCCGCGCCGTCTACGACGACCCCGAACAGCGCGCGACCCATGCCGAGCAGTACGCCTACTACCCGACCGAGTGGCGCTCGCCGTACGTCGACCGCCGACGCAAGGTCGGCTGGGATCTCTACACGCTGCTCGGCATCGGCCGGGCGGACAAGGCGCGCATGCACGAGCAGCATGGCCGCAACTACGACTTCTTCGGCGCCCCCGTGGGAATGATCTTCACGATCGACCGGGTGATGCAGCAGGGCAGCTGGCTCGACTACGGCATGTTCCTGCAGAACGTGATGATCGCCGCGCGCGCGCGCGGTCTCGACACCTGCCCGCAGGCCGCGTTCACGCAGTTCCACCGCATCATCGAGGCGCAGCTCGGCCTGGGCGGCGACGAGATGGTGGTCTGCGGCATGTCGCTCGGGCACGCCGACCCGGACGCGGTCGAGAACCGCCTCGTCACCGAGCGCGAGCCGGCGCGCGCCTTCGCGCGTTTCCTCGAATGAGCATGAGCCGGGCTGGATTGCGCCTGGCCGCTGCCGCGGCCCTGGCCCTGCCAATCGCGGCGCAAGCGGCCGAGGTCGACGGCAGCCGACTGGCCGCCTGGTGGGGCCTGCCGTTCGCCGGCATGCTGCTGTCGATCGCGATCCTGCCGCTCGCCGCGCCGCGGATGTGGCACCATCATTTCGGCAAGATCACCGCCGGCTGGATGCTGGCCTTCCTGCTGCCGTTCGCGCTGACCTTCGGCCCCCACGTGGCCGGCGGCGCGCTGGTGCACACGGTGCTGTCCGAATACATCCCGTTCATCGCGCTGCTGGTCGCGCTGTTCACCGCGGCGGGCGGGATCTACGTGCGCGGCAACCTGCACGGCAGCCCGGGCGTCAACGTCGCGATCATGGCGGTGGGCTCGGTGCTCGCCAGCGTGATGGGGACCACCGGCGCGTCGATGCTGATGATCCGGCCGTTGATCCGCGCCAACGACAACCGCCGGCATGTCGCCCATGTCGTCGTGTTCTTCATCTTCACGGTCAGCAACGCCGGCGGTTCGCTCACGCCGCTCGGCGACCCGCCGCTGTTCCTGGGCTTCCTGAAGGGGGTCGACTTCTTTTGGACGCCGCAGCACCTGTTCCCCGAGACGCTGTTCCTGCTCGGCGCGCTGCTCGCGATCTTCTACGCGCTCGACAGCTACTGGTACCGGCGCGAGGGCGTGCTGCCGGCGGACCCAACGCCCGACACGCACCGCCTCGGGCTCGAGGGCGCGGTGAACCTGCTGCCGCTGGCGGCGGTGGTCGGCCTGGTGCTGATGAGCGGGCTTTGGAAGACCGACATCGCGTTCGACGTCTTCGGCACCGAGCTCGGGCTGCCGCAGATCCTGCGCGACGGCGCGCTGGTGCTCGTCACGCTGGCCTCGCTCGCGATCACGCCGCGCGGCGTGCGCCAGAAGAACCAGTTCTCGTGGGCGCCGATGCAGGAGGTGGCCAAGCTCTTCATCGGCATCTTCGTCACGATGATGCCGGTGCTTGCGATGCTGAAGGCGGGCGAGCACGGCGCGTTCGCCGCCGTCGCGCGCGCCGTCACCGGCAGCGACGGCCAGCCGCTCCCCTGGGCCTACTTCTGGTTCTCCGGCGTGCTCAGCTCGTTCCTCGACAACGCGCCGACCTACCTCGTCTTCTTCAACCTCGCCGGCGGCGACCCGGCCACGCTGATGACGACGCTGGCCGCCACGCTGGCCGCGATCTCGGCCGGCTCGGTGTTCATGGGCGCGAACAGCTACATCGGCAACGCGCCCAACTTCATGGTCAAGGCGATCGCCGAGGACCGCGGCGTGCGCATGCCCAGCTTCTTCGGCTACATGGCGTGGAGCGGCGCGGTGCTGCTGCCGCTGTTCGTCGTCGAGACCTTCATCTGGTTCCGCTGATCGAAAGGCCGTCATGACCCGCAAGAGCGTTCTCGTCGCGCGCGCCGTGTTCCCCGACATCGTCGCGCGTCTGCGCGAGCATTTCGACGTCGACGACAACCCGGCCGACGTGATCTACACCAAGGCGCAGCTGATCGAGCGCCTGCGCGGCAAGCAGGGCGCCTTCACCACCGGCAGCGAGCGCATCGACGCCGAGGTGCTGGACGCGAACCCGCAGCTCGAGGCGGTCTGCAACATGGCCGTCGGCTACAACAACCTCGACATCGAGGCCTGCAGCGCGCGCGGCGTGCTCGCGACGAACACGCCCGAAGTGCTGACCGAGACGACGGCCGATTTCAGCTTCGCGCTGATGATGGCCGCGGCGCGCCGGATCGCCGAGAGCGAGCATTTCCTGCGCCGCGGCGAATGGACGCGCTGGTCCTACGACATGTTCACCGGCAGCGACGTCCACGGCGCGACGCTCGGCATCCTCGGCATGGGCCGCATCGGCCAGGCGATCGCGCGCCGCGGCGCGCTGGGCTTCGGGATGAAGGTGATCTACCACAACCGCAGCCGGCTCGCGCCCGAGCAGGAGGCGCCGCTCGGCGCGCGCTGGGTCGACAAGCCGACGCTGCTGCGCGAGGCCGACCACCTCGTGCTGGTGCTGCCATACTCGGCCGAGAGCCACCACGCGATCGGTGCTGCCGAGCTCGCGCTGATGAAGTCGAGCGCGACGCTGACCAACATCGCGCGCGGCGGCATCGTCGACGACGCGGCGCTCGCCGCGGCGCTGGCCGAGCACCGGATCGCCGCCGCCGGGCTCGACGTCTTCGAGGGCGAGCCGTCGGTTCACCCGGCGCTGCTCGCGCTGTCCAACGTCGTGCTGACGCCGCACATCGCCAGCGCGACGGTGGCCACGCGGCATGCGATGGCCTCGCTCGCCGCCGACAACCTGATCGCCGCGCTCACCGGTGGCGTGGCGCCGACGCCGATCAACGCCGCGCGGCTGCGCCCGCGCTGACGCGCGTCAGCGCAGGAGCGCGAGCACGCGTCCGAGCAACTGCGCCATCTCGGCCGGGCTGTCGAGGAAGAAGCGCGCCTGCGACGCGCGGTCGTCGCGGCCGATGCGCAGCGTCAGCCAGTGCGGTGGCGCGCGTTCGAAGACCGCCTCGTCGTTGAC
>MEGM01000193.1 GCA_001725505.1 Rubrivivax sp. SCN 70-15 | reverse complement strand
CGCGAAAGCCGCGCACGAGCAGCGCCTGCACGAATTCCTCGGGCCAGCCGATGAGCTGCATGCCCAGGCCCATGATCAGCAGCAGCGGCTCGCCGTCCGGCGGGCCCCGGTCGTCGACCTCGATCGCGATGCCGTTCGCCGCGACGCGCATCAGGCCGGCCGGCGCGGGTACAACCAGCGTCGTGCACCGCTGCGGTCGAAGCGCTTCCAGGCCTGCGGATCCTGCGCCAGCCGATCCGCCAGCGCGTAGAGCGCGAGCGGGTTCAGCCCCATGCCGACATGGCTGGCGTGGACCTCGATGTTCTCGGTGTTCGGCGCGTCGTCGTTCAGGCTGCACTGCCAGGCGACGATGCCGTCGGTGCGGCTGTAGATCGAGGTCGTCGGGCAGGCCGGGGGGCGACGCAGCACGTCGACGAGGCCTTCGTCCCGCACCGACTGGCCGGACACCCACTCGTAGAGCCGCCAGGCGTTGGTCGCGCGCGGAGGGCCGGCGAAAGGCGTTCCCAGCGTGACGACGCAGCGCGCATGCTGCGGCTGCTCCTTCGCCAGCTCGCGCGCGTACAGGCCGCCCAGGCTCCAGCCGACCAGGCTGACCGGCTCGCGATGGCGCCGCGCAAGCTCGGCCAGGCGCGCACGACAGGCGTCGAGAACGCCACGCCGGGGGCCGAGATTGAGGCCCTGCCGCCACGCGTAGGCGGTGTAGCCGCGCTCGCGCAGGAAGCGGCGCAGCGGCAGCGTGCTCAGGTCGCCGGCGCCGAGGCCCGGGAACACGAGCACCGGATGGCCATCGCCGACGGGCAGCCGCGCCAGCCACGGCGCTGCCGCGAGCGTGGCGGCCCATTCGAGCGGTGCACGCGCCTCGAGCAGCATCAACCCGACCCCGGGCGCGGCCGGCGGAGCCTCGGACCGGGGCGCGCGGCGATGCAGCGTTTCGCTCATGCACCGATGTTATCGGGGGCGACCGACGGGCAATGGAGCGCCCGCCCTAGACATGGCGGACCGCGGTGGCTGTAGCGGCACCGGCGACCGCTACGGGACAGCCCGGACGGTCCGGCGCAGCGCCAGCGCCTCGTTGGCGACCAGCGCCGCGAGCACGAGCAGGCCGCCGCCGGCCACCGACGGCGACGGCGCCTCGCCCGCGCCGAGCCAGGCCCAGACGACGCCGAACAGGACCTCGAGCAGCGCGAGCAGCGAGACCTCGGGTGCCGCGAGCACGCGCGCCGCGGCCACCGCCATCAGGCAGGGGATCGCGAGCTGCACCACGCCGAGCAGCGCGAGCAGCGCCAGGTCGTGCCGGTTCGTCGCCAGCGGCCAGGCCAGCGGCAGCGTCAGCGCAGCGGAAAGCAGCGCACCGATCAGCACCGCCGGCAGCATGTCGCTGCGCGGGTCGGCACGGTGGTGCTGGAGCAGCGTCCAGTTGACCGCCGCCGCGACCGGCACCGCCAGCGCGACCGCGGTGCCGAGCCAGTGGCGCGCGTCGCCGGTGCCGAGCTGCTGCCCGTACATCCAGACAATGCCGATACCGGCGACGCAGATCGCGGCCCAGGTGCGCGCGGCGAGCCGGTGACCGAGCGCGATGCGCGCGGCCAGCGCGGTGAGCAGCGGCGCGATCGCCATCGTGACCAGCACGTTGGCCACCGTCGTCAGCGTCAGCGCGACCATGAAGGCGGTGAACATCACGCACCAGCACAGCCCCGAGACCCACAGCGCACGCCCGCCGCCGGCGATGGCCCGCGCCAGCACCGCCGGCCCGCGCAGCCAGGTCAGCAGCAGCGCGAGCGCGAGCGCGTTGAAGGCGCTGCGCCAGAAGCTCAGCTCGAAGCCCTGCGCCGACTGGACATGGCGCGTGACGACGCCGGCGATGCTCCACATCAGCGCTGCCGCGGCCATCACCCACACCGCACGGCGGTGGGTCATGCGGGCCACGTGAATCAGGCCGCCTCGCGCGACGCACGCTTGCGGTCGTGCTCCTTCAGCCAGCGCTTGCGCACGCGGATGCTCTTGGGCGTGATCTCGACCAGCTCGTCGTCGGCGATGAACTCGACCGCGTATTCGAGCGTCAGCTCGATCGGCGGCGTGATCTTGATCGCGTCCTCCTTGCCGCTGACACGGAAGTTGGTCAGCTGCTTCATGCGCGTGGCATTGACGACGAGGTCGTTGTCGCGGCTGTGGATGCCGACGATCATGCCTTCGTAGACCGGGTCGCCGGCCTTGACGAACATGCGGCCGCGGTCGTCGAGCTTGCCCAGGGCGTAGGTGAAGATCTCGCCGTCGTCCATGCTGATCAGCACGCCGTTCTTGCGCCCGGCGATCTCGCCCTTGTAGGGCTCGTAGCCGTCGAAGATGTTGCTGATCAGACCGGTGCCGCGGGTCAGGTTCATGAACTCGTTGCTGAAGCCGATCAGGCCGCGCGCCGGGATCCGGTATTCGAGCCGGACGCGGCCGCGGCCGTCGGTCTCCATGTTGACGAGTTCGCCCTTGCGCTCGCCCAGCGCCTGCATCACCCCGCCCTGGTGCTGGTCCTCGATGTCGGCCGTCACCAGCTCGATCGGCTCGTGGCGCTCGCCGTTCACCTCGTGGAACACGACACGCGGCTTGCTGACGGCCAGCTCGTAGCCCTCGCGGCGCATGTTCTCGAGCAGGATCGTCAGGTGCAGCTCGCCCCGGCCGCTGACCTCGAAGACGCCGTCCTCGCCCGACTCCTTGACGCGCAGCGCGACGTTGCTCTGCAGTTCCTTCTGCAGCCGGTCCCAGATCTGGCGGCTGGTGACGAACTTGCCTTCGCGCCCGGCGAGCGGGCTGTTGTTGACGCAGAAGTTCATCGTCAGCGTCGGCTCGTCGACGTGCAGCATCGGCAGCGGCTGCGGGTTCAGCGGGTCGGTGATCGTGACGCCGATGCCGATGTTCTCGATGCCGTTGACGAGCACGATGTCGCCCGGGCCGGCCTCGGTGGCCTGCACGCGCTCCAGGCCTTCGAAGGTCAGCACCTGGTTGATGCGGCCCTTGAAGCTCTTGCCGCCCTCGTCCGGCGTGCCTTCGCAGACGAGCACGTCCATCATCGGCTTGAGCGTGCCGGCGGTGACGCGGCCGACGCCGATGCGGCCGACGAAGGTCGAGTAGTCCAGCGACGAGATCTGCAGCTGCAAGGGCGCGTCCGGCGAACCCTCGTGCGCGGGCACGTGCCTGAGCACGGTGTCGAACAGCGGTGCCATGCTCTCGCCCCACGGCTCGCCCGGCTTGCCTTCGGTGAGCGAGGCCCAGCCGTTCAGCCCCGACGCGTAGACGACCGGGAAGTCGAGCTGGTCCTCGGTCGCGCCGAGCTTGTCGAAGAGCTCGAAGGCGGCGTTGATGACGTAGTCCGGCCGCGAGCCGGGCTTGTCGACCTTGTTCACGACGACGATCGGCTTCAGGCCCAGTGCGAGCGCCTTCTTCGTGACGAAGCGGGTCTGCGGCATCGGGCCTTCCTGGGCGTCGATCAGCAGCACGACGCCGTCGACCATGGACAGCGCGCGCTCGACCTCGCCGCCGAAGTCGGCGTGGCCCGGGGTGTCGACAATGTTGATGTGCGTGCCCTGCCAGGTGACGGCGCAGTTCTTCGCCAGGATCGTGATGCCGCGCTCGCGCTCGATGTCGTTGCTGTCCATCACGCGTTCGGCGACCTTCTCGTTCTCGCGGAAGGTGCCGCTCTGGCGCAGCAGCTGGTCGACCAGCGTGGTCTTGCCATGGTCGACGTGGGCGATGATGGCGATGTTTCGGATTTGCTTGGTCATGCGGCCTCCTGCCGGGCCGCCCCGAAGGAGACCGTGGCCTCCTCGGGGGACAGCGAGCATTGCGAGCGTGGGGGTTGGTTCATATTTGCCTGGACTTCGAGAGGACTGAGGAGCCGGTCGGCGATCAGTTCGCCGGCTGTGATGTGGGCGCTGCCGAGGAAGGCCGTCGCGTTCGAGCCGTAGACGCGCACGGCGGGCGCGTCGGCCAGCGCCACGCGGCGGCGCAGCCCGGTGAGGAAGCGGCCGGCCTCGTCGTCGGGCAAGCAAACCGAGGGCCAACCGGCGAGCAGCGCGTCCACCGGCCGCAGCAGCGCCCGGCGTTCGTCCTCGCCCAGCGCTTCGAGCGCCTCGATCGTGATCGCGTTCTCGACCGTCAGCGGCCCGCTGCCGGTGCGGCGCAGCGCCGACAGGTGCGCGCCGCAGCCCAGAGAGCGGCCGACGTCCTCCGCCAGCGTGCGGATGTAGGTGCCCTTGCTGCAATGGACGTCGATCACGAGCGTCGGAGACTGCCAGTCGACGATGTCGATGGCGTGAATCGTGACGCGGCGCAGCGGGCGCTCGACCTCGATGCCTGCGCGCGCGTAGTCGTACAGCGCACGGCCCTGGTGCTTCAGCGCCGAGTGCATCGGCGGCCGCTGTTCGATCTCGCCCGTGAAGCGGGCAATGGCGGCTTCGATCGCGGCGCGGTCGACGTCGACGGCGTGCTCTTCAATGACGCCACCTTCGCGGTCGCCGGTATTCGTGCGCTGGCCCAGCCGCAGCGTCGCACGGTAGGCCTTGTCGGCGTCCAGGCTGGCCTGGCTGAACTTGGTGGCGGCGCCGAAGCACAGCGGCAGCAGCCCCGTGGCCAGCGGGTCCAGCGTGCCGGTATGGCCGCCCTTCTCGGCGCGCAGCAGGCCCTTGGACTTCTGCAGGGCGTCGTTGCTCGTCCAGCCGATCGGCTTGTCGAGCAGGAGCACGCCATGCAGCGCGCGGCGGGGCGTGCGCGTGGCCACTAGTCGTCCTTCGCCCGCGTCGCGTTGGCGCGCGCGATCAGCGCGGACAGGTCCGCGGCGCGCTCGGTCGTCTTGTCGAAATGGAAGTGCAGCGTCGGCACGGTGTGGATCGACAGCCGCTTGAACAGGCCGTTGCGCAGGAAGCCGGCGGCCTCGTTCAGCGCCAGCGCGGTCTCGTCGGCATCACCCACCAGCACCGAGAAATACACCTGCGCGTGCGCATAGTCGGGCGAGACCTCGACGCTGTTGATCGTGACCATGCCGATGCGCGGATCCTTCAGGTCGCGGATGAGTTCGGCCACGTCGCGCTGGATCTGGTCGGCGACGCGGAAACTGCGGTTGACGGTGGCTTTCTTGTGTCGCATCGGTGGCCCCTGAAGCGACGAACCCCGCCGGGGCGGGGTCGTCGCGGGTGGCACGTCGCCCGCTCTTACAGGGTGCGTGCCACTTCCTTCACCTCGAAGACTTCCAGCTGGTCGCCTTCCTTGATGTCGTTGTAGTTCTTCAGCTTGATGCCGCACTCGAAGCCCTCGGCGACTTCGCGCACGTCGTCCTTCATCCGCTTCACCGACTCGATCTCGCCGGTGTAGACGACGACGTTGTCGCGCAGCAGCCGGAAGCGCGCATTGCGGCGCACGACCCCGGCGGTGACCATGCAGCCGGCCACGGTGCCGATCTTGCTGGCCACGAACACGGTGCGGATCTCCGCCGTCCCGATGGTCTCTTCGCGCTGTTCCGGCGCCAGCATGCCGGTCATCGCCGCCTTCACGTCGTCGACCGCGTCGTAGATGATGTTGTAGTAGCGGATATCGACACCGTTGTTCTCGGCCAGCTTGCGCGCACCGGCATCGGCGCGCGTGTTGAAGCCGATGATGACGGCCTTGGACGCGATCGCCAGGTTGATGTCGGACTCGCTGATGCCGCCGACCGCCGCGTGGACGATCTGGACCTTGACCTCGGGCGTCGTGAGCTTGAGCAGGCTCTGCGCGAGCGCTTCCTGCGAACCCTGGACGTCGGCCTTGACGATCAGCGACAGCGTCTGCGCGCCCTCGCCCATCTGCTCGAACATGTTCTCGAGCTTCGCGGCCTGCTGGCGGGCGAGCTTGACGTCGCGGTACTTGCCCTGGCGGAAGGTCGCGATCTCGCGCGCGCGGCGCTCGTCGGACAGCACCATGAACTCGTCGCCGGCCTGCGGCACCTCGGTCAGGCCCTGGATCTCGACCGGGATCGACGGCCCCGCCGATTCGGTCGCCCGGCCGTCCTCGTCGAGCATCGCACGCACGCGGCCGTAGCTGCTGCCGGCGAGAACGACGTCGCCCTTCTTCAGCGTCCCGCTCTGCACCAGCACCGTGGCGACCGGGCCGCGGCCCTTGTCGAGGCGCGCCTCGATCACGAGGCCGCGCGCGGCGGCCTCGGCCGGCGCCTTCAGCTCGAGCACCTCGGCCTGGAGCAGCACCTGCTCGAGCAGCCCGTCGATGCCCTGGCCGGTCTTGGCCGACACCTGGACGAACGGGGCGTCGCCACCGAACTCTTCCGGCACCACGCCTTCGGCGACCAGCTCGCTACGCACGCGCTCGAGGTTGGCGTCGGGCTTGTCGATCTTGTTGATCGCGACCACGATCGGCACCTCGGCGGCCTTCGCATGGTGGATCGCCTCCTTGGTCTGCGGCATCACGCCGTCGTCGGCGGCGACGACCAGGATCACGAGGTCCGTCGCCTGCGCGCCGCGCGCGCGCATCGCGGTGAACGCGGCGTGGCCCGGGGTGTCGAGGAAGGTGATCATCCCGCGCGGCGTCTCGACGTGGTACGCGCCGATGTGCTGCGTGATGCCACCGGCCTCGCCCGCGGCGACGCGCGCACGGCGGGTGTAGTCGAGCAGCGAGGTCTTGCCGTGGTCGACGTGGCCCATCACGGTGACGACCGGCGCGCGCGGCAGCGCCTCGGCCTGGTCGTGCGCGGCGGTCTCTTCCTCGGTGAAGGCCTCCGGGTCGTCGAGCTTCGCGGCCAGCGCCTTGTGGCCCATCTCCTCGACGACGATCATCGCCGTCTCCTGGTCGAGCTGCTGGTTGATCGTGACCATCTGGCCGAGCTTCATCAGCTGCTTGATGACCTCGCTCGCCTTCACGCTCATCTTGTGCGCGAGGTCGGCGACGCTGATCGTCTCCGGCACGTGCACTTCCTGCACCTGCTGCTCGGGCGCCGGCGTGTAGCTCGTGCCGCCATCGGCGCGTTCGCCGCGCCGGGCGCCACCGCGCGGCGCACGCCAGCCGGCGCGCGCGCCGCCGGAGTCACCGCGCGTCTTCAGCGCCGCGCGCTTCTTCGCCGCATCGTCGGCCCCGGCACCGCCTTGGGCTTGTGGATCGTGCCCTTGATCGCTTCCTTCGCGGCCTCGGGCTTGGGCGGCTCGGGCTTCTTCGCGACCAGCGTCTTCTTCGGCGCGGCCATCATCGCGCGGATCGCCGCGGCCTCGGCCTCGGCGGCCTTGCGCCGGCGTGCCAGGTCCTCGGACTTGGCCGCCTCTTCGGCCGCCTTGTCGGCCGCCTTGACGACGCGCAGCACCGGCTTGGCCGGCTCGGCAGGCTTGGGGGGCTCGACCGGGGCGGGCGCGGGCGCCTCGGCGACGGCCTCGCCAGCGGGCTTGGCCTGCGCGGCCTCGGCCGCGGCCTTCGCAGCGGCTTCGGCAGCGGCCCGG
>MEGM01000192.1 GCA_001725505.1 Rubrivivax sp. SCN 70-15 | reverse complement strand
CGCCATCAGCGGGTCGTCTTCGGGCGCGGGCGCGGGCGCGGGCGTGGGTGAGGGCGACGTGGCCGGCGGTGCGGCGTCGCGGCGCCAGGTGCCGGCGCGGATCTCGTCGTTGGTCAGCCGCTCGACCTCCACCGGCGCGACGCCGCCGAGCAGGCCGAGCTTGAGCGCGGCGGCGTAGCTGAGGTCGATGATGCGGCCGGGCGCGAACGGGCCGCGGTCGTTGACGCGCACGATGACCTCGCGTCCGTTCGCCGGGTTGCGCACGCGCGCGTAGCTCGGGATCGGCATCGTCTTGTGCGCGGCCGTCATCGCGTACATGTCGTAGCGCTCGCCGCTGGACGTGGGCAGGCCATCGAACTTGCGCCCGTACCAGGACGCGAGGCCGGTCTCGCGCATCGGCCGGTCGTCGGTGACCGGGACGTAGCGCCGGCCCATGACCTCGTACGGCTTGTTCGGTCCGCCGCTGCGCAGCGGCTCGACGCGCGGCTCGGCATCGGGGCGTTGCGCCAGGTCGGCGGGCGGGTTCGCGCCCGGGCCGTCGCGCCCGGGTCGCGACGGTGGGCCGCTCGCGCAGGCCGCCAGCAACGCCGCGGCGGCGAGCACCGCGCCGTGCGCGGCGCCACGGCGGGCGGCGGCGAGGTTCGAGGCGGCAGTGCGGAGAACGTCACGCATGGGGCGGGCCGGCAGGATCGCCGCACTGTACGCGCGCCGCGGGTACCGGCGTTCGCACGCCCCGGCGCCGCCCCGGGCGAAGTGAAGAAATCCTTAAGGTCGCGTGACGGAATTCTTACGAGCGGCGGCGCGCTCGGCTTCCTAAAGTCGCCTCACGACACCGGCCTCCCGTCTCGCGCCGGCGTTGCAACCCACGAGGAGGACCATGGACACCACCACCCCCACCAACCCCGATGCCAGCGCCGACGCCGACAAGCTGCACGCTGCGGCCGGCGCCGGGCGCTACGACCTCTACGCCGGCATCCACAAGGCCTTGCGCCTGATGATGAGCCGCACGCTCACCCGCGTCGGGGCCACCGACCCCACCGCGGCCGACGAGGTGGCCGGCGCGCTGGCCCAGCTCGGCCGCCTGCTCGAGCTGTGCGAGCTGCACCTGAAGGACGAGAACGAATTCGTCCACCCGGCGCTGGAGCGCGCGCGTGCCGGCAGCGCGGCGCGCGTCGCGGCCGAGCACGTGCATCACGCGGAGGCGATCGCCGATCTGCGCGACCTCGCGGGCCTGGTCGCCGACAGCCTGGGCATCGCCCGCGCCGCCGCCCTGGGCCGGCTGTACCGCGCGCTGGCGCTCTTCGTCGCGGACAACTTCCAGCACATGCACGTCGAGGAGACGGCGCACAACGCGCTGCTGTGGGCCGCCTACGGCGACGCCGAACTGCAGGCCATCGAGCAGGCCATCGTGGCCTCGATCCCGCCGGCGGCGATGGCCGAGGCACTGCACTGGTTCATCCCCGCGCTGCACGCCGGCGAGCGCGCCGCGATGCTGGACGGCATGCGCCACGAGATGCCGCCCGAGCCCTTTGCCCATGTGCTGGAGATCGCGCGTGCCACGCTCGACCAGGACCAGCATGCGCGGCTGCTGCGCGCGCTGGGCCTGCCGGTGGCGCCGGGGATGATGAGGGCCTGAGCCGCCTCAGGCGCGCGGCACCGGCACCAGCTGCAGCCGCCGCGTCACGCAAAGCCGGAAGCGGCCGCGGCCGGTCTTCTCCAGCCGCACCGGCGCCTGGAGGTCGACCAGGCGCCGCGTCAGCAGCACCAGTCGTGCCTCGAGGTTGTCGCCGATCTCGGGCAGTCGGATCTCGGGTGCGAGCCTCAGTTCGCGGTTGCTGAACTCGGTGCGGCCGTCGCGCGCGTGGTCGGACAGCAGCTTCCACAGCACGGCGCCGGCGACGCCCTTGATCAGGTAGTCGTCATCGAGGAAGACGCTGTCGTCGGCCTCGTAGTGGCGCACGCGCAGTGCTGCGCTGCCGGCGACGGATGCGTCGTGCACCGGCGCAGCCGGCGCCGCCTCCTCGTCGTCCGGCACCTCGGCACACTGGATGAAGCCGCGCGCCAGCGCCGCAAACTGCGCCCCCAGCGTGACGAGCGCGTCCTCGTCGTCCCAGGAGAAGTGCATGTCCTGCGCGCTCTCGACGAAGAGCACGCCCAGCAGCTGGCCGGCGCTGGCCATCGGCACCGCGAGCTGGCTGCCGGGCTCGGCCAACCCGGGCAGCGGGATCTCGCGCTCGAGCAGCCTGCCGGACAGCCCCTCGCGCATCGCGCGGCCGTAGGCGTATTCGACCGTGGCGTGGTTGATGCGGATCGGCGAGCCGGTCCGTGCCGCGACGCCGACCACGCCTTCGCCGAGCGGGATCTCGGAACCCGCGCCCGAGCGCCCGTAGCCTCGGCTGGCCACCGTGTACAGCCGGTTGCCGGCCGCGTCCAGCATCAGCAGCATCGCGTGGCGGACGCCGAAGTGCGCGACCACGCCGTCGAGCAGCCGCTCGACCAGGTTGTCGAGGTCGGACGCATCGGCCACCGCCTGCGCGCAACGCCGCAGCGCCGACAGCCGGGACGGTCCCGCCGGCGCCGGTTGGGGCGGCGGTGTGCCCACCGCGGCGACGCGCTCGACGGCATAGACATCGGCGCCGCGCAGGCGGAAGACGCCGCTCATTCCGGTGTGCGACGCGATGCCGGAGAGTTTGGCCTTGATGCGCTCGAACAGCGCGCCTTCGGTCTCGGTGTGCAGGTAGCGTGCCGCGATCCGGTAGAGCGCACCGTTGCCCGGGTGCACGACGAGCAGCTCGGCCACGGGGTTGGCGAGCACGTTGCGCCGCGTCTTGTTGAAGAACTGGAACGACAGCGCGAGGCGGCGCGCGTCGACATATTCGGCCTGCGAGATGTAGGTGACGTTGGGCGTGCCGTCGAGGTCGCAGGTGGCCATCACGACGGGGATCGCGCCCTCCAGGCAGGGGCGGATGGCGTCGAGGTCGAGCGCCGCGCCGGCCATCGCGTCAGCCTCGCGTCGGCGCGAGGCGCTCGCCGGCCGCCGGCCCGGGCGTCTGCTCGAAGGCCTCGGCGATCGTGAAGCGGATCGCGGCCAGCGGCTCGTCGCGCCCGAGCAGGCTCGCGGTCACGGACGCGCCGAAGCCCAGCTGCGCCAGTTCGTCGGCCAGGCGGACGTGGTAGGGCGCTGCCAGCCCCAGCTCCTCTTCCGTCGCGTCGCCGACCACGGCATCGTGGCCCTTGACCTGCAGCGTTCGGTGGGTCGTCGGTTCGCTGAAGACGACCGCCACCTGCCGGTTGGCGCGCAGGTCGGCCAGTACCTCGGCACCGCGCAGCGCCGGCATCAGCAGCAGCAGACGCCGGCGGTCGTCCGACAGCCTGCAGCCCGCGGCACGCATCACGTGCGGGCGCAGCGCGGCGTCGCGCGTGCCGACGATGATCGAGACCCGGCGCGCGATCAGCGCGGCCGGCTCGGAGCCCAACGGCGACGGTGCTGGCGACGTCATGGGGCGCAGTTTAGGGCGCACCCGGCGGCGTTGATCTGCAGGCATCGCGAGTGGCTTCCATCTGTTGGAGGGAAGTCAATGGCATGCCTGGACATTCAAGCGCATTGGAACTGGCGGGCCTGGTTCGCCCGGGATCCGCGGCCCGGCGAAACGGACCCAGGCCATTTGCGGCAGTCTGGTCAGTGTCGAATGGCCGGCTCGAACACGCCGCTTCCCGTCAGCAATTGCAGCGCCACGGTCTGCTGGGCCAGCTGCTGAGCATTGATCTGCAACGCCATGCGTTGATCGAGCCAAGCACGGCGCTGCGCCTGAGCCCGCAGCAGAGTCATGTCGCCGCGTCGCAGCGACCCGTCAGCGGCCTGCGCGGCGGCCTGCAGGGGTGGCAGCGCGGAATGCAGGGCCTGGCGCTGGCGCTGCAGCAGCCTGATGTCGTCCAGCAGTTGCTCTACGTCGGCGCGCGCCTGCCTCAGCCGCAGCACGTACTCGTTATGCAGTTGCTCGCGCGTGGCGGTCTGTACGGCGATGGCGCCCCGGCTGCCATCGAGCAGCGGCAGGTTGAAGTGGATGCCGAAACCGACGGTGTTCACGTCCGAGGTGTCGCGTGCGCGCGAGAGACCGATGCCGACCGACGGAAACTGAGCCAGCACCGCCTTGCGCAGTTTCTGCTCCTGGCTGGCGTAGCCCGCACGCAGCGCCCTCAGATCGGGACGGATCGCACCCAGGCGGTCAACAGCGTTCGCTGCAGCGAGCACCGCGGCGGGGTCGAGGCGCGGCTGCCCCGCCAGCTGCAGCGCAGTACCCGGCCGCAGCCCGAGCAAGGCGTCGAGCGAGGCCAGCGCGGATGAGCTCTTGCGGGCATCGTCGGCGAGCAGTCCTTGCAGCGCCTGCACTTCGACGAGGTCGGCATCCGGGGCGCTGCGCGTCTCGATGCCCGCGGCCTGCGCAGCGCGGTCGCGTTGCAGGCGCTCCCGCGAGGCCCCGAGTTGCTCGTGCAGCAGTGCGTCGCGTTCGCGCAGCCCGACCAGCGTCACGTAGTCAGCTTCGGCCGCAGCGGCCGTCTGCCATTCCTGCCAGAGAATCTGGAGGTCGACTTGCTCGAGCCGAGCGCGTGCCGCCGACTCGGCTGCCGCGCGCGTGATCAGGCTCCCCAGGTCGAACTGCAGCCCGAGCTTGTAGGCCGCGCTCGTGGCGCCACTGGGATTGCCTTGTGCAAACTCGCGCGACGCGCTGAAGCTCGGATCCGGCAGCAGGCCGGCGGCAAAGGCCTGCGCTCTTGCCACGCCGGCCCGATCGCGAACGGCCTGCAGACGCGGATCGTTGAGTACGGCCAGCGCGGCGACACCTTGCAGGGTCAGCGGCGCATCCAGGTCGACGTGCTGGGAAGCCAGCGCAGGCAATGCGATCTGGCGCGCGTCCGTGCGCAGGCGAGCCTGGTCGTTCCACGCCACCCCGCCCGGCAAGGGCTGGGGCGCATAGTCGGCGCAGGCGAAGAGCGTGGCGCACAGGGCCGGCCCGGCGGCAGCGCGCAGGTCTCG
Organism: Rubrivivax sp. SCN 70-15; assembly: GCA_001725505.1. Lineage (GTDB taxonomy): Bacteria > Pseudomonadota > Gammaproteobacteria > Burkholderiales > Burkholderiaceae_C > Rubrivivax. The sequence goes on along the minus strand of MEGM01000192.1, from coordinate 2,135 downwards.
GGCGATGCGCCACGCCCTCATGCCGCTTCCTCCGCCAGCGCCAGGCGGGCGAGTTGTTTGCGCCGCCAGTGCAGGTACAGCGCCGGGATCAGGTTGGTCGAGCGCAGCGCGCTCCAGACGAGGCCGCCGAGAATCACCACCGCCAGGCCTTGCTCGGGCGCGGCGCCCTGGCCCAGGCCGAGCGCGGTCGGCAACATGCCCAGGATCGCGGTCACCGCGGTCAGCACGATGGGCCGAAAGCGCACCTGGATCGCCTCGCGCACCGCCTGCTCGACGGCCATGCCAGCGTTCTCGTTGGCGCGTGCGCGGTCGAGAAGGACGATGGAGTGGCGCAGCCCGATGCCCACCAGAGTCAGGAAGCCGATCATGCCGGTGGCGTTCAGGCCCACGCCGCTCAGGACCAGCGCCACCGTGCCTCCGGTGAGCGCGAGCGGAATCTCCAGCAGCAGGATCCCGGGGATGAGCAGCCCGTCGAACTGCAGCAGCAGGATGCCGACCATGATCGCGAAGGCCGCCAGCGTGGCCAGCACCAGTCCGATCGCCGCCTGCTCGAGTTCGGCGGCGAGTCCGCCGAAGGCGATGCGGTAGCCGGGCGGCAGCTTCATGCCGTCCAGGGCCTTGCGCGCCGCCGTCTCGGTGCTGCCGAGCGGGCCGGTGGGCGTGGCCAGGATGTCGAGCGCGCGCGCGCCGGCGATGTGGCGGATCTGGTTCGGCGTGGGCACCAGTTGCAGCGTGGCGAGCTCGCCCAGCGGCGTCCAGCCGCCGTCGCCAATGCGAATCGGCAAGGCGGCAAGCCGTTCGACCGAGTGCTGCGGCGCGTCGGCCAGGCGCACGTACAGGGCGAGCGCGACATTGCCCTGCGGCACGCGGCTGATCACCCGGCCATCGATCAGCGGCTGGAGCTGGGCGTAGAGCGCGGCAGGGGTCAGGCCGTGCACGGCGAGCGCCTCGCTGCGCGGCTCGATCTGCAGCTGCGTGACCGGGTAGCCGTCGTTGTTGAAGACATCGGCCAGGGCGGAGATGCCGCGCAGCTTTGCCGTGATTTCGTCGGCGATGCGGCGCAGCTCGGGCACCTCGGCCCCGAAGACGTGGATCACGAAAGGCTGCGGCAGGCCCGACAGGCTCTCGCCGACACGCTCGAGGGTCGGCGTGCCGACCGCGACCTGCACGCCCGGCCGCTGCGATTCGCGCTTGATGCGCTGGCCGATGGCGTCGAGCGCGCTTACGCTCACCCCCGGCGCCAGCGCCACCTGGATCTCGCCCGCATAGGCCGGTTCCGTGTAGGTGGTGGACGACGACGAGCCGATGCGTGCATAGACATGGGCCACTGCCGGATCGCGCAGCAGGCGTTCTGAGATCTTCTTGACGGCCGCGCGGGTGTCGAGCAGCGAGGCTCCCGGCGGCAGCGTGAACGACTCCAGCAACGCGCCTTCGTTGGGCAGCGGCAGGAAGTTGATCGGCACCAGCACCAGCCCGGCCAGGCTGATCGCCAGCACCGCGAAGGTGATGGCCAGGCTTGTGCGGGGTGCGCGCACGACCCAGTCGAAGAGGTGCTCGTTGATGCGTTGCAGCCTATGCACCAGACGCTGCCCGCTGCTCGTGCCAGCGCCGGGGCGCGCCCCGAGAAATCCCAGGCCGAGCGGAATGAGCGTGAGCGAAACGAGCAGCGACGCCAGCAGCGCCAGGATCATCGCCAGCGAGAAGGGAACGAAGAACAGGCCGACGAGGCCGCCGACAAACAGAAGCGGCACGTAGATCGCTACGTTGGTCAGCGTGCCGGTGACATCGGGTATCACGATGCTGCGCACGCCCGACCAGATCCCCTGCCAATGCCCGTCGCCCGCTTCCCAGCGGTGGTAGATGCTCTCGAGCACGATGATGGCGTCGTCGGCGAGCAGACCGACAGCCACCGTCAAGGCGCCGAAGGTCATCAGGTTCAGGCTCTGACCAAGGGCGTGCAAAGCGGCGATGCCGATGGCCAGCGACAGCGGGATGCTGAAGGCCAACACGACGATACCGCGCCCGGCCCCCAGCACCCAGAACAGCATCACCACTGCGAGCAGCGCGCCGATCAGCAGGTTGCGCCCGAGGTCGGCACCGACGATGTGGACCAAGTACCCCTGGTCGTAAGTCTG